>JBGCEM010000156.1:0-20336 GCA_045106335.1 Paracoccaceae bacterium | reverse complement strand
GTACCAGTTCCTGAGCTGCGCAGATCCAGCGACGCGTTAGACACCTGACGATATGGGATGTTCAAAGTGACCGTTAAAGCCGCACCAATCCGCATCGCAACCCGCGCAGAGGTGATCGTATACATCGTCAATCGCGCCTGACTCCACCCAAACAAAGCCAAAAGTCCACAGACGATCCCGCCCAAAATGACAAACGGCAAAGCCGCCGCGATAGCTTGACCCAGCGGCATCAGATCCATCACAGACACAAACCGCCAAGCTGTTAGCAGGCCAAAATACCCCGCGACCCACCAGAAACTCAGTGCTTCTTGCGTTAGAGCCCACCAATCAGGTTTGCCTTGCCAAAGGATTTCTTCCCCCTTGGGGGGCGTTTCGGGAAGCCCTGGGACGGGCTCGACTTCAAAGTCATCATGAGGCATGCGCACTCCTCCTTTGATGGGTTGCGATTGCTTGGATTACAGGAGCGGTTCCTGGCGTTTGATGTCGGCATAGAGATTGCCGCCACCCACATAGGCGCTGATTTTATCCTCTTCGAGTTTCGTAACTTGACGGGGCGAGGCATGTTTAGGAATGGCCTCAAAATGTTCCCCATACAGCGATTTAACCTGCACCCGGTTCCACAAGATCCGAGCCAGGGTCAGCGGGATCAAACGGCTACCAGATCCCCATTTAGGGTCTATATCCATCTCAATATAACGGACCATCTGTTCGGGTTCATCGACCCACATATCTGTCACACGGCCTACGATTTCACCGTCACCTGACATCACTGGCAGACCACGTGGATCAAGGCCCGTGGCAACCGAAAACGCCTCGGCGGCAACCATGGGCACCAGTTTTGGATGACCATGTCCGTCCAGTTCCGGCGCGTCTTCGCGATTGGCCCAAGCGGCAGCGCCAATTCCGTCGACTAACGGATCGCCCGTGGGTTCCAGGGGAAAGCCATTGCCGGGCCCCGTGCGCGCCATTGCGATATCATCGCGATCCGGGCGTTGTGCGGATGGGACTGTCAGCTCACCCTTGCCATGGGGCAGCAGAAACGTTTTATCACCAGGGACAGGAAACGGACCCTGGTTCGCGGCTTCTTCCCCGTCATCGTCGGTCATCGGATACCCTTCGCGCATGTTTTCGCGTTGGATGTAGAAAATCAGAGCCGCAAAGAAGATATAAAACAGCCAAAGCGTCAGGCTGGCTAAATCGAATTCGCCAAAGAAAGTTCCAGTCATGTGTGCGTCCTTCTGGAATGAGTCATGTGGGCAGATCCATCAACCGCAGTTTTGCCGCCTGCGGATCGGGTCTAAGAGGGGGGCCAGCTGTGCGCACAAGCGGACCCAGGATGATGAGAGTGACGAAAAGCAGGCCAATCTCGGTATGGTAAACAAAAGCATATCCAGCGGCGGGCGTATTCAAACCTTCGCCCCAAGCGCCAGATTCGGCAATCGCGCCAAGCCAGTCGCGAAATGTACCACCAATCGCCATGGATAGACCCGCAGCCGTCGCTTGCGCAGCGCCCCAAGCACCAAGCGCCAAACCGCGTCCGGCAACCCCTGTCGATGGCATCGCCATCGCGGCCATCAAGGTGGATACGGCAAACAGTCCGCCGCCAAATCCGATCAGCGTGGCACCTATGTAAAACAACGCGCTGGCTTGCATTGGCGCTGCGAAAATTACCAAAGTAAACGCCCAGATCCCGGCAAGAAGTCCACCAGCGGCCAAACGATAAGGGTTAGAGCCGACTGCCAAGCGTTGGCCAGCAAGGATAAAGCCGACCAATGCTCCGGACGCCCAAAGCGCGGTCAGGAACGTTGTTGCGGAAACGGACAAGCCTAAGATTTCACCGCCATATGGCTCTAACAAAACATCTTGCATGTTGAAGGCCATCGTTCCGACAAACACACAGGCCAACAAACGCCCCGCATTTCCGCCCGACATCAGATCATTCCAAGCGTCCCGGAACAACGGCCGCGGTGCTTCGCGTTCGGACTTGGTCATCGGGCGCACAGATTCTTGCTTCCAAAGCGCGATCAAGTTCAGAACAACGCCAATCACAGCGGCCGCCTGAACCACGCGGATCAAACGCAAACTGGAATAATCCGCCAACAAGGTGCCGATGATCACAGCAGAAATGCCCATACCAACCAGGAACATCACGTAGAGCAGCGCCACAACCCGGGGGCGCGTTTCGTCTGTGGCGCGATCCGAAGCTAAAGCCAGACCGGCAGTCTGCGTCATGTGCAGACCCAAACCAGTCATCAGAAATGCCAATGCAGCCAACACTTGCCCCGCAAAGGGCACTTGATGATAGACATCGCCGCCAAGAACCAGCAGCGCAAAGGGCATCACCGCCAAACCGCCAAACTGCCAGAGCGATCCGAACCAAATGTAAGGAATGCGTTTCCACCCAATCGCGCTGCGATATGTGTCTGAGCGGAAACCTAATAGGGCTCTAAAAGGCGCAATAAGCACTGGAAGGGCAACCATAAAGGCGACGATCATGGCTGGTACAGACAGCTCTACAATCATGACCCGGTTCAGTGTGCCAAGCAGCATGACAGAGGCCATACCAACAGAAATCTGAAACAAAGACAGCCGAAGAAGTTGACCCATCGGCAATTCGGCACTGGCCGCATCCGAGAAAGGCAGCGCGCGCAACGACAAGTGCTTTAACTTATGTGCACGGATGGCGCTCACGCGCGCACCTCCATCGCTTCCGAAATATAAAACCCGCAACTTACTCGACCTACAGAACGGATCGAGTAGGCAGCTGATGCCGAATTTGTGGCTCTATTTAGTGTTTTTTCGTTGTGTGGGATCATAACGGGGCTACGATCCTGTTTCGGAAATAGCTTACCAGCATACCACATTGCCATCAATAATGGCGTACGCGGCGCGACGGTAAAGACTGCAGATCCCGAGACCCGCGACATCAAGCCGCTCAGCGACGCGACAATATCATCTGCTGAATAGTAAATCAGGCTGTCCATTGCGATCACATGATCGAACGCACCCAAGTCCTCGGACAGCATATCACCGGATAGGAAGGTGACACGTTCCTGCAAAGCATCCGGCAGGCGCTTTCGCGCGACATCAACCAAACTGGGCGAGATGTCGATTGCCACCACATCTGCGCCTTTTAGAGCCAATTGTTCGGTCATTTGACCCGCCCCGCAGCCAGCATCCAAGACACGCAATCCCGTCAAGTCCAAAGGTAGTCGAGACAGCATCAGAGCGCGCATATCATCACGACCCGCGCGCACCGTTTGGCGGATCTTAGACACAGGTGCGTCCGAGGTCAGGGCTTCCCAAGTCTTGGTGGCGGTTTTGTCAAAATACGTCTCAACCCGATCTCGCGTCAGGTCATAAGCATCCGAGCCGCGCGTAGACTGCGCGACCCTGACCAAAGACATATCCCGGGTGCCGTCTGCCATCAGTCGAACCCCAACAATTCAAAGATATCACGATCTTCCATGGGTGCGGGCGCCAAGGGGTCCGTTCCTGCAAACAACGTTTCCGCCAGGCGGATATATTCCGCGCGGCAATGGATGATATCTTCCTCTTCATCCATTTCGAACAGGGTCTTTTTCTTCAAACGCGACCGACGAATGGCATCCACGTCGGGCATATGTGCGATACGCTTGAACCCAACCGTGTCACAATAGCGATCAACCTCATCCGTATCTTTAGACCGGTTCGCCACACAGCCCGCCAAACGGACCTTGTAGTTGCTGGATTTGGCTTTCACCGCTGCGATAATCCGGTTCATCGCATAGATGCTGTCAAAGTCATTCGCAGTGACAATTAAGGCCCGATCCGCATGCTGCAAGGGCGCGGCGAAGCCACCGCACACCACATCGCCCAGAACGTCAAAAATCACGACATCAGTAGACTCTAACAAGTGGTGTTGCTTCAAAAGTTTGACAGTTTGACCGACAACATACCCACCACAGCCCGTGCCCGCGGGCGGCCCACCGGCTTCGACGCATTTCACACCATTAAAGCCTTCGGTCACGAAATCTTCGGGGCGCAGCTCTTCTGGGTGAAAATCGACCTCTTTGAGAATGTCGATCACGGTGGGCTGCAATTGTCCAGTTAGAGTAAAGGTACTGTCGTGCTTAGGATCACATCCGATTTGCAACACCCGCTTGCCCAGCATCGAAAACGCCGCAGACAAGTTGGACGAGGTCGTCGATTTACCGATGCCTCCTTTGCCATAAACGGAAAACACTTTCGCGCCTTCAATCTTCATAGCGTCGTCCTGGTGCACTTGCACCGATCCTTCACCATCTTGGCCTTTAAGAACCGGCGGAGCGGCCCGATCTAGTGGTGCCATTACGACCCCTCCTTTTTCTCTACGCACTTGAGTTTTACGAACGCGCCAACGCTTGGCACAGTGTTCCAACAGTCAGAATGGGGGGCAAAATACGTCATTGCGCGGCGATCCCTTCCATCTGGTCTTCGATTGCATCTGCAGCGTTTTGCAACGCTTCCAGGGTCTCTGCATCCGGGGTCCAATAGTTCCGGTCCGACGCTTCCAACAGACGATTGGCCATACGGGATGACGCCACTGGGTTTAGATCTGCGATCCGCTGACGCATCTCTTCATCCAGCACAAAAGTCTCTGATATCCTCTGATAGACCCAATCATCGACCTGGCCTGTCGTCGCAGACCAACCCATTGTGTTGGTGACTTGGGCTTCAATTTGACGAACCCCTTCCGCGCCATGTTTCAGCAGGCCTTCAAAGAATTTCGGGTTCAAACTGCGTGAGCGGGTTTCCAAGGCCACTTGGTCTTTCAAGGTGCGGACTTTGCCTGTGCCGCGGGTTTGATCGCCGATATAGACGGCCGCCTCTTCGCCGCCACGCGCCCGTTTGACCGCCCGAGAAATCCCGCCGAGCGTGTCGAAGTAATGATCGACTGTTGTGACCCCAAGTTCGACCGATTCTAGGTTCTGATAGGCCAGCTCAACATCGGCCAAGGCCTTTTGCAGCAATTCTGGGTTCGCAGCACATTTGCCATCGACGCCATAGGCGAAACTTTTGCGCGCTTGATAGGCGTCAGCCAGTTCGTCCTCGTCCCCAAAGGCACTGGAATCGACCAATTGGTTAACATTAGACCCATAGGCACCTTCGGCATTTGAAAAGACGCGCAAGGATGCAGTTTCCAGATCGCAGCCCATTTTGTCGGCATAGGCCAGCGCATGGGCACGAATGAAATTCTGATCAAGCGGCTCATCGGCCTGAGCACATCGCAGGGCAGCTTCTGCCAACATGCGGGTCTGCAAAGGCAAAAGATCGCGAAAAATACCGGATAGGGTCATAATCACGTCTATTCGGGGCCGACCCAATTCTGCCAACGGGATCAGATCTGCACCGGACAAACGGCCAAAACTGTCAAAACGCGGCTTGCAACCCATCAGCGCCAAAGCCTGAGCAATCGGACCACCATCTGATTTGATATTGTCAGATCCCCACAGCACCAGCGCAACGGATCGTGGCAGGCTTTGATGTGTTTTCAGTAGCAATTCAGCTTGCTTGGCGCCATCGCGCATCGCGAATTCAGTGGGCATCCGGAACGGGTCAAAGGCATGGATATTACGGCCTGCGGGCAGAACATCGGTCGAACGGATCAGGTCTCCGCCGGGGACAGGGTCAATATATTGCCCATTTAGAGCCTTCATCAGGCCGGACATTTCGCTGTCGGCCCGCAACAAAGCATCCAGACTATCACGCACCTCGCCCGAGGCATCGATCAGGTCCAGATATTCGGAACGCGCGGTATCGCTTAAGGCCTCACCAACAACGTGTAACCCATCGGGGATCAGCGCATCTTCGGTTTCCAGCAGCTTAAGCCACAGATCCTGAGGCGCGGTGCCGTCCATATCGACAGCATCGGCTTGCTCGGAAATCAGGGCTTCAAGCTCTGCCCGCTCATGCGCGTCTTTGTCCAAGCCGCGCCAGCGCGTCAGACTGTCTTTAAGCTCAAGCAGTCCTTTATAGAGACCGCTTTGTGACAAAGGTGGCGTCAAATGAGTCACAGTCACAGCACCAGACCGACGCTTGGCCAAGGTCGCCTCAGACGGATTGTTAGACGCATATAAATAGACATTCGGCATTTCGCCAATCAAACGATCTGGCCAATCGCGCGCTCCCAAGCCTGCCTGCTTGCCGGGCATGAATTCCAAGGCGCCGTGCATACCGAAATGCAGAATAACGTCTGCTTGAAACTGGTTCTTCAGCCACAGATAAAAGGTGACAAAGGCATGCGTCGGGGCAAACCCTTTTTCAAAGAGCAACCGCATTGGGTCGCCTTCGTAGCCAAAGGCAGGTTGCACGCCGACGAAGACATTGCCAAAATTTTCACCCAACACAAAGACACCACGCCCATCGGACTGCAAACGTCCAGGCGCGGGGCCCCAAACGGCCTCGATCGCACTCAGCGGCGGGGTTTGACGCACAATCGTATCAGCATCCACGTGGGCGGCGACATTGGCTTCTTGACCATAGGTCTTGGCATTGCCCTCAAGCACACGGGCACGCAAAGCATCTACATCGGCGGGAACGTCTACGTCATAGCCTTCGGATTTGAGCCTAATCAACGTGTTTTGCAGACTTTCGAACACAGACAAATAGGCCGCCGTTCCGACAGCACCTGCATTTGGGGGAAAGCCAAACAACACGATGCCGACTTTCTTATCCGCGTTTTGTTTCCGCCGCAGCTGCGCCATCCGCAGGGTCTTTTCGACCAAGCTATCGATCCGCTCTAAACAGGGGGCCATAGCCTTTAATTCGACACTACGCTGACACATGTGGCGACATCCAGCGCACCCATCTTCGCCATGACGCCCAGCAAACACGGTGGGGTTGGTGGCCCCATCCAGTTCAGGCAGCGCAACCAGCATTGTCGTTTCGATGGGCCCCAGCCCTTGCGGACTATCCGCCCATTGACCCAAGGTTTGGAATTCCAACGGATGCGCGGCGATATAGGGAATATCCAAATCGCGCAGCACTTCGATAGCACTGGCATTGTCATTATAAGCAGGGCCACCGACCAGACTAAACCCTGTCAAAGACACAAAGGCGTCGATATTACCGCGTAGAAATTGGGAAATCGCCGGGCGTCCATCCAAACCACCAGCAAAGGACGCGATCACGCGGATGCCTTTAGCCTCAAACGCGCGAATGACGCCATCATAATGCGCGGTATCTGAGGACAACACATAAGAGCGCATCATCAACAACCCAACGGTGTAGGTATGGCCCGCCGGTTGCGGCAAATCGGTCAGATCCGTGGTGATGCGTTGCGGCAAATCAGGGTGATAGAGCCCCACATCGGGGTAATCGATCGGCTCAGCCGCGTCCGGCGCTTTGACCCAGTCGGCACTGTCCGCATACCGGTTTAGCAAGAACCGCAGCATGGATTCGACATTGTCGTCAGACCCGCCCAGCCAATATTGCATGGTCAGGAACCAAGCCCGCAGATCTTGCGCCTTACCGGGGACGAATTTCAGGATTTTGGGCAAGCGGCGCAGCAGCTTCATCTTGTCCGCGCCGTTGGAACTGCTGGGTTTCGACGAGCCGCGCAGCTTTTTCATCAGTCGCATCGCACCGGACTGAGGGGCCATCATGTCAAGACTGCCCATGCGGGTCAGTTTCACGATAGAAGCATCGGCAATCACACCGATCATCGCATCACATTCGTCCCTGCGGGCTTCAAGGTAAGGCAAGATCCGCGACACGTGTTCTTCCAAAAACAACAAGTTGGAGACGATTATGTCGCCGCTTAACACCGCTTCTTTAGCCGCTTCGAACGCACCGGGGGTTTCACCCCACTCCGCACTCGCATGGATTGAAATGTCGAGACCGGGATAGTCCGGCAACAGCTTTTCCATCGCGCGTCGCGCAGGACCTGCAGCGTGACTGTCCAGCGTGATAATCACCACGCGATAACCGGGCAGACGACCCGAAGATGTCATCAGATCATCGCGCATAATGGGCCTTAGCTTCGTACAATGTATCGACGCTGATTTCCTGCACGCCTTTCAGGGCTGCAAAGGACTCTGTGTTGCGTCGCGCTTTGCCACGCACAAAAAACGGAATTTTCTTCAGCTCTTTTTCGGCGTCACTGAGCCAAATCACGTTGGATGGCTGCGCAGGGACCGAATCATTTGCGACCTCGGGCGTGCGCTCTTTGGCTTTGCCGCCATGATGCGACGGTCCGGCCTCGTCGTGGAATTCAAAATCTTCGCGGAACATCGTCAGAAGATGCTCTTCCAGCCCCATGACCAGCGGATGTACCCACGTGTCAAAGATCACATTCGCGCCCTCAATCCCCATTTGCGGTGAGTACCGCGCGGGGAAATCCTGCACATGAACGGGTGCGGAAATCACCGCGCAAGGGATGCCCAAACGTTTGCCGATATGACGTTCCATCTGAGTGCCCAGGATCATCTCGGGGGCAAGCGTTTCGATGGTGCGTTCGACTTCTAGGTAGTCGTCCGTGATGGTCGGTTCGACCCCAAAATCACGCGCAACAGCCCGGATGTCCCGCGCCATTTCACGGTTGTAACAGCCAATGCCGACGACCTCGAAGCCCATTTCATCGCGTGCGATTCGCGCGGCGGCTTTGACATGGGTGCCATCGCCATAGATGAACACGCGCTTGCCCGTTAGGTAGGTGCTGTCCACGGATTTCGAATACCATGGCAAGCGAAGGCGGCTGTCATCGAGATAAGGTGCAACACCGGTTATTTGCGCGACTTCATTCACGAAATCCCGAGTTGCGCCGACGCCAATTGGAACGGTTCTTGTGAAAGGTTGGCGCAGCTCTTGCTCCATCCAGCGCGCAGCACTTTCTGCCGTTTCGGGATACATCAACACGTTGAAATGCGCCGCGCCCATGGTCTTAACTTGGGAGGGAGTAGCCGTCATGGGCGCGACCACATTCACGCTTATCCCCATATCGGATAGGAGAGACGTGATTTCGGTGATGTCATCTCGGTGGCGAAAGCCAAGTGCTGTGGGCCCGATCAAATTCGCCGTGATCTGCTGAGTTCGCGCCATCGGTTTAGCCAGCGCTTTAACGATTTGATAGAATGTTTCGTCCGCACCGTAGTTTTCTTTGCGCTGATAGGAGGGCAATTCCAAAGGGATGGTCGGCACAGGCAAATCCATCATTTCAGACATGCCGCCGGGATCATCCTGGATCAGTTCGGCAGTGCAGGACGCGCCGACGATCAATGCTTCGGGCTTGAACCGCTCATAGGCATCAAGCAGCGCGGTTTTGAAAAGGTTGGCCGTATCGCTGCCAAGATCCCGCGCCTGGAAGGTCGTGTAGGTGACCGGCGGACGGTGATCGCGACGTTCGATCATTGTAAAAAGCAGATCCGCGTATGTGTCGCCTTGTGGCGCGTGCAACACGTAATGCAAGCCTTTCATCCCAGTGGCGACGCGCATTGCGCCCACGTGGGGGGGGCCTTCATATGTCCAGACTGTCAGCTTCATGATGTAACCTCCATGGGGCTTTGCCCCCGAGGCTGCGCCTCTCCCCCAGAGTTTTTGGGGCTAAGTGAAGCGGCAGTGTCCATGTCCATTTGCAAAAGCGACTTGCGTCGGATGGGGCGCGAAAAAAGGCCAGCAAGATCGCCTGCTTGTTCGTAGAAATGCACGGGCGTGAAGACCAATTCGATGGCCCATTTTGTGGCTAGGCCGTCTGCTTCCAGCGGGTTTGCCAAGCCGAGGCCGCAGACAGTTAAGTCCGGGCGGGCAGTGCGACAGCGATCGAGTTGTAAATCAACGTCTTGACCTTCGGACAAGGTCGGGCCTTCGGCGAGCAGTGCCAGATCTGGACCAACGACAGCTTTGTGAATGAAGGGCGCGCCGACTTCGATGGCGGTCATGCCGCATTCACGGGTTAGGAAGCGGGCCAGTGGGATTTCCAGTTGGCTGTCGGGGAAGAAAAAGATGGATTTGCCATTGAGTGTTTCGGCGGCCTGCGCAACTGCTTTGCGGGCACGGGCACGAGGAGCTTCTGTAACGCGGTCGAATGTTTCTTTATCGACATTGAATTCTTCGGCGATGGCTGCAAGCCAGGCTGTGGTGCCTTCTTCGCCGAAGGGGAAGGGTGCGGGCAGATGGCGTGCGCCACGGCGTTCTAGCTCGGCGTGAGTGTCGCCCAAGAAGGGTTGTGTCAGCGCGAACACGGTCCCGGCACCCAGACCCAGATCGCTATCAAGACGCGGGGCGGGTAGCACTTTTATGGGACCGATTCCCATCGCGGTCAGCAAAGAGACGGCCTGTTCTTCAACGACGTCTGGTAAAGCGCCAACCAGCACAAGCTGGCGGTCTGGCGTTTCAGGGAGAACTGGGACCATTGAGGCGAGGCAGGCGTCTTCGCCTTGGGTGAATGTCGTTTCGATACCTGAGCCTGAGAAGTTTAGCACGCGGACGGATGGGGCGTGCCGGATGCTCATGCGTTCGGCGGCTTTGGCAAGATCCAATTTGATCACTTCGGACGGGCACGACCCGACCAGAAAGAGTTGTTTGATATCGGGGCGGCGCGCGAGCAGTTCATCAACAACCTTGTCCAGTTCGTCCTGCGCATCGGCCAGTCCTGCCAAATCGGTCTCTTCAAGAATCGCTGTACCGAATCGGGGTTCTGCGAAAATCATCACGCCAGCGGCGGATTGGAGCAAATGGGCGCAGGTCCGCGATCCGACCACCAAGAAAAACGCGTCTTGCATTTTCCGGTGCAGCCAGATGATTCCGGTCAAACCGCAAAAGACCTCGCGTTGGCCGCGTTGCTTGAGAATCGGGGTGTTTGTGCAGCCAGATCCGGTCATGCGGGGCAGTTCAGTCATGCGGGAACCTCGGCCATTTGCAGGCGCGCGGCCCGTAGTTTCAGGACAAATTGCACGGCGTTGATTACGTAAGCGGCGTAAGCGGCCAGGGCCAACCACATCTGCTGAACCGGGCTCAACGCGCCCGTGAACAGCGCCCAAAGATAGGCAGTGTGCAGAGCGATAACCGCAAAGGAAAAGACGTCTTCCCAAAAGAAAGCAGGGGCGAAAAGATATTGACCAAAAACGATTTTTTCCCAAATCGCACCAGTGATCATGATCAGGTAAAGGAAGCCAGTTTTGACCAGGATCGACAAGGTCGCCGCTTCATATCCCGCGCCTGTGAATAGGTAGCGCAGTACCAGCCCCAGCGAGACCAAAAAGACGACAAATTGTACGGGCGCCAGAACACCCTGGACGAGTGTCCACATGGACTGATCTCGGCGCGCGCGCTCTTCAGCGGTGTACAAGCCCATGGGCACTGTTTGTCTGCTGGATCCTTGCAACATTGCGGATCAGCCCCCTCTGATTGGTATCCCAAGAGTAACGAGCGCAGCAAAAGTGTCAATCTGAACTTACACTTTAGCAAGAAGTTCAGTTTACAAATTAGTCTTGACCTGTTCAAAAATTGCTGATTTTGACAAGTTTACCTTACAGATCACGGCAAACTGTCTATTCTGTTTGACATTTAGTGCAAAAAAGACGCACTCTGCTGTCGAGAGTCGTTGACACCTTATGTCAGGGGCGACCGACGCCCAGAGGGGACCGGTTAATGCAAGATGACGACCCAGATACGTACATGTTTCGCGCCGCGCGCCAAACATCAGGGGCTTCGGCACTGGCCCAGACGGCTGTCACGGAACTGACCCGCCGTCAGGGTGTGACACCATCCGGCGCGCGTCAGTTCATCTTGGATCACATGATGCGTAGCATCTTAAGCCGAGGCGACTTTGATCCAAATCAAATGCTAACAGAAATGCGCGGGCATCGTCTGTCTGTCGATGCTGTGATTGACATCTATGTCCCAGCTGCTGCGCGGATCTTAGGCGAGATGTGGCAAACAGATGACATCGATTTTGCCAGCGTCACAGTTGGCAGTATGCGGCTTCAGGCGTTATTATCGATTGCCTCGGTCGAAAGCTTGGACTTTGTGCGCCCCCTGGAAAACGCCATGCACATGGTAATTGCGGTGCCTTTGGGCGAACAGCACACGCTTGGGGCTTTTGTCCTGGGCGCGCAGCTGCGGCGCTTGGGGGTCCGTGTGGATGTGTCCTTTTGTGAGCGCGCCCCGGACTTTGCGTCGCGTGTGTTGTGCGATCCCCCAGAAGCGATTCTGTTTACTGCTTCGTGCAGAGCTACTCTTGAAACTGTTTCACAACTTGTTTTAAACGCTCGAAAGATCTTGCCCGGTCCGCCAGTCTTAGTTCTGGGCGGCAGTGCTACCGGATCTACAGGTGAAGCAAAGGAAATTTCTGGCGTCGATCTGGTTACGCAATCTGCGCGGGACGTTGTCTCGTTTACAACGCAACGCCAGACACGCATGCCAGATCAGGCAAGACGATGAAATCGGGTGGCAGCACTTTTTGGAACAGCGGCGCTGTTCCCCTAATAGAACCAGAAAATCTCAGCAGTATCATTGCGGCCGCGTCTGATATTGCGCTGGTAGTGGATCAATCGACAGTTATTCTTTCTGTGATCGTCAGCCCATCAGCAGAAAGCTTTGGCAATCTAAGCCATTGGGAAGGCCGCCCTGTTGTCGAATTTATATCTGATGACAGTATCAACAAGTTCCAACGCGCCCATGCTGCGCATCTATCTGGCCACACAGCCATAAAACCGATCGAGATCAACCACGAAGACAATGCCACCTGGAAATATCCGGTGCGCTATACATTCCACCACTTTGGCCAGGACAACACCGCCCTTATGTTGGGTCGCGATTTGCGCCCGATTGCCGAGACTCAGCAACAATTGGTCCAAGCGCAGATCGCATTGGAACAGGGCTATGAAGCGCGCCGTGAATTTGACAGCCGCTACCGCGTGATGTTGTCCCGCACGAATGAGGCAATTTTGTTTGTCAGCGTGCAGGACGGACGAATTTCGGATTGTTCGGAAAATGCTTCTAGGCTGTTGGGTGTAAAGCGCGAAGCTGCGGCGGGCACGTCATTGGCCCAGCTTTGTGCGGATCGCAGCTCGGCCGAGTTGATGGAAAGTCTGATGAATGCTTCACTTGCCGAAGGTGGCGGTCGAGTTGAGGTCAAAGCCGAGCGCACGGACACCCGTCTCAGCATCGAACCCTCGGTCTTTCGCGCCGGTGGACAGCGGATTTTGTACTGCGCGTTAAAACCAGCCGGGGACGCCCCTCATGTGGCCGACGATGAATCAAGTCGTGCCAGTGCGTTATTCCGCGCGACAAGCGATGCGATTATTTTTGCCGATGGTGAAGGCGCGATTCTATCCGCCAATGACAGTTTCTTGGATTTGGTTGGCGCGGCCCATGCCGGTGACATTCGCGGCAAAAGTATGGGTGAATATCTGGTACGTGGTCAGATCGATCTCGGCGTTTTGGTCGATAATGCCCATCGCAGTGGTCACATGCGCACCTATGCGACAAAACTGGACAACGAACTTGGCGCGCGGCTGTCTGTTGAGATTTCTGCCACCAAACTGACCGAACAGTCCGGCCCGGTCTTGGCCTTTATTATGCGCGATGTCAGCCGTGTTGAAGGTGTGCGCGGACCCGCTGGGACATCTATGCCCGAGGATGGGAACCGCAATGTGATGGAGCTGGTCGGGTCTGCTTCGCTGAAAGATATCGTCGCCGAGACGACCGATGTCGTTGAAAAGATGTGCATCGAAACGGCTGTGACCTTGACTAAGAACAACCGCGTTGCCGCGGCCGAGATGTTGGGCCTGTCTCGTCAAAGTTTGTATGTGAAACTGCGCAAATACGGTCTGTTAAGCAAAGACGGGTAGCTGTCCAGTCAACCTGACACTTGCAACGACTCAAAGTGTCAGACATAGTTGACACATGAATGTCACTTCACCAGACCACCTGCGCCGATACCCGGCCCCCTTGGCAGCGCTGCAGCTGATCAAACCTGTTACATGGTTCCCACCGATGTGGGCCTACCTGTGCGGCGCGATTTCTTCGGGCAGTTCTGCGTCAGGGCAATGGCACCTTGTGCTGTTGGGCGTGGTGCTGGCCGGTCCTGTTGTGTGCGGGATGAGCCAAGCGGCCAATGATTGGTGTGACCGTCACGTAGACGCCATCAATGAACCCAACCGCCCGATCCCATCGGGCCGCATCCCTGGACGCTGGGGACTTTGGATCGCGCTGGCGATGTCTGTTCTGTCGTTGATGATCGGTTGGCAATTGGGCCCTTGGGGCTTTGGCGCGACGCTTTTGGGGGTTGCGGCTGCTTGGGCCTATTCTGCAGAACCCATTCGACTGAAAAAATCTGGCTGGTGGGGTCCGGGACTGTGTGGCTTGTCTTATGAAAGCCTCCCTTGGATTACAGGTGCTGCCGTCCTAAGTGCTGGCGCGCCCAGGCCAGAAGTCCTTATTATCGCAGTGCTTTACGGCATCGGCGCACATGGCATCATGACGCTGAACGACTTCAAAGCGCTGGAAGGTGACCGCCAAATGGGGCTGAATTCCTTGCCCGTTACCCTTGGCCCACGCCGCGCCGCGCAAGTGGCGTGTACCGTGATGAGCCTGCCACAAATGGCTGTGATTGCCCTGCTTCTTAGCTGGGGACGTCCCCTGCACGCCGCCGCAGTCACCGCCGTTCTGCTGGTTCAATTCTGGGCCATGACCGTTATGTTCAAAGACCCCAAGGGCAAGGCACCCTGGTATAACGGCACCGGCGTGCTGCTTTATGTCTCCGGCATGATGATCACCGCCTTTGCATTACGGGGGCTTGGTTGATGACCAGTTGGCGCACTTTGATACGACTGTGCTTGGTGAACGCAGCCATTGGCGGGCTCGCAGCGCTACCGGTGAACTTGTTCAACCGCTTAATGACTGTTGAGCTGGCCCTGCCTGCTTTGTTGCCGGGTCTGTTGGTGGCTTTGCACTACGGCGTGCAACTGACCCGACCCGTTTGGGGACATCGTTCTGACGCGAAAGGCGGACGTACGCCGTTTATCTTAGGCGGATTAGCGCTGGTTGGATTTGGCGTCGTCGGCGCAGCTTGGGGCATCTGGGTCGCCGAAAGCGCGATATCAATGGCCCTCGTGATCTGGTTTTTCGCCTATTGCGCCATCGGTTTGGGCATCGGTGCGGCCGGCACATCATTCCTGGCCCTGCTCGCCCAGGTTTCCGGTTCGCGCAAAGGGGCTGCGGCCACTATGGCTTGGCTGTTCTTGATCGCTGGGGCCATTGCAGCCTCTGTCGGCACAGGCATCGCGCTTGAACCTTACAGCCCGCAACGCTTGGTTGGCGTCGTCGCGGTCGTGACCTGCATCGCGTTTTTACTGTCCGTCATCGGCACAATCAAAATCGAAACGCCACAAGATCGCGCGCCGATGGCCGCTGATATCCCACTAAAGACCGCCCTGCGCAGCACATGGGCCGATCCGACGGCGCGCCAATTCACCGGCTTTGTGTTCCTGTCGATCCTGGCCTTTTACCTGTCCGAGCTAATCCTGGAACCCTTCGCAGGCCACATCCATGGATTAACGCCCGAAGACTCAACCAAGCTGTCGGGCGGCAAAGATGGCGCGTCCTTGCTGGGCATGATCGCGGCAGGGCTGTTGGCGCAATTGTCCTATGGCTCACTCAGGTTCTGGGCCGTGACGGGCTGTGTCATGTCTGCCGCTGGATTGATCGGGCTGGGCTTCGGCATGGCGCTGCTGCCCTGCACTGTCATTCTGGGGCTGGGAAATGGCTTGTTCGTCGTCGGCGCAATTGGATCCATGATGCAACTGGCCGCCGCACATGAAAAAACCACTGGCACTCGGATGGGTATATTTGGCGCAGCACAAGCGATTGCTGCGGGTCTGGCCGGGCTGATTGCCACTGGCACGCTTGATCTGGCCCGTCTTATCCTGCCCGACGCCACCGCCTATGGCAGTGTCTTTATTCTTGAAGCCGCCTTGTTTTTAGCCGCAGCCCTGATGGCGCTGCGCGTGATGCAAAGCACACCATCCAATTCAAATTCAAACTTAGTTCCAGGGGAATGACAGATGTATGACGTAGTCGTCGTAGGCGGAGGCCCCAGCGGGGCAACAGCTGCCGAAGATCTGGTCCGGTCGGGCCACAAAGTCGTGTTGCTGGACCGTGAAGGCCGGATCAAGCCGTGTGGCGGGGCCATCCCCCCACGCTTAATGGAAGATTTCGACATTCGTGACGACCAGTTGCTGACCAAGGTCAACACCGCGCGCATGATTTCCCCCACAGGGCGCAGCGTCGATATCCCGATCGAAAACGGCTTTGTTGGAATGGTGGATCGCAAGGACTTCGATCCGTTCCTGCGCGATCGTGCCTGCAATGCCGGGGCCGACTATGTGGTTGGAACCTTCGTTCGGATTGATCGATCAGAGGACTACACCCGCGTGATCTACCGCGATAAGGCCAGCGGTGATGAGAAAGAGTTGTCGACCAAGCTGGTGATCGGGGCGGATGGCGCGAAATCACGTGTTGGCATCGCCGAGGTGCCAGGCGCCGATAAGATCCCGCTGGTATTTGCTTATCACGAGATTATCGAGGCTCCTGCCGCCAACGAAATCTATGATCCGATGCGCTGCGATGTGATCTATGACGGTGCGATCTCGCCCGACTTTTATGGCTGGGTTTTCCCCCATGGCGGCACGACCAGCGTTGGCATGGGCACCGAAAACCCGGATGTGAACCTTAAAGACGCGACCGCTGCCCTGCGCACGGCCTCGGGGTTAGACGGGTGCAAGACACTGCGCAAAGAAGGCGCGCCGATCCCACTGAAACCGATGGACCGTTGGGACAATGGCAGTGACGTGGTCTTAGCCGGCGATGCGGCGGGTGTTGTGGCGCCGTCCTCGGGCGAAGGCATTTACTATGCGATGGTCGGGGGCCGCGTGGCTGCGACAGCGTGCGCGGCGACTTTGGCCTCCGGTCGTGCTAAAGATCTGAAACTGGCGCGCAAATTGTTTATGCGCGAACACAAAACTGTCTTTCGGGTCCTGGCGTCCATGCAAAACGCGTATTACCGCTCTGATAACCGCCGCGAACGGTTCGTGTCGCTGTGCCATGATATCGACGTTCAGCGCCTGACCTTTGAGGCCTACATGAACAAGCGGTTGGTCAAGGCACGTCCCATGGCTCATATCAAAATCGGCATTAAGAACATGGCACATCTCACAGGTTTGGTTCGGACCACACACGTATGAGCATCATGATCCCGGCCTGGGTGAACGGCGAACTGATCCCAGTGGAAAAGCTGGAAGCACATCAAAAAGGGCTGCGACACAAGGCTGTGTCCGTGTTTGTGGTGCGCGGGCGTGAGGTGCTGATGCAGCAACGCGCTTTAGGCAAATACCACACGCCGGGCCTTTGGGCGAATACCTGCTGTACGCACCCTGATTGGGATGAATCTCCCGGGGCTTGTGCGCAGCGGCGTTTGAACGAAGAGCTTGGCATCACAGGCTTAATCGCGGAACACCGCCATCATTTGGAATATCGCGCTGAGGTCGGCAATGGCTTAATTGAGCATGAAGTTGTGGACGTTTTCCTGGCCCGCACGACGCGCGATATCAAAGTCCAGCCGAATCCAGACGAGGTCATGGCCACGCGTTGGGTCGACTATCACGATCTGATGGCCGAAGTGCAGCGCTATCCCGAACGGTTTACGCCGTGGTTGCGAATTTATCTGGCAGATCATGCGGATGTGATTTTCGGGGCCGAGCTAACTTACGCCACCCAAGCCGTCTAATCTGACTGCACCGTTACAAACTGACACGACCCGGGACTTAGGATTGCGGCGGACAATCTGTTCGTGGCATAAGCCCCGGTGTCCAAGGATATCACACCATTCTTGGACATAGGTGCGTCCACAATTGTGTGACCGTGCACAACCCAAATACCATCAGACCGCGCGCGCTTACCAAACGCATCATGCCCCCATAATAGGATTTGGTCGGGCTGTGTTGCGACTGGTCGATCAGGATCCGCACCTGCATGCACAACAGCAACATTGCCCGTTTGCCATACCTTTGGCAGCTGCGTCAGCCAGTCGATCATATCGGCGCCCAGCGCCTCTTTTAGCTGTTCCGCGATCCGGGTCAGTTCGGCGTCATCCGGTGCAGATCGGGTGACCGCGATCTCAAAACTGGCCAAGGTCTGCAATCCTCCATAGCGCAACCAACGTGCCCCATGCGCAACGGGCTGTTGCAAAAAAGCCATCATCATGGCTTCGTGGTTCCCCATTAAAGTCACAAATTTGCCATCATTTCTGCGGCCGTACAGGTCTTTCAAGACAGCAGCACTTTCAGTGCCGCGATCAATATAGTCACCCAATAAAATAACGTGATCTGAGGGACTTATGTGGTGATCTAGATGCTTCAGCATTTTGTTCAGCAGGTCCAATCGACCGTGAATATCCCCAATCACAGCACATGGTTGCATGGGGGCCAGGTCCGCCCGGAAGCGTCGCATAGCAGGAATAAGAGCCGTTAGGAATCGCATAGAAAATTAACGTTTCGTTTACTTTTTCAGAAGACTCCAATTTCGGGGGATATTTTTTGTCGTGGTGGAGCGTTCTCATTGGATGCAGACAAGACTCTATTTTGCAAGACCCGACATGCGGCTTTGTATGTTGGGATCGTCGGGCTGTGTGCGGCGCATTCCGGGCGTGCTGACACGCCAGTGCCGCAAACCAGCTTGAACCTTTACGGTGTCCCAGGCCTGTTTGATATGCCAACGGCACACCCAATGGCAGACGCAGATGTATCCTTTACACTGGGCGCATTCGCGAAGACGCAGCGAAATACATTCCACTTCCAGATCACGCCACGCCTGTCCGGGGCGTTTCGTTATTCTTATATCGATAATTTCGTCGGCATTGGCGATTTCTATGACCGTAGCTTTGATTTCCGCTATCTGATCGCCGAAGAAACGATGCGCCGTCCTGCCATTGCGATCGGCCTGCAAGATTTCGGCGGAACTGGCGTCTATTCCGGTGAATATATCGTCGCTTCCAAAACCTTTGGACGGCTTCGTGCCACCGGGGGCTTAGGATGGGGTCGTTTTGGCAGCCTGGATGGGTTTGACAATCCGTTGAGCGTTCTTGGTGGTCGCTTCAAGACCAGACCGCAACAGGCCACAGGCGGACAGACCGGACGCTTGGATGCAGATCACTGGTTTCGCGGCAATGCGGCTCTGTTTGGTGGGTTAGAGTATCATATTACGGATCGCTTCAGTGTGGCGGGGGAATATTCGTCGGATGCGTATGAGTTGGAAACCCGTCGCATTGGGTTCGATCGCAAGACACCATTCAATATCGGCGCGCAGTATCGGTTCAAAAATGGTGTGGATGTCAGCGCTGGTTACTTGTACGGCACCACCGCGTCTTTGCAGCTGAGCTATACGCTAAACCCTAAAAGGCCGACGCAGCTAAAAGGTGGGCTTGAACCCGCCCCTTTGCCAATTGCCGGGCGCGCACCTGCGGATATCGGCAAGCTGGGCTGGACCACGCAACCGGGTAGTTCGCAGATTCTGACAGACAATCTAACACAAGTTATGGCTGGATCTGGGCTGTTGCTGCAAAGCCTACATGTGTCAGCCAGCACGGCTATCGTGAAATTCCGCAATCCGACCTATCCCAATCCCGCACAAGCAATTGGACGCACGGCGCGGTTGATGACCTCGGTTCTGCCAGCGTCGATTCACAGCTTTGTACTGATCCCAGTCACCGATAATGGGTTGGCAAGCACACGGATTGTCCTACGCCGCGCGGATCTTGAGGATCTTGAATTCAAACCCGACAACGCCTGGGATAGCTTTTCGCGTGCACAGATCGAACATACCACGCAACCAGATCGAAACCTTGATGAAAACACTGATCTGATTCCGGACTTTTCCTGGGGGATCGGGACCTTTGTGGATGTGGCGCTGTTTGATCCCGATGCACCTTTGCGCGCGGATTTCGGGATTGAGCTTTATGCGCGGTTCGAACCGACCCCGGGTCTTGTGTTCACGGGCCTGGTTAAAAAGCGTCTGACCGGCAATCGCGATGGCGCGCGGCCTTCGGACAGTGTCCTGCCCCATGTGCGCTCTGATGTGGCGCAATACGCGCAAGAAGGCGATCTGACGCTGGCTAATTTGTCGGGCTCTTACTTCTTTCAACCCGGTGAGGATCTGTATGGGCGCGTGACCATGGGCTATCTAGAAGAGATGTTCGCCGGTGTATCAGGCGAACTGCTGTGGAAGCCCTTGAACGCCAATTTGGCGCTTGGGCTTGAGCTTAACCAAGTGCGCCAACGGGATTTCGACCAGGCGTTCGGGTTTCAGGATTACGAAGTCAC
>JBGCEM010000155.1:0-39747 GCA_045106335.1 Paracoccaceae bacterium | reverse complement strand
TCAGCCGCGGGCAAGACTGAGCGCGCAACGCGGCCGGGTCAGACGTTCCAAGTCGATGAATGGGAAGTTGATGCACGAAACATCATCATGTCGGGCCCGATGCGTGAAGGGCTTGATCAGGCAACGATAGATGCACTCCCGCGTGGACGGCGCTGGATGTACATCGTGATCGATGTCGCCACCAGATACATAGTTGGATTTGGGCTTTCGTCTTCACAGCAATCGGAGGCAGCGATACGCGCTTTGCATTCAGCGACTCGAGACAAGGCGGAACTGGTTCAAGCAGCTGGTGCAGAATGTGATTGGAAAGGTTTCTATTTTGAGAGCTTAGAAAGCGATACAGGCAGCGCATTCAAGGCTGAAGCGACGCAGCGTGCGGTGAGCGTGTCGGGCGCAACATATGTTTATGGTGAAACTGGGCAGCCAGAGTTTCGGGCAATCATAGAGCGGCTTTTCAGAACGTTCGCGCTTCGCGCGATGCCATACATTCCGGGTCAGACTTTCAGTAATCCTCGCGAAAGGGGCAATTATGAAACCGAACGGCTAGCAGTGCTGACTGACGACCAGCTGGCGCTCATCTTCATCAGATTCATTGTCGACGTTTACCATCAGTCACCTCATGCCGGGCTACTCAAAGAAACGCCAGCAGACGCTCTGGTTAGACTGTCCGGGCAAGTGGGACTACCTGAAAAGAGATCGCCGCGAACACGTCGAAGAGCATTCGGCATCCGCGCAGAACGCACGGTTACACCAAGTGGAATCCGCTTCTTAGGTATCGATTTCAACAGCAAAGAACTTCAGAAGATCAGGCAAGAGCGCGGCGGCAATGAGCGGGCATTCTATATTGATCCAGAGAATGTCGGTACCATCAGCGTTTGGAATAACGATCATTGGATCGAGGCCGACTGTAGCATCGAGAATTTTCATAAAATTAGGCTGGTTGAATGGATCGAAGTTGGGAAAATCCTTCGGTCCCGCTATTCGGTACAGGCTGAGCTCAAAACATCGATCATTTTTGCGGCCCTGAATGACATGCGCAGCCGCGCGACCGATGCTCTTAAGATCATGGGTGTCCTGCCTCAAATGTTCACTTCCGCCGATCTAGAAAGGCTGGATCGTGAGCTGTACTGGGGGCTTTCCATCTTTGATGACAAACCCACCGATATTCGGGGCCTGCAACGCGCTGAAGGCGGTCTGGCCCCCTCTCACACATGCTTTGCATGTGTTGCCGGGCAATGAGTGAATAACAAGCGTGTCGAACGCTTATGGCGACGTGAGGGGCTCAAAGTGCCAATGAAACAACCTAAGAAGGGGCGCCTTTGGCTAAATGACGGCTCATGTGTGCGGCTGCGCCCCGAGTACCGCAATCATGTTTGGTCATACGACTTTGTTCACCATCGAACCGATGATGGCCGAGCGTTTAGAACGCTCAACATCTTGGATGAGCACAGCCGTGATACGCACACAGGGTGGCGATCTCGGCAGATAGGCGGAAACTGCCACGCAGCAACCCGTAGGAATGCAGCTGCCGTAACCAACTGGCGTCACTGACGTCGGTTTTGCGCCCCGGCGCATTCTTGGCGTAGCGTGCATTGACCAAGACGACTTCGAAGCCATGCTGCACAAGTATTTCGTAAGCTGGAATCCAATAGACGCCCGTGGATTCCATTGCGACGCTTGTGAACCTGTGCGATTTAAACCAGTCAGCTAAATCATGCAGATCATGCGTGAAAACCCATCATGCGGCGACTGCGTGTCGACCGCGAAGAAAACCCTGCAACTGGCAAACGAAAACTCATGGCGTATCAATAAGGATTGCCAAGCTCAAAACCATGTTGTGATGCTGGACCTGTTGTGGTTCCGGGAAGTGGAAATTTGCAAAAAGGCCTTGCAAAACCCTTCCCGATTAGACGACACCATTAGTCCATTATGTCGGTTCTCAACTTCCCAAGTTTACCTAAATTTGGGTGATAAAAGACAAGCTGGGCGGAAATCCAAACACATATTAAGCGCAAAATTTGGGGCACCGATCCGAGCAAGAAAACGTCGAAAGAACAACTTATGAGAGCGAAAACGGCAAGGCACGATGGTGCTGGTACCTCTCAAAAAGGTCGTTTTGCAAAGACAGCACCGGTTGCACAACAGCTTTAGTTGGGTTCTGTCGAGCCAAGATCAGATCGCGGTCTGCCGGTTCAACCGCGCTTTGCGCCATGCGTGCCGCACCAAGGCAGGCAGAGATTTCGCCCTGTTCGGGGATAACGATTTCTTCGTCAAACAAGGTCGCAATCAGTGAAACCCAAAACAGGGAACGGGTGCCGCCGCCAACCGCAGTCAAAGACGTGATCGGGACGTTTGCAGCGTTTTGTGCGCAATAAGCTGCATAAAACTGCATTGCCACACCTTCAAGAATAGCAAAGGCCACGTCAGATGCATCATGGCCAGCGGTCAGCCCCCCAATAAAGCCTTGCGCATCGGGGCGATTGTCTGGCGTGCGCACACCTGTAAGAGACGGGCGCGCAGACGGACAGCCCATGATGCCGCGTGCTGCACGGTTTTGTCCCAATTTGGCAAGTTCTGACGCTGTGCGTCCCGTTAAGCGGCTGAGCCAATCGAGTGACTGTGTCGCCGACATCACCACCCCCATCGACAAAAACAGCCCCGGCGCGGCATGTGGCGTTGTCAGGACGGCATGGTTGGGGGCCGGATGGAATACATCATCAGCTGCACATAAAACGCCGGAAGTACCGATGCTAAGGGCGGCACGGCCACAGATGGCGGCACCTACACCCAAAGCGCCCGCATAATTGTCGCCGCTTCCAGCCGCCACAACCACACCCGCTGGCGTGTTCCAGCGGCAGCAAAGATCAGGCTTGAGGTGTCCTGCGACATCGCAAGATTGCAAAAGCGGCGGCAAGCGCGTTTTGTCCCAGCCCGCCGCGTCAAGCAGTTCGTCGTCCCATTCGCCCGTTGCGCAATCAAGCAGCATCGTGCCCGATGCATCGCTCTGCTCTGTGCAGCGTTCGCCTGTCAGTTGCAGAACCACGTAGTCCTTGGGCAACATCAATACATCTGTAGCGTCCAGCACCTCGGGTGCATGTTTTGCCAGCCACAGAAGCTTGGGCGCGCCAAGTCCGGGGTCTGGGTGACCGTTTGTACGCCATCCAATGTTGGGCACTTTGGCCAGCAATTCATCGCATTCCAGAACGGAACGTTGGTCATTCCACAAGATGCACGGGGTCGTGGGCCGATTGGCCTTATCCAGCAGGACCGGCCCCAGCATGTGACCCGACAAGGAAATCGCCGCAAGTCGCGCCATAAGGGCCGGATGGGTCGCGGCCAGTTCATCGAAAATTTCGCTGCTAAGGAGCCACCATTGATCGGGGCATTGCTGGCTCCACCCGGGGTGCGGGATATCAACAGGTGATGGGCGTGCCGCTGAAGCAACGCATGTCCCGTCCTCGTCCACCAAAGCAATCTTGATGCCAGAGGTCCCAAGGTCGATTCCTGCAAAAATCATGACTGAGCAGCCACAAGAATGCGGGCTGTATGTTCATCCGTCACAAGATGATTGACGCAACCGCGCAGAAGGATCGCCCTTATGATTGGAACCTTTTTTAGCCCGCCAGCAGCAACAATAACGTTCGAAAGTTCATCCAGATCCGTCAGACTGATCCCCAGTACGCGCGCATTGATATCATGATCGATCAACGTGCCATCTGCGCGCAGGAAATAGCCCATAATGTCGCCGACAGCCCCAGCCTTTACCAGATCGCCAACTAAGATATCATCTGGCAGACCGTCGGCCAACAAAAGCGAATGCTCCATGTCGCCCGCGGCAAGGGCAAGTCCGTTTGCCGCCCGGATTTTTTCGATAGAGCCTTTGAATTCCTGCTGCTGTTCCAGAATTTCACGAGAGGCGCTGCTGGAGGCATAGACCGGCGCCGTAAAGTAGCTGTGCTGTGCATTGCACAAATCCGCAAGCCGGGTCGTAATTTCATAGCTGTTGACGTCGGATCCTTTGGTCAGCCCGCCCATTACGGATGTGATTTCAAGGTCAGCCCTATTCATCGGTTCCATGAAACGGGTCGCCATGTTCAGCGTGTTGCCCCAAGACATCCCAAATAGCCGGATGCAACGTTGTTCCAACAAGCGGTTTAGGAATTGCCCTAAAGCGGCCCCGAGGACCGTATGGAGCTTGAAATCATCGCCACCAACCGGGGCAACTGTGGCTGTATGCAGCCCAAATTGCGCACAAAGTTGCTCTTCCAGTTCAATACACGGCCCGAAAGACGAATTGATCGAAACACGCACAATGCCGCGTTCGCGGGCTTCAGCAAGGGCTTTGTTCACGCGCAGACGCGTGATGCCGAACTGTTCCGCCGCTTGGGCCTGGGTCATGCCTTGCACTTCACAAGCCCACGCAAGCCGCACCAAAAGCTGTTCATTGGCATCCAAAAGTTCAGTCTTGGATTGTCGCGACATAGCGATTTATTCCTATTTTACGGCCCCCATCGTCAAGCCACGTACAAGTTGTTTTGACGCAAGAAGGGCAAAGATCAGGACCGGTATCACGATCAGTGTCGAAGTTGCCATAATCTTTCCATAGGGCAGATTGTAACCTTCCATAAAACTAACGGCCATGGCGGGGGCAGTCTTGGCTTCTGACCGCGTCAGGATCAGGCCAAACATCAATTCATTCCACGAAAAGATGAAAGCAAAGATCGATGACACTGCCACACCCGGCATCGCCAACGGCAGGCAGATTTTGGTCATAATGGTGAACTGCGACGCCCCTTCAAGGCGAGCCGCTTCGTCAAGATCATAGGGAATGCCGCGGAACTGGTCAGTCACGATCCATATCACAATGGGCAGGTTGAATGTCAGGTAGATCAGCACCAGCGTGATGTGTTTGTCCAGCAGGCCCAGATTGCGGGCGATTAGGAAGAAGGGCAGCGCCAGCACGATAGGCGACACCATGCGGTTGGTGATGAACCAGAACCACAGATCCTTCTTGCCGCGAAACTCGAATCGCGCCAGCGCGAAGGCCGCAGGCACACCCAAAAGCACCGCCAGTACGGTCGTGCTAATCGCGATGATCAAAGAGTTGATCAAGGTCCGCAACACACCGTCCTCAAACAGGGCTTCGCGGTAATTGTTCAACGTCGGCTCAAATATCCACGCAGGGGGGGATTGCAGCGCCACGATGTGGGTTTTCAAAGACGTGGTGACCATCCAGTAAAACGGAAAGACGCAGACCAGCATGATTACGGTCAGCAGGATGATTTGGCCCCAAAAGGGTTTATGGGTGCGGATCGCCATCTCAAACCTCTTTGTAGAAGACGCGGATATAGATCTGCGCCAGAACGATTGTAATGATCAGCAATATGATCGCCTGCGCCGAAGCAAGGCCCTGATCAAAGCCGCGAAAGCCGACCCGCTGGATCATCAACGAGATAAACTCGGTCGAGGCACCAGGCCCGCCGCGTGTCAGCGTAAACACCATATCAAACAGCTTAAGCGTGTCAGCCGTGCGCAGGATCAGCACCGCCACAAGACCCGGCAGCAGAAAGGGCAATTGAACATAGCGCAGAACGGTCCAGCGGCTTTTGGTTTCCAGCCGCGCGGCCTCTTCCACTTCGCCTGGGACCATTGTCAGACCAGCCAGCAGAACCAGCGCCACAAATGGGGTCCACTGCCAGACATCCCAAAAGATGATCATGGCAAAGGCGTTTTGCGGATCGCCGATCCAGTTGATGTTTGCCCCACCCATCAATTGATTGATAACGCCAAATTTCTGATTGAACATGACCTGCCCTAGCAAGCCGACCACGGCGTAAGTCGTGGCCATCGGCAGCACGAGGCTTAGTCGCGCCAGTGTTTTCAAAAGGGTCAGCCCCGGTTGGTGCAACACCAGTGCGATGATCATCCCGAAAATAAGTTGCAGCGGCAATGCGGTCCCCAGCAGAAAGAATGTGCGCCCCATGGCCTGCCAAAACACCTCGTCCGTGAGGACGGTCCAATAGTTCTTAAGGCCGATAAATTCGACCTGACGCAGCTTGGTCAGGTTAAAGAAGTGAAGCGAGGTCCATGCCGCGTAAAGAAGCGGCGCAATCCCAACAAGCGCAAGGCTGATGACCGCCGGTCCAATAAAGCCGAATATTGTTTTACGGGATACCTGTCCGCGCATTTTTTGCTTTCTCCCCAAAACCCTGCTGTCAGGGTGACTTCGGGGGCGCACAAGACGCCCCCGAATAATCTTCATACCACGGCGTGTTTACTGAGCCAGCGGTTTGCTGCCGTCGTAATACCCAGCGGCCTCAAGTACGGCTTCCATGCGGGTGCCGATTTCCTGTGCGCCTTCTTGCGTCGTGACATCGCCCAGCATCATCTTCGTGCCCCATTCCTGCACAATCTCGGTGATCTCAGGCCATTCGGCAAAACGAGGGCGGAACTCTGGCACACCCTCCTGCCAGCTTTCAACCAGCGCTGGTATGTACTTGAAGGTTTCCGCCAGCGCAGGGTCAGCATAGGCCGACTGACGGGCACTTACGCCGCCACGTTCGACATATTCAACTGCGTTCGCCTTTGACGTTGCCCACTGGATGAACAGATGGGCGGCTGCCTGCTCTGCGTCATCTGCCTGCGAGGCCACAGCCATCGAAAACCCGCCAAGTGCTGGCTTGCGGCCTGCAGGACCTGTCGGTTCTGGTGCGATCTCGACGCAATCCGCAACAGCTGATGTGTCTGGCGATACGACTGACGAATAGAACGCCGACCATTCGGTAATCATCGCAATGTCACCTTGGGCAAAGCCGTTCACCACCTCGGCGTGATCATACGCCACGATGCCGTCTGGCATGTACTGCATCAGATCCTGACGGAACTGCAGACCGGTTTGGCTTTCTTCGCTGTTCAGGTTTGAGCGGAAGTTTTCATCCAGGAACGACCCGCCAAATGGCCAGATCATGCGTGCAAAACTATCCGCAGATTGGGTTTCGTTCCTCTTTGACTGCAGCGCATAGGCGTATTTGCCGTCTTTTGTCAGCGCAGGGCCATAGACGTCTTTCAGATCGGCCCAAGTCGCGGGCGGACCATCAAAACCAGCCTCTTCCAACATGCAACGATTGTAGAACAGCAGACCGGAATAGTTGTCGACCGGCAGGCCATAAATTGTGTCGTTCCAACCACCAAAGGCGTTCAGAACCAGCGGAAAGAAGTCGTCGATATCCAGGTCAGGATCGACAGTATCAGGGAATTTCGCCTGTACATCGGCAAGCGGCAAAACCCATTCGTTCTCTGCAAAGTTCCCAATCCAAACAAGATCGATCAGCGCAACATCAAGGTCCCCTCCCGCAACAAAATCGCGGACCTGTTCGCCAAGTGCGTTTTCATATGGGTGTTTGATTATGTTGACTTTAATTCCGGTCTCATTTTCAAACTCTGGAAGCATCGCCTCGATCGCTTCATAGCCGGGGCGCAGCAAGAAGATCACATCTACAGTTGTGCCCGCGTAGGGTGCTGCTGCGTCTTTCAAACTCCACCCATGTCCGTCAGCGATCGCCCCTGACGCAAGCGTCGCGGCCAGTGCTGTCGACGCCATCAATGTCTTCAATTTCATGGTAACCTCCCAGTTCAGAATTGGTTGACATACTTTTGATTCACAATGCATACAAATGTAAATACAAGCCTTATGTCAAATACAAACTGACGTAACGCTGTCAAAGGCCACCGCGGGCCGAACGGAAGGAATAGAGATTTGGCCACTGTAGAACTTTCAAAAATAAATAAGTATTACGGTGATTTACACGCGCTCAAGGATGTGTCCCTGTCGGTTGCGGATGGTGCGTTTGTCGTCTTTGTCGGGCCATCAGGCTGCGGCAAGTCGACCCTTTTGCGCGCCATCGCCGGCCTCGAATCGGTCAGTGAAGGGACAATCAGCATTGATGGCAAGGACGTCACAACCTTGGAACCTGCCGACCGCGACCTGTCGATGGTATTCCAGTCTTATGCGCTTTATCCGCATATGTCCGTGCGCGCGAACATGGAATTTGGGATGAAAGTGAACAAAATCGCCCCTGCCGAGCGCAAAGCGCGGATCGAGGAAGCCGCACGCGTGCTGCAATTAAGCGAACTCTTGGACCGCAAGCCGGGACAGCTGTCTGGCGGTCAACGTCAGCGGGTCGCGATTGGTCGATCAATCGTGAAGAACCCGAAGGTGTTTTTGTTTGATGAGCCCCTGTCGAACCTTGATGCCAAATTGCGGGTGCAGATGCGTATCGAACTAGAGGCGCTGCATAAAGAACTGGACGCGACGATGATCTACGTGACCCACGACCAAGTCGAGGCGATGACAATGGCCGACCAGATCGTGGTGCTGAATGGCGGGCGGATCGAACAGGTGGGATCGCCGATGGATTTGTATCACACCCCTGCTACGGAATTTGTCGCAGGCTTTATCGGCTCACCTGCGATGAACATTTTTGCTGCTGATAATGCACTGGGTGCGGATCTTGGCCTGACACAGAACACAGCAAAGCTTGGCATCCGCCCCGAACACATCCAGCTAGGCGAAACGGGCCATGTGGGCACCATTCGGGTTAAGGAAAAGCTGGGCAGCGAAAGTTATCTTTATGTGATGACCCCAGACGACACTCAGATTGTGATCAAGACAGATGGCGAAGACAGTTACAACGCCGGTGACACGGTGCATATGACCTTCCGCGAAAACCGGCTGCATCGTTTTGATGCACAAGGATTAACGATGAAATAAGGAACGGCCCATGACCACATGGACTTCTCAGATGGACCAATTGATCGCGCCAGCGGTTGCGCGCTCTGACGTGACAGACGAGGTCGTGGTCGGAGCGGGCAGATTGGCCGAAACAGGCGCACTTGTTCGGCGAATGACCGACTGCAGCCGCGTGCTTTTATGTGCAGACAACGCAGGTTTCGCGGCAGCGGGCCATGTGGTGCAAACATCTCTTGAAGCGGCAGGGTTTGAGGTGCAAGCGCATGTCTTGCCCGCCGTCCCACTGCCCAAAGCATCCGTCGAAGAAGCAGAGCCGTTTCGCGCCGCCTTGGCCGCAGACCCCAGTCTTTTCCCAGTGTCGGTAGGGTCTGGTGTGATCAATGACCTAACCAAATACGCTGCCTTCAAGACCGACCGGCGCTATGTGACGGTGGCAACGGCAGCTTCTATGGATGGGTACACAAGCGCCGGTGCGCCTTTGGCAAAAAACGGTTTTAAGGTCACGATCCCGACCCGCGCACCAATCGCTATGCTGGCCGATCTCAACGTGATCGAGACTGCACCCGCTGAGATGAACGGCTGGGGTTACGGTGATCTTGCGGGCAAAGTTCCCGCGGGCGGTGACTGGATTTTGGCGGATGCCTTGGGAGTAGAGCCGATTGATAAGGTGGCGTGGTCGATGGTGCAGGACCATTTGAAAGGCTGGCTGGGCAGACCAGAAGGGATCGCATCGGGGGATCGCGACAGTATCGCGCGCCTTTATGTTGGTCTGACAGCGGTCGGTTTTGCAATGGAAGCGCATGGCAGTTCGCGCCCGGCTTCTGGCGCGGATCACCAGATTGCGCATATGTGGGAAATGGAAGGCCATTCCTATCAGGGACGCAAAGTCAGCCATGGGGCGGCGGTATCTGTTGGCTGCGTGGCATCCTTGGCTTTGTTCGACTGGCTCTTGGGCCAAAATCTGTCCCGCTTGGACTCAAAGGCCATTGTGCAGCATACCCCCAGCTTGCAAGATTGCGAAAAGGCGCTTGGCAGCGCTATCGCCGACCCGAAAATAGCAAAAAAGGCACGGGATGAACTTGCGGCAAAGTTTGCCGCCCCTGCGGTGCATACCGCGCGCTTGCAGAGATTGCAGTCAGTCTGGCCTGCCTTGCGGGATCGGCTTGAAACACATCTTTATCGCCACAAAACTATGGCCGACATGCTGCAAAAGGCAGGTGCACCTGCGTATGCATGGGAAATTGGTGTTACGCCCGATCATTTGCTGGCGACGATGCGCGCTGCGGCCTTTATCCGCCGCCGCTATACGATTTTTGATCTGTTGCATGATATCGGGCAAACCGAAGCAGCCTTTGCCGCCGTCTTGCCTTTGCTTACACCTCAAAGCACGGAACTGGCCTCGTGAGCGACCAGCAGCTTGCCGCCAAAGCCATTGCCGAAGTGGGCGCTGTTCTTGAAGCGGCCGTGCCAGAGCAGGTTGACGCGATGGCCGCGCCAATCCTGAACGCCAGGCGCATCGCGCTTTATGGTGTCGGGCGTGAAGGGCTGATGATGAAGTCACTGGCGATGCGCTTGTTTCACCTTGGACTGGATGCCCATGTGGTCGGCGACATGACCACGCCGCCAGTGGGCGACGGGGATCTGCTGATCATCAGCGCAGGCCCGGGTCAATTTTCCACCGTCAGCGCGTTGATCGCCGTAGCACAAGGTGCGGGTGCTGCGACCATGTGTGTAACTGCCACGCCCGCTGGCCCCGCACCGCAATCTGTGGACCACGTCGTCCACTTGCAGGCGCAGACTATGGCCAATGATCAAGACGGCGCGACGTCCGTTCTGCCCATGGGCTCGCTATACGAGGCAGCGCAATTCTTGTTCTTTGAAATGGTAATCTTGAACCTGCGCGACCAAATGACCCTTAGCCCCGATGCAATGCGGGCCAATCACACCAATCTGGAGTAGATCATGGGCTGGCAGGATAGGTTTTCGATTGCGGGCAAGGTCGCTTTGGTCACAGGGGCCTCGTCTGGGATCGGGGCGGAAATCGTGCGCGTCTTTACTCAGGCTGGCGCACGCGTCATCGCAACAGGGCAATCGTTTGAACGCTTGGCGGCGCTGGCGGCAGAGACAAATTGCGCGACATTTGCAGCAGACATCTCGACAGTTGCGGGCTGCGAAAGTGTCATCGCGCACGCGCAGGTCCTGCATCACCAGGTCGATATTCTGGTAAACTCGGCCGGTGTTGCGCTGGTCGGCCCTGTGCTTGACTTTGATGCCGCAGACTGGGATCGCACAATGGCGATCAACCTGCGCGCCCCCTTCCTTCTGTCCAAAGGGTTTGCACCTGCCATGATCAAAGCAAAGGGCGGCAAGATCATCAACATCTCGTCCCAAACAGGTGTCATCGCGCTGCCCGATCACGCAGCCTATGCCGCGTCCAAGGGCGGGCTGAACGCGCTGACCAAGTCTCTGATGACCGAACTGGCCCCCCACAACATTCAGGTCAACGCAATCTGCCCCACGGTCGTGATGACCGACATGGGCCGCGAAATCTGGAGCCCACCGGAAAAATCAGGACCGATGATTGCGGCGACCCCGTTGGGACGCTTTGGCGAACCTGTCGAAATTGCGGATATGGCGCTTTACCTCGCATCTCCAGCGTCTGACCTGGTGAACGGGGCGCTGATGATGATCGAAGGCGGTTATTCCAGCGTATGAAGGGCTTTGGCGTTCATACCAGCATGTGGACAATGTCCTGGGATGCCGACGGGGCCGCGCGGGCGATTGCGGCGGCCAAGGCGTCGGGCATGGATTTCATCGAAATCGCCTTGCTTGATCCGGCCTCTACGGATGCAGCACTTGGGCGGTCACTGCTTGAAAAGGCTGACCTTCCGGCCGTGTGCTCGCTTGGTTTGCCGCCAGAGGTCTGGGCGTCTTGTAACCCATCGGGGGCAATCGAGTTTCTGACACTGGCGATCGAAAAGGTCGCGGGGTTGGGCGCGCAGGCGCTAAGTGGTGTAACCTATGGCGGGATCGGTGAACGCTCTGGCCTGCCGCCCACCACGACAGAGCTGGACAATGTCGCAACCGCATTGGAGGCGGCAGCAAAATGCGCAAAATCCCATGGTTTGGCCTTCGGGATCGAACCGGTAAACCGCTATGAAACACACCTGATCAACACTGCGGCCCAAGGGGTTGCAATGATTGAGAGGATCGGCGCGGACAACATGTTTCTTCACCTAGACACCTACCACATGAACATCGAAGAAAAAGGCGCAGGCAACGGGATCATCGCGGGGCGCGACCATTTGCGCTATATCCACCTGTCGGAATCCGACCGGGGTACGCCCGGCCAGGGTACTTGTGACTGGGATGAAATCTTTGCCACGCTTGGGGCGATCAATTTCAAAGGCGGCCTTGCCATGGAAAGCTTCATCAACATGCCGCCCGAGATCGGATATGGGCTTTCGGTCTGGCGTCCTGTCGCTGAAAGTGCTGAAGAGGTCATCGGCCAAGGCCTGCCTTTCCTGCGCGGCAAAGCACAGCAATATGGATTAATCTGAATGAGCTATAACAACACTTGGGGCACACAGGACGCCTTTGACCGTTACGAGGCCGTCCGCAACAGAATGCCTGACGCGCAGTTTCCGGTCCAAACGCAGGACTGTTCCGGGCTGGTTGAAATTGCAGATCACTTTGACGCTTTCGTTCTGGACAGCTTTGGCGTGTTGAACGTGGGCGAAACAGCCATCGCAGGCGCGGTTGATTGTATGCAAGCGCTGCGTGCCATGGGCAAGCGCCTGATCGTGTTAACAAATGCGGCAAGCTACACACGCGACGTCGCCGTAGAACGTTACCGCAGACTGGGTTTCGATTTTACCGCTGAAGAGGTTGTTTCAAGCCGAGACGTGGCCGTGGCCCGGCTGAATTCAGTTCTGCCAAACGGGCTTTGGGGCGCAATTGCGGCCCCAGAAGATCGTTTCGAAGATATCCCTGCACAGGTCGCCCATTGGATGGGACAGGATGTTGACGGCTTCCTTCTGCTTTCCAGCGCGGCCCTAAACGACGATATGGTCGCGCGGCTTGCCGCTGCCTTGGCACAGCAAAACAAACCACTGGTGGTAGCAAACCCCGATTTGGTTGCGCCGCGTGAAACAGGCTTAAGCAAAGAACCGGGCTTCTACGCGCATTTCTTGGCAGATGAACTTGAAATCGCGCCTGTTTTCTTTGGGAAACCTTTCGGTAACGCATACGAAGATGCCAGAAGCCGGCTCGTCGATGTAGCACCTCGCCGCACCGCGATGGTGGGCGACACACTGCATACTGATATACTTGGCGGGGCTGCGGCTGGGTTCAAAACAATTCTTGTGCGGGATCACGGATTATTTGCCGGGCACGAACCTGCCACATTTATCGAAAAATCTGGTATCAGACCCGACTTTTCCTGCGCTTCAATTTGACCTATATTTTTCACGTTACCTGTTCGGCGGTGTCCCCTGCGCTTACCGAGTATGGTAAAATTCAAGTATGTAAAAGTCGGTGTGAAATCTAAGGATCAGAGCACAATTGAAAATCCAGTATCTCAACATTCGCGGCACGACCAAGGAAAGGCTGCCGCCAGTGTGCAGAAATACTGCGTTCGCAAAAACCGACACACAATTGCCAACAAAACCTTATGATTTCAAATGATGACCGCGACACAGGCTTTGAATTTTTCTGCAGAGGTTTGGGATTATATTGTTTTTGGGGTCGTTCGTCTGATTTGCGCGCTGCAGCGATAAGTTTAGCTTGGCTGAAAAGAACGTAGGATCTGTGGGATCACGCTGATCTTTTGGCCGCTGCCGTCCAGTTCAAGAAAACCGCGCTGCTTTCTTGTATCGCCCGCACATACGAAATTGAATAGCGCGCCAAATGCGCCGACCGGTTGAGAAGCCGGTTTGAGCGCGTTAGGCTTATCCAAACCAAACTGGTACGGGGGCGCCAAGGATATGTCGGATACGCAATTGGAATTTGGCTGGGAAGAATGGGTTGGACTGCCGGATCTGGGCTTACCTGCCCTTAAGGCCAAAATCGACACGGGCGCGCGCACATCCGCCCTGCATGCCTCGGATATTGAGGTTTTTGGGTCGCAATCAAAGCCGCAAGTGCGCTTTATCGTGCACCCAATCGTGAACGAAAATGCTGTGGCGATCACCTGCTCGGCCAATCTGATCGACCGACGCGAGGTCACCTCGTCCAATGGCGAAAAGGAGACGCGCTATGTGATCGGCTCGAAATTGGCGGTGAATGGCCAAAGCTGGCCGATTGAGATCACGCTAACCAATCGCGGCTCAATGTCGTCGCGCATGCTGTTGGGGCGGCAGGCTTTGGGCGAGCATATTTCGATCACCGCATCCGATCGGCGTTTGCAGCCGGAACTGAGCTATGACGTGTATCGCTCGGCGGGGTTGCGCAAGACCGCCCCGAAACGTGCGCTTCGGATTGCGGTCCTCAGCCGTGAGGACAATTATTCCACCCGTCGCCTGGTCCAAGAAGGTGAAAAGCGCGGCCACACAGTCGAGGTCATCGACACCACGCGCTGTTATATGGCGATCAACGCAATGTCGCCCGAAGTGCATTATGACGGCACCCGCCTGCCCCGTTATGACGCCGTTGTGCCGCGCATTGGGGCGTCAATCACGCCCTATGGCACTGCCGTGATCCGCCAATTTGAAACAATTGGGACTTACTGCGTAAATGGCTCGGCTGGAATTGCCTCGTCGCGGGACAAGCTTGAGGCCCATCAGGTCCTTGCGGGTTTACATATCGGCATGCCGACCACGGCTTTTGCGGCCTCGCCAAAAGATACAAAAAATCTGATGGATCTGGTGGGCAGTGCGCCGATGATTGTTAAGCTGCTGGAAAGTACGCAAGGCAAAGGTGTTGTGTTGGCGGAAACCAAAAAGGCGGCTGAGTCAGTGATTGATGCCTTCCGCGGTCTGCGCGCGAACTTTTTGGTGCAGCAATTCGTCAAAGAAGCCGCGGGCGAAGATATTCGCTGTTTGGTGATCGGCGGCAAAGTCGTGGCAGCCATGAAACGCACGGGCGCCGAAGGCGATTTCCGCTCAAACCTACATCGCGGCGGCTCTGCAAAGGTCGTTAAAATCACCCGCGAAGAACGTGCCACAGCGGTCAAGGCAGCCAAGGCTTTTGGCTTGGGCGTCGCAGGGGTGGATTTGCTGCGTTCGGAAGACGGGCCCAAAGTGCTTGAGGTCAATTCCTCGCCTGGATTTGAGGGCATCGAAACCGCGACTGGCAAGAATATCGTGGGATCGCTGTACGATTCTATCGAAGAACGCGCCGCCCCGCGCCCTACCCGCAAAAAGGTCAAAGGGGCTTAATGGCCCCAGATTTTCTTGACGTAATTCTTGGTTTCGCGAAACGGGGGCACACCGTTATATTTCTGAACAGCGCCCGGCCCCGCATTGTAGGCGGCCAGCGCCAAACGCCAAGTGCCAAAGGTGCGATATTGCTGGCTAAGATACTTCGCGCCGCCCTCAAGGTTTTGTTTGGGATCATGCGGATTGACCCCCAGCGCTTTGGCCGTGAACGGCATCAACTGCGCCAACCCAATCGCACCTTTGTGCGAGCGGGCGCGTGGTTTCCAGTTGGACTCCTGTTGAACCAGACGCAAAAATAGATCTTCGGGCACATCATAGCGCCGCGCCGCCGCCCGGGCCAACGTGACGTATTCCCCGCGGTAGCGCCCATCATATTTGCGCCCTGTGTCCCATTTAGACGGCGTATTCACAACTGGCGGCTGCAAGCGTACCGAGGCTTTATATTGCTCTTTGGCGCGGGTGTCCAAAATTTTGGTCTGTGATTTGAACAGGCGCGATTTGTTCTTAGTGGAAAAAATATCCGCCTGTGCGCCCGATCCAAAGATCAGCGCAACACTCAGGCCCAGCACTAACCCCGTGCGTAACTTCATATCAAACTGTCCCCAGACGTCTTTTGTGTTTCAATATAGGAAAAATCGCCCCTGTGACCAGCGCTTTGTGCTTTTGCGACTGGCATGCGCAAAGGATTGCTGTTTGTACGCTTCATTTGCGCAGGCCCGCTTGATAGGGTCCGACCCAGAACCGGCGCAGATTCGCGCCCCAGACCGCCACGCCCAAAAAACGCATGTATGACCCCCATGCGGGCACTCAAAAGGAAAACTCTTTATGGCCGGATCAGTGAACAAAGTCATTTTGGTGGGCAATTTGGGCAATGACCCGGATGTGCGTACCTTTCAGAACGGCGGCAAGGTGTGCAACCTTAGCGTGGCAACATCTGAGCGTTGGAAAGACCGCAGTTCGGGCGAGCAGAAAGAGCGCACCGAATGGCACCGCGTGGCGATTTTCTCGGAACCCTTGGTGCGTATTGCCGAGCAATATTTGCGCAAAGGCTCCAAGGTCTATTTGGAAGGGCAAATCGAGACGCGCAAGTGGCAGGACCAATCTGGCCAAGACCGCTATTCCACGGAAGTCGTGCTGCGCCCCTATCGCGGCGAGTTGACGTTGCTTGATTCGCGCAATGAAGGCGGCGGCGGATATGGTGGCGGCGGCGGTGGCGGCGGGTCCATGGGCTATGACGACCGAGGCGGGTCGATGGGGTATGATGATCGTAGCGGCTCAGGTGGCGGATATGGCGGGAACCAAGGCGGCGGGCAAGGCGGCGGCAATGCACCAAGCCCATCGCGCGATTTAGACGACGAAATCCCGTTCTAAACCTTTGAATTCTCTGCCCCTTGGGTTCGCTTTAACTCAGGGGGCTAAGACTACTCCTGCGCGCGCAGGGCGTCTTCTAATACTGCATGCACAGCATCGCTGGGCACATCACTGGTGACAAATGCTTCGCCGATATCGCGCGCTAGGATAAAGCGCAGCTGCCCATCGACGACCTTCTTATCCTGCCCCATCAACGCCACCATTTCGGACGCATTCGGCAACACGCCAGCGATGTCTTTGATGTCTGTTTTCATGCCCATTTCAGTCAAATGCGCGCGCACGCGGCTGGGGGCTTCCTGGCTGCACAGACCCAAACGGGCAGACAGCTCAAACGCCAGTGCACAGCCAATGGCAACACCTTCGCCGTGCAGCAACCGGTCTGAAAACCCCGTCGCCGCTTCCAGCGCATGCCCGAATGTGTGGCCCAGATTAAGTAAGGCACGCTCGCCCAATTCCTTTTCGTCGCGCAGCACAATGTCAGCCTTCATCTGCACCGACCAGCGCACCGCCTCGACCCGCTTGGCCATATCGCCCTGCGCCATCGCGCGGCCGTTCTGTTCGAGCCATTCAAAGAATGTCGCGTCGCCCAACAGCCCGTATTTCGCGACCTCACCATAGCCTGCCAAAAAATCCCGCGCGCTCAGCGTGCCCAGCAAACCAGTATCGGCCAGCACCAAACTTGGCTGATGAAACGCGCCAATCAGGTTTTTTCCATGCACCGAATTAATACCCGTCTTACCCCCGACCGAGCTATCAACCTGCGCCAACAAACTTGTCGGCACCTGCACGAATCGCACGCCTCGCCGCAAAATCGCAGCAGCAAATCCCACCAGATCGCCGATCACACCGCCACCAAACGCCACGACGATATCGCCACGTTCGACCTTTTGCGCCAACAGCCATTCGACCACCTGGGTCAGATACCCCCAAGATTTCGTGCCCTCACCGCGCGGCAAAGACAGGTTTTCTAACGTAATCCCCTGCCCCGCAACGCCGCTGCGCAAACGGTCCAGATGCAGGTCCGCGACATGCTCATCGGACACAACCCAGATTTTGGGACGGCGCAATAAGGGGCCCAGAAACGCCCCCGCCTCGGCCAGCAAATCCGGCCCAATTTGCACATCATATTCGTCCCCCGGCAGTGGGACATGCACAGTTTCACGCAGCATCTGACACCTCAAGTACATCCGCGCGTTGCAGAACGGTCTGGATCACCTGATCGACCATATCTTCAATGCTAAATGCGGGATCCGCGCGCACCGACAGATCCGACAAGGCGTAAATGTCGCGGCGCGCATGGAAAATTTCGGACAGCGTTTGGCGCGGATCATCTGTGCGCAACAAGGGGCGCGTGGTCTTATGGCGCACCCGTTCCCACAACAAATCCAAATCAGCGTTCAACCAGACAGACACACCCTGCGCAGTGATCGCGGCTCGGTTGCCCGGGGCCAAAAACGCGCCCCCCCCCGTGGACAAAATGCACGGCACACCCGCCAAAAGTCGATCAATCACCAAAGCCTCTTTTTTGCGAAAGAACCCCTCGCCGTCGCGTTCGAAAATCTCGGGAATACTCATATTCGCAGCCGCTTCGATCTCGCTGTCACTGTCACGAAACGGCACCTGCAAGCGTTCTGCCAAAAGCCGCCCCACAGCCGTCTTGCCCGCCCCCATCATGCCTACAAGAACGACAGTCTTGCGCAGCTTATACTGTGGCGACAGGGACGCTTTGGACACGGTGTTTGGGTGAAAATCGCTCATATATGCGTGAATGACGTGATCTTAATCAAAAGGCCATATATAAGTTGGGAAAAAAGCAAAAGAGGCAGCACCTGATACAATGTTATGGAAACTTTTTAAACTACTGATATTTTTGGGCATTATAGGGTTTTTGGGTTTGGTGGCCTATGCATATGTTGGTCCGTTTTTTGGTGTCGATTTTTCCGCCCCGCAAACAGAAATTCGCACGCCTGTCATCTTGGATGACACATAAGACGCGTTTGATCGCGCTCTTTTTAAGCGCTGGTTTGGGTGGTTTTGGCCCTGTCTTTGCGCAATCTGAGGGCGCGCAAGATACGCCGCTGTCGGCAATTGAGTGGTTGCACGAAAATCCCGACATGTTTGTACCTGTGGCCCAACCGCCCGACAAAGCGCGCCGAAAAGAGCCCCCGGTGGGGCAGAATTTGACAACGCCAGACGTGACAGTGACCCCTTTGGATGCGGTAACGCGCAAACGCATAGGGTTATTGCCTTTCGATATCACAGGATTGCCACCGGGATTATGGCGGGACAGCACAGCAAAGGCGTTGGATTCAGCGTTAAAATCTGCGCGTTCCCAACGCTTGCCAATCGGCCAAGAACTTTTGCTAAGCGTGCTATTGGCCGAGGCTGATGATCTTGCGCCGGGCTCTGATCCGATCGCCTGGCAGCTTGCGCGGATTGATGCACTAATAGATACCGGTGCCGTGGATCCAGCACATGCGTTAATATTGCAAACGGATCCCTCCAAGGGCGCGCGACGTTTTACACGTTGGATGGATCTTGCGCTTCTGACCCGGTCCGAAGCCCAGGCCTGCGCGGCTGCTGCATCCCAGCCCAGTTTGGCGCCCAACGCGGTCACGCGCATCTACTGCACCGCGCGCCTGGGCGATGTGGACACGGCGGCCCTTTTGTTCGGAACCACGGCCGCTTTGGGGGATTTCAGTCCCTTGGACGAGGCATTGTTGGCGCGGTTTCTAGACCCCGATTTGTTCGAAGACACCCCCCTGCCCCGCGCGGGTGTGCGCCCATCTGCACTGACCTTTCGGCTGTTTGAGGCAGCAGGTGCGCGCCTGTCCACGCAACGTTTACCCCTGGCTTTTGCCCATACCGATCTGTCGGGTGAGGCCGGGTGGAAGGCACAGCTTGAGGCCGCAGAACGACTGGCGCGCGCTGGGGTTATGTCCTCAAATCAACTACTTGGACTTTACACAGATCGCAAACCCGCCGCATCCGGGGGCATTTGGGATCGTGTCCAAGCGGTCCAAGTCTTTGAACGGGCTCTGCGCATGCCGGGGGCCAAAGATCTTGACACAGCGCTTCCCGCCTTGTGGCGCAGCATGCAGGCGGCAGGACTTGAGGTGGTTTTTTCTGATCTATTTGCAGACGCGCTGACCGAGCGTCCTTTGGGCCCAAGTGCGGCAAACATCGCATTTCGGATGCAGCTGTTATCGCAGCGCTATGAAGCGGCATTGCCACGCGACGCCACAGATCAATCTGCGCTGTTTCTGACGACACTGGCTGCGGGTCAGCCCGACATCACGCTGGCAAGTACAGATATGGCCCGTGCGGTTGCCGGCGCATTGTCCGCCTCTGCAAAGGTGTCGCAAGATCTGATTGGGCTCACGCCAGGTCAAACAGGAATGGCCGTTCTTAAAGTCTTAGCGCGTCTGTCAGCGGCCGGGCGCGGCGATGTTGCTGCACTTTCGCAAGCCTTGACGGATTTGCGCGCATTGGGGCTTGAGGACGCCGCGCGGCGGGCGGGGTTGCAGGCCCTTATCTTGCTGGATCGGGGATAAATATGAACATGCATCGCTGGATCTCGGCGTTTTTGGAAGCCCAAGCAGCCGAACGCGGGGCGGCTGGCAACACGCAAGAAGCCTATGGGCGCGATTTGTTGATCTTTTCAGAGTGGTTAGCAGACAAAGATCAAGACTTTGCCAAGGCCAGCCGGGATGATGTCGAAGATTTCTTAGTGCATTGTGAAACGCAAGGTCTGGCCAAATCCACCCGCGCGCGACGGCTGTCCGCGATCAAACAGATCTATCGTTTTGCCTTTGAAGAAGGCTGGCGCAGCGACAATCCAGCTATTCAAATCACTGGCCCCGGGCGCGACAAGCGCCTGCCCAAAACACTGACCCATGACGAGGTCGACCGCCTGCTGGACGCTGCACGCCATGTGGGCCGCTCGCCTGCGGATAAAATGCGCAACACCTGTTTGATGGAGCTGCTGTACGCCACAGGCATGCGGGTCAGCGAACTGGTGTCCCTGCCGCTGGCCTCGGCGCGGGGCGATCCGCGTATGCTGTTGGTGTTGGGCAAGGGCGGCAAAGAACGCATGGTGCCTCTGTCGCCGGACGCGCGCGATGCCCTGGCCGAGTGGCTTAAGCAACGTGACCGTGACGAAGAATTGGCGCGCAAAAATGGTAAAGCGGCCTCAAAATACCTGTTCGCTTCGCGCGGCGTAGGTGGGCATCTGACGCGGCATCGCTTCTATGGGTTGATCAAGGAATTGGCTGTTGCAGGCGGTGTGTCCCCTGCCAAAGTCACACCGCACACGCTGCGCCACGCGTTCGCCACCCATTTGCTAGAGGGCGGCGCGGATCTGCGCGCGATCCAAACTTTGCTGGGCCATGCGGATGTCGCCACGACCGAGATTTACACCCATGTCCTTCAAGATCGCCTAAGCCAATTGGTGCTGGATCACCATCCATTGGCGAAGGACGCGCCGCGCATGCCTGCCTCGGATCTGGGCCGGGACGACACCGACTAAACTGCCCCGTCCCTAAACCGCCCCGCCCCCAAACCGCCCAGCCCGCGACAAACTGCGCCTTACGGGTCGTATTTTCTTGGCTTTGCCTTGAACCAGTGCCACTGCCACCCCATAACTTAGGCGCGAAAGGTATTTTGCCCATGGATCCCACCACTACCGCCTTTGATGCCGCGTTTTGGTCGACGGCTGCTGTTATTTTGCTGCTGCTGGTCTGTTCGGGCTTCTTTTCTGGCTCTGAAACGGCGCTAACGGCGGCCTCACGGGGCAAGTTGCGATCCCAGGCCGATAAGGGCGACAAGGGCGCGAAACGTGCGTTGGACATTACAGAAGACAGCGAACGGTTGATCGGTTCAGTTCTGCTGGGCAACAATTTGGTCAATATCTTAGCCACATCGCTGGCCACGTCCATGATGACGCGTGCTTTAGGCGCCAATGGGTTGGCGCTGGCGGTGGCGACGGCAACAATGACAGCGCTGATTTTGGTCTTTGCCGAAGTGCTGCCCAAAACCTATGCAATCACCAATTCCGAACGCGCGGCGGCCCTGGCCTCGGGTCCGATTTCGGTCGTTGTGCGCTTACTGGCTCCGATCGTGGGCGCGGTACGGCTGTTTGTGCGCTCAATCCTGCAATTGATTGGCATCCAAACGGATCCTGACGGGCATATCATGGCGGTGCGTGAAGAAATCGCAGGCGCGCTACAACTGGGCCATTCCGAAGGGGTTGTGGAAAAAGAAGACCGCGACCGGATCTTGGGCGCTTTGGATCTGGCAGACCGCACGGTCGAGGAAATCATGTTGCATCGATCGGGGATCGAGATGATCAACGGCGCGGACGAGCCTGCGGCGATTTTGCAACAATGCCTGCATTCTAACCACACCCGCCTACCCGTCTACCGCGATGAGCCGGAAAATATCATCGGAGTGATCCACGCCAAAGACTTACTGCGCGCGATGTATGCCCGCATTGGTGGACCCGAAGGTGATGCGTCTAAACTGGCGGATTTCGAAATCATCGATGTGGCCAAAGACCCCTATTTCATTCCCGAAACCACCACGCTGGATGAACAAATGCGTCAGTTCCTGCGTATGCGGGCGCATTTCGCGCTTGTTGTGGATGAATATGGCTCGCTGCAAGGGCTGATCACGCTGGAAGACATCCTGGAAGAAATCGTGGGCGAAATCGCCGATGAATTTGACCCTGATGATGCGGATCAGGTGATTGAACAGGACGCCGATGGCGCGTTTGTGGTGGACGGCGCGATGACGATCCGCGATCTGAACCGCGCCAAAGATTGGAACCTGCCGGATGAGGAAGCCAACACCATCGCCGGTCTGGTCATTCACGAAGCGCAAATGATCCCAACAGTCGGCCAAGTCTTCAGCTTTCACCGCTTCCGCTTTCAGGTCAGTGGCCGCATTGGCAACCGCATCACACAGTTGAAAATCAGACCCCTGTGAGCCAAACTTCGGTGATCGTGTCGGATAATCTGCGCGGTGTGGCGCTGATGGTGCTGGGTATGGCGGGTCTGGCGATCACAGACGTTTTGCTAAAAGTGCTGGGCGGCGCGATCCCTTTGGGTCAGTTGATGATGGTCCAAGGCCTTGGCGCGACGCTAATTTTTGGTACCTTGGCACGCCGACAAGGGGTGACGCGGTGGCGTAAAAACTTCCTATTGCCCGTCGTGATCTGGCGCAACTTGTTCGAGATTCTGGCCGCCGTAAGCTTCCTCAGCGCGCTTGTTTTGGTGCCCCTTTCAACCCTGTCGGCGATCCTGCAAGCCAATCCGTTGATCGTGACGTTGGGGGCTGCGATCTGGTTCAAAGAGCCTGTGGGCCCGCGCCGATGGGCCGCGATTGCCGTCGGCTTTGTTGGCGTCTTGCTGGTGATCCGGCCCTGGTCTGACAGCTTTAGCACAGCCTCCCTTTTGGCGATCACCGCCGCAACTGCCCTTGCGGTGCGCGATCTGCTGACCCGGCGATTGCCCGCCCACGTGGCCACGCACCAAGCCGCGACCTATGCCGTGTTTGTCATGGGGGTGGTTGGCATCGTGTTGCTGTTCATCCAAGGCACTCCGCTCATCATGCCAACGCCCACCCAAGCGCTTCTGTTGATGATCACTTTGATCACCTTGCCCATTGGCTATTTCGGGATCACAGCGGCTATGCGGGTTGGGGAAATCGCTGTTGTGACGCCATTTCGCTATTCGCGGATCGTGTTTGCGCTGATCCTGGCCGCGTTGATTTTTGGCGAACGCCCGGATGCACTGACCTATTTGGGGGCGGCGATCATTGTGGCCTCGGGTCTTTATACAATCTGGCGCGAACAGGTGCGTCGCCGCGCCTGACCCCTTTCAAATGCGGCACTGCGACGTTATGAGAGCGCAAACAGTGACCACTTCAAAGGATCCCAGCGCTATGAGCACCATTATCGACATCCACGCCCGTGAAATTCTGGACAGTCGGGGCAATCCCACGGTCGAAGTCGATGTGATCTTGGAGGATGGCACAATGGGGCGCGCGGCAGTGCCTTCGGGGGCCTCGACTGGGGCTTATGAAGCGGTGGAAAAACGTGACGGGGACACGGCGCGTTACATGGGCAAAGGCGTGTTGGAAGCCTGCGCGGCTGTAAATGGCGAGATCGCCGAAGCGTTGGTGGGATCGGATGCCACAGACCAGGTCGACATTGACGAAACCATGATCGAGCTGGACGGTACCGACAACAAAAGCCGTCTGGGCGCGAATGCGATCCTGGGTGTGTCCTTGGCCACGGCGAAAGCAGCGGCGGACTACTGTTCGCAGCCCCTTTATCGCTATGTAGGCGGCACCTCTGCGCGGGTTTTGCCGGTTCCCATGATGAACATCATCAATGGCGGCGAGCATGCAGATAACCCCATCGATATCCAAGAATTCATGATCATGCCTGTGGCCGCTGAAAATATCCGCGACGCAGTCCGCATGGGGTCTGAAATATTTCACACGCTGAAAAAAGGCTTGTCTGACGCGGGTTTAGCCACGGGTGTGGGCGATGAAGGCGGCTTTGCGCCGAACTTGTCTTCGACCCGGGATGCGCTGGATTTCATCTTAAAGGCGATTGAAACGGCTGGGTATAAACCTGGGGACGAGGTGCACTTGGCCCTGGATTGTGCCGCCACAGAATACTTTAAGGATGGAAAGTATGTCTTTGCAGGAGAAGGGAAAACTCTGACATCTGACGAGAACGCGGCCTATTTGGCGGCCCTGGTGACAGATTACCCGATCATCTCAATTGAGGACGGCATGTCCGAGGATGATTGGGACGGTTGGAAGGCGTTGACGGACCTACTGGGCGACAAAGTTCAGCTGGTTGGCGATGATCTGTTCGTGACCAATCCGGCCCGTCTGTCCGACGGGATCGCCAAAGGCTGCGCCAATTCGATGTTGGTCAAAGTGAACCAAATCGGGTCCCTCACCGAAACGCTGCAGGCGGTGGATATGGCCCATCGCGCGGGCTTTACCAATGTGATGTCGCACCGTTCCGGCGAAACCGAGGACGCGACGATTGCCGATCTGGCCGTCGCCACAAATTGCGGGCAAATCAAAACTGGATCGTTGGCGCGCTCGGACCGGTTGGCGAAATACAACCAATTGATCCGCATCGAAGAGGCCCTGGGCGCGACGGCGCAGTATGCGGGCCGCTCGATCCTGCGCTAAGCTCAGCCATTAGGGGCGGCTGAGAACGCCGCCCCCGATTGCCGCACTGACCCCTGTTGTGGACGGACAAGACGTCGACAACCCGCGCGCCACACGGGCGGCAAGATGGGCAAAGGCCTGTGCTTCTAACATATCGCCGTTCAGCCCGACGCTTTCGACCGGACCTAAGTCACAGTCCAGCGACACTGTCAGCATCCGCATTAACACCGGGTTCAATCGCCCGCCGCCTGTGACCAAGACGCGTTTGGGTTTTTGCGGCAGATGTTCCATGCTGCTGGCCACGGATGCGGCACACATGCCCGTCAACGTCGCTGCGGCATCGGCATCGGACAATTCAGCGACCAGCCCAATCATTTCGGCAAAGTCATTCCGGTCCAAGGATTTAGGCGGGATGCGCGCAAAGTAAGGCTCGGCCAGGAAAAGCTCTAGCGCGCCCGTTTCGACGATCCCCGAAGCCGCAATCGCCCCGCCCTTGTCAAACGGAACGCCGCAGCGCGCGGTGACCAAATCGTTCAGCGGCGCATTGGCAGGTCCAGTATCAAACGCCAACAACGCGCCAGGCGCATCGGGCGCGGGCTTGCTGGGATCGACATAAGTGATATTGCCGACACCGCCCAAGTTTAAGAACACAACGGGCTCAGTTGCGCCAATAAAGCGTGCCAAAGCAAAGTGATAGAACGGGGCCAAAGGCGCGCCCTCGCCACCCATCTGCACATCCGAGCTGCGAAAATCCCACACGACGGGGCACTTCAAACGCGCCGCCAATGCGGCCCCATCCCCGACTTGCAACGTGCCTTGGGCGCGCGGCGCATGGGCCAAAGTTTGGCCATGAAACCCAACCAAATCGGCGCGAAAGCGTGACAGCAATTCCACATGCACATCCTGCACCACCTGTGCGGCGGCCTCGACCGCAGGCCCGGACCACTGGCCCAATGCGGCCCGCACCACCGCGCGCTCGCCGTCCGAATAGGCGCGATACGCATGGCTTCCAAATTCGAAAATCTCAATTCCATCCGTGCGCAAAAGTGCAGCATCCACCCCATCCAAAGACGTTCCGCTCATCGCCCCCAGAACCCAAATCGGAGCGCGCGCGCCCGTGGTCGTCTTCATGGTCTTTTCCTTTTGCCCGCCCTTGCCTATAGATGCCCCGTTACGATCAGCCGAGGCAAGACATGACTTACCACCCTAAATCCGATTTCATGACTGTGATGATGGAACGCGGCTTTCTGGCCGACTGCACCGATTATCAAGGTTTGGACGATGCGTTGGTTCAAGGCGTGGTGCCGGGCTATATCGGCTTTGATGCCACAGCCAAATCGCTGCATGTGGGATCGCTGATACAAATCACGATCCTGCGCTGGCTTCAAAAAACCGGGCACAAACCGATCACACTCATGGGCGGGGGCACGACCAAGGTGGGCGATCCGTCTTTTCGCGCGGATGAACGCCCGCTGCTGACGCCGGATCAAATCAACAGCAACATCGCTGGGATCAAAAGCGTCTTTGAAAAATACCTGGATTATTCCGAAGGACCCACGGGGGCGTTAATGTTGAACAACGCGGAATGGCTGGATGGGTTGAACTATCTGGACTTTCTGCGCGACATTGGACGGCATTTTTCGGTGAACCGGATGTTGTCGTTTGAATCGGTGAAATCTCGGTTGGATCGCGAACAGTCGCTGTCCTTCTTGGAATTCAACTACATGATTTTGCAGGCTTATGACTTTCTGGAACTCAACCGACGCTATGGGTGTTTGGTGCAATTTGGCGGCTCTGATCAGTGGGGCAATATCGTCAACGGGATCGATTTGACGCGCCGGGTGATCGACAATCAGATTTATGGGCTGACGACGCCGCTGTTAACCACGTCTGACGGCAAGAAGATGGGCAAATCCGCCAATGGCGCCGTTTGGTTGAACGCGGAAATGCGCAGCCCCTATGAGTTCTGGCAGTTCTGGCGCAACACCACAGACGCGGATGTGGGCAAGTTTTTGAAGCTGTTCACGGAATTGCCCGTCGCCGAATGTGACCGTCTGGGCGCTTTGGGCGGGGCGGACGTGAATGCCGCCAAGGTGATTTTGGCCAATGAGGTCACCACCTTGTGTCACGGTGCTGACGCGGCGGCCACGGCCGAAGCGACCGCGCGCGAGGTCTTTGAAAAGGGCGGCGTGGGCGATGATTTGCCAACGCTGTCTTTGTCGCGCGCCGAGCTGGGCGATGGCATTTCGATTGTGCAGTTGATCGTGCGCTCGGGTCTAGCGGGCTCGGGCAAAGAGGCCAAGCGGCTGATTTCCGAAAACGGCGCGCGGATTGATGACGCACCTTTGACGAATGCCGGTTTGATGGTGGATGCAGCCGCGCTGGCCAGCCCGATCAAACTGTCTGCGGGAAAAAAACGCCATGCGTTGGTGACCTTAGATGACTGATACGGCGCGCACGGCTGGCACGTTCCCCCCGCCGGTAATGGAGGCGCGGCGTTGGTTGGACGGTGTCACCTTCCCCGCCGACCGCCCGCTGATCAATGTCAGCCAGGCCGCCCCGGTGGATCCCCCCCCCAATGCCATGCGCCAGGCCATGGCAGACGCGCTGCTGCACCAAGATGCCAGCCATTTATACGGACCTGTCCTGGGCTTGCCGGATTTACGCGCGGAATTGGCGGAGCAAACCAGTCGTATTTATGGTGCGCAAATCACGGCGCAAAATGTGGCGATTACCTCGGGTTGTAATCAGGCTTTCGCGGCGACCATCTCGGCTTTGTGTTGCGACGGGGATGACGTTATCCTGCCAACCCCCTGGTATTTCAATCATAAAATGTGGCTTGATATGGCGGGGGTAAATGCGGTGCCGTTGACCACTGGCCCGGATTTGCTGCCAGATCCCGACCAAGCAGCCGCTCTGATCACGCCACGCACCCGCGCCATTGCCTTGGTCAGCCCCAACAATCCCGGCGGTGTGGAATATCCCACCAACCTGATCGCCGCTTTCCGTGATCTGTGCCGCAGCAAGTCCATCAAACTGATCATCGACGAAACGTATCGCGATTTTCACAGCCAAACCGGCGCGCCGCATGATTTGATGCAAGATCCCGAGTGGCACGACACGGTTGTCCAACTTTATTCATTTTCCAAAGCTTACCGCCTTACAGGGCACCGCATTGGCGCGCTGATCGCCAGCCCCAAACTACTGGCCGAGGTCGAAAAATTCTTGGACACCGTCACCATCTGCCCCAGCCAAGTCGGGCAAATCGGCGCGCTGTGGGGGATGCAAAACTTGGGCGATTGGCTGGCCGAACAACGGCTTGAAATCCTGCGTCGAAAGCGCGCGATTGAGGCAGGATTCCCTGCCCTGGCCGCCAAAGGCTGGCAGCTGCTGGGCTGTGGCGCGTATTTCGCCTATATGCGCCACCCTTTTGACACGCCCTCGGACCGACTGGCGCCTGAACTGGTCAAGACCGCCGGGCTGCTGTGTTTGCCCGGCACGATGTTTCACCCAAACGATTATGCTCCGTCAAAGTCAGAACTGCGCATCGCCTTCGCCAATCTGGATGCGGACGGAATTGCGCACATGTATGACCGCCTCAGCGCATTGTAACAGCGGTTTGCCCGCAATTCTGTGCACGATCGGAGTGCTATAGCGCTTGCCCCTGCCCGGCCCCTGAAATATTGAGGCACGAACGCGGTTTACGATACAATCAAGCGCAGCAGGCCGAATGGCACGCGCAAAGGGGCAAACATGGCTGAAAAGAAGTCGAGCATTTCAAAAACGGCAGTTTGGATTCTGTTGGGTTTGCTGATCGTGGGCCTTGCTGGATTTGGCGCAGGCAATGTGGGCGGAAATGTCCGCACAATTGGCAAAGTCGGCGATAAACCGATCACCACACAGGCCTATTTCCTGGCGATGCAGCGCGAATTGTCAGCCCTGCGCCAACAAACTGGCCAGACGTTTACTTTTGCGCAAGCGCGCGAATTTGGTCTTGATCGCGCGGTACTTAATCGGTTGGTCACCTCGCGGGCGCTGGACCATGAAGCCACGGAAATGGGTCTATCGATTGGGGACGAAAATGTCCGTGATCAAGTGCTCAATATTCCCGCCTTTCAGGGCTTAGATGGGCAGTTTGATCGCGAAGCGTATCAATTTGCGCTTCAAAATCAGGGCATGTCCGTGGGTGAATTCGAAACCACCTTGCGCGAAGACTCTGCCCGCACGATGTTGCAGGGCGCTGTGATAAATGGTGTATCCATGCCTGCGACCTATGCCGACACCATCGTTGCATATGCAGGCGAGCAGCGCGATTTCACCTGGACTGCGCTGGATATCTCGGCCTTGGACGCGCCACTTGCGCCTGCCAGTGACGCCGATTTGCGCGCTTTCTATGACGCCAACACGGATCAATTCACCCTTCCGATCACCAAACGCATTACGTATGCTTGGGTCACACCGGACATGTTGATGGACGAAGTCGAAATTGACGAAGCAACGCTGCGCCAAGCCTATGACGAACGCATCGATGAATTCGTTCAACCCGAGCGGCGTCTGGTTGAGCGTTTGGTGTACTTGGACGAAAGTGCTGCGGCGCAAGCCAAAGCCAGCCTGGAAGTTGCCGGCACGACGTTTGACGCACTTGTTGCGGATCGTGGTCTGACCCTGGCAGATGTGGATTTGGGCGATGTCGGTCGGTCCGAGCTTGATGATGCGGGTGAGGCTGTTTTTGGCGCCGATGTCGGTGATGTGGTGGGGCCGCTGCCCTCGTCCCTGGGGCCTGCCCTGTTCCGCATCAACGGTGTTCTGCCCGCCAATTCAATCAGCTTTGACGACGCCAAATCCGAGCTGCGCGAATCCGTCGCCCTGCAAGCCGCCAGCCGTCTGATTGAGGCCCAAGCCGAAAGCTATGATGATCTGCTTGCTGGTGGCGCGACTTTGGAAGACTTGGTGGCCGAAACGGATTTGGTGCTGAACGAAATCGATTGGACCCCTGCCAGTGGCGAAGACATCGCCGCCTATGAAGGGTTCCGCGAGGCCGCGACAGGTGTGACGTTGGATGATTTCCCGGCCGTGGATGTGCTGGAAGATGGCAGCGTTTATGCGATGCGCCTGGAAGAAGAATTGCCCCAACGCCCCGAGCCTTTTGAAGATGCGCGCGAAGCTGTGCGTGTCGCTTTGGAAATCCAGCGCACACAAGACGCGCTGGAAGCCGCAGGCGCGGATCTTGCACGCCAAATCACCCAAGGCTCAGATTTCGCGACCCTAGGGCTGACTGCTGTCGAAGAAACTGGGCGTACACGTGGCGCGTTTATCCCGCAAACACCGCCGACATTCCTGCGCGATATCTTTATGATGTCGTCCAATGACGTGCAAGTCATCGCAGGCAGCGGGCTTGTTACCATTGTGCAACTCAACGGCATCGCCCCCCCGGCGGCCTCAGATGAGGCCCAACAACTGCGCGACGCTCTGCAAGCGCAGATCGACCAATCCCTGGCGCAAGACATCTTTGATGTGTTCACGCGCGATGTCACACAACGTGCAGAACAGCGGATCGACCCCCAAGCGGTCGAAGCCGTTAACGCGAATTTTTAAACGACTATGGCCCTGATCCCCGAATATGACGCCTTCGCGGCGGATTTCCAAAACGGCAAAAACCAGATCGTGTACACCCGGCTGGCTGCGGATTTGGACACGCCCGTATCCTTGATGCTGAAGCTTGCAGGCACGGCGCAAAATGCGTTCATTCTGGAATCTGTGACAGGTGGTGAGGTGCGCGGGCGCTATTCCATCATCGGCATGAAGCCCGATCTGATCTGGCGCTGTCAGGGTGAAACATCGGCCATCAACCGTCAGTCGCGCTATGATGACAGCGCGTTTGAGGACGCGCCCGGCAACCCATTGGACGTGCTGCGCGCGCTGATCGCTGAAAGCAAAATTGATCTGCCCGAGGACCTGCCCCAATCCGCCGCGGGGCTGTTTGGCTATTTGGGCTATGACACTGTGCGCTTGGTTGAACATTTGCCGAATGTGAACCCGGATGTGCTGGGGGTGCCCGATGCTGTGATGCTGCGCCCGTCGGTGATTGCTGTGCTGGATGGTGTGAAGGGCGAGGTCACAGTGGTCTCTCCTGCTTGGGCCAGTGAGGGGCAATCTGCCAAGGCCGCCTATGCGCAAGCCGCCGAACGGGTCATGGATGCAGTTCGTGATCTGGAACGCGCAGTGCCCGTAGACCGGCGTGATCTGGGCGAGGCGCAAACGCCCAGTGAGCCTGTTAGCAATTTCACGAAGGACGCCTATAAAGCCGCTGTCAATAAAGCGAAGGATTACATCCGCGCGGGCGATATATTTCAAGTCGTACCTGCGCAACGTTGGACCCAAGACTTCCAACACCCGCCCTTTGCGCTTTATCGCTCGCTCAGGCGCACGAACCCCTCGCCGTTCATGTTCTATTTCAATTTTGGTGGGTTTCAGGTCGTCGGTGCTTCGCCTGAAATCTTAGTGCGTGTGTTTGGCAATGAAGTGACCATTCGACCCATCGCAGGCACCCGCAAACGCGGCGCGACGCCTGAAGAAGATCGTGCACTGGAAGCTGATCTGATGGCCGATCAAAAAGAGCTGGCCGAGCATTTGATGTTGCTGGATTTGGGGCGCAATGATGTGGGGCGTGTTGCCAAAATCGGCACCGTGCGCCCGACCGAGGAATTCATCGTGGAACGCTACAGCCACGTCATGCACATCGTCTCCAACGTGGTGGGTGAGCTGCACGAAGACAAAGACGCGCTGGATGCGTTCTTTGCAGGCATGCCCGCAGGCACTGTGTCCGGGGCACCAAAGGTACGCGCCATGGAAATCATCGACGAATTGGAACCCGAAAAGCGCGGCATCTATGGCGGCGGTGTCGGGTATTTCAGCGCGGGCGGAGATATGGACATGTGTATTGCCCTGCGCACGGCCGTTCTGAAGGATCAAAAACTGTATATTCAGGCCGGTGGCGGCGTAGTCTATGACAGCGATCCCGAAGCCGAATTCATGGAAACTGTGCACAAAGCCGGGGCGATCCGCAAGGCCGCTGCTGACGCTGCCCGCTTTGATGGCTCTGGCAACCACTGATGGTGCAAATGCCCTTTGTCCTTGGTGGGCAGACGATCGCGCCCGGCTGCAAAGCGCGCGTGACCTTGCCGGTGTCGACCTTGCCCGATCACACGCCTGTGGGGATGGAGATCCAGGTCTTTCACGGAAAGCGCCCTGGGCCCATCGTCTTTGTGTCCGCGGCAGTGCATGGCGACGAGGTCATCGGCGTCGAAATCACCCGCCGTCTGCTGCGCGCGCCACAATTGTCCAGCCTGCGTGGCACGTTGCTGGTGATCCCGATTGTGAACAGTTTCGGGTTCCTCACACGGTCGCGGTATCTGCCAGATCGGCGCGATCTGAACCGGTCCTTTCCGGGCAGCGAGACGGGTTCGTTGGGGTCCAGATTGGCGCATCAATTTCTGAACGACGTGGTGCTGCGCTGTGATTTTGGCATCGATCTGCACTCGGCCGCGATCCACCGCACGAACTTGCCCCAAATTCGGATCTCGCCTGGCAACAAAGATGTGGCGGCCATGGCGCGGGATTTCGGCGCGCCCGTCGTGCTGACCTCGCCTTTGCGCGACGGGTCCTTGCGCGGCGAAGCCCAAGCGCGCGGTGTGCCGGTGATTTTGTACGAGGCGGGCGAGGGTTTGCGTTTTGACGAGATGGCGGTGCGCGCTGGCGTTGCCGGGATCCTAAGGATTTTACGTGGTGCAGATATGCTGCCCGCCAAAGGCATCACAAAACCGCGCCAACGTCCCTATATTTGCAATTCTTCCAAATGGTTACGCGCGCCCGCAGGTGGGTTGTTGCGCACATACCGCGCCGAGGGCGACACCGTGGCTGCAGGCGATGTCCTTGCGGCTGTTGCCGATCCGTTTGGCGATTCAGAAGCTGAACTGACCGCGCCCTTCGATGGGCTGTTGATTGGCCGCGCCGTGCTGCCCGTCGTGAATGAAGGCGATGCGGTATTCCATCTGGCCGCCCTTAGCCCGCAAGCCAGCGAAGATGTTGTTGATGATCTGGCCGCCCAGCTTGAGGCCGACCCGCTCTTTGACGAAGACGAAATCCTGTAAATCTTAAGGCAGCAACGTGCCCGCGCGGTCAAACGTCGCCACATCGCGCGTCAGATCGTCATAAATCAGCGTCACCGTGATCGTTTGAACCGACCCCAGCGCAAAACTGCGATAAGGCAGACCGTCGCTTTCCAGAATCGCCGCTGGCTGGGCGGTGTCCAAATGGCACGCCGGAAGGGGCCAGATTTCAGGTGCTGTGCCATTGATCGACAGCTTCATTTGCGCCAATCCACAGCGCCAAGCCCACAAATGCGTCACATATACCAGATCCTGGCCACCATATTCCCGCACCGCCACCCAATTGGCCCGGGTCGCGCCCAGGATCGGTTTGACTTCGGTCGCGGTGGTAAAACGCCCTGTGGGGGTCTGATCTTCGGCTTGCAATCCGTCAGTATCCGTGGCCCCCAGTTTGAATGTGGCAATCCCTTGGGTCGTGCTTTGCGCCAAGATCAACGGGTCCTGTGGCCCCGAAAAACTCAAGCTGGCAATACTCAGCGCTGTTAAGGTGGTAAAAACCGGTCCCATGATAAAGCTCCTGTGGTCAAAATTCTTTCCTCTAGTCTGCCCTTTCCGCTAACATAGGGCCAACAAAAATGAGCCACGTGCCCGCCATGACGCCACATCACCCGCAGTCATTTAATGTCGCCCTCGTGGCGCAAGCTGGGCGGTTGCAATATGAAGCGTTGTTGTTCGTGGCCTCTTTGCGTCATTGCAGCCCTGATTTTGCAGGTAAAATTCTGATTGGCGAGCCGCAGCCCGGCCCCCTGTGGGACCGCGATCCGCGCATCCAAACCCCTGTGCGCGACGCACTAGAACAGTTGGGCGCGCAAATTGTGCCGTTTGAAAGCCAACATTTCGGGTCCAGCTACCCCTACGGCAATAAGATCGAGATGCTGCGCGAACTCCCGACAGGCGAGAATTTCGTGTTCTTTGATTCCGACACGTTGATCACAGGTGATTTGAACACAGTCCCGTTCGATTTTGAACGCCCCTCGGCATCGATGCGACGGGAAAACACCTGGCCGAAATTGGAACTTTATGGACCGGGTTACACCGCAACCTGGAAGTCACTTTATGACAAATTTGGTTTGGACTTTGAAAGCTCATTAGATTTGAGCCAACCGGATGAGTATTGGCGGCGCTATTTGTATTTCAACGCCGGGTATTTCTATTTCTGCTGCCCGCGACATTTCCACGCCCATTTCCAGGATTTCGCCGTTGCGATCCGGGACGATCCTCCGCCCGAATTGGTGTGTCAGTCTTTGGACCCGTGGCTGGATCAAGTCGCCCTGCCCTTGGTCATCAACGCATTGGGCGGCGATCAGCACAGCTTGCCACCGGGTTATTTGGACGGGTCTGTGAGTTGCCACTATCGCCTCTTGCCGCTGCTATATGCCCGGGAAAGCGATCACGTTATTGATGTGTTGGAAACAGTCGCCGCCCCCAATAAGCTGAAAAAAGTGCTTAAAGGAAACGAGGCCATCAAACGCATGGTCTATCAAGGGCGCGGGGCCAAAGTGCGCGCGCTGTTTGATCGTGATGATTTGCCGCGCAAAGAACAAGCGATCCGCAATCGAATCAAGTCCAACGGCTTCTGGGTCCGCTAAACGCGGACCTTGCGCGCGGGTTGTTCCCCCTGTTCCCATAGCTTATGCCTGCGCCATCTCTCAGCACAGACAAGGACAGTTTCATGACAACGGACCCCCAAGGACCGGCCTACGGTTTTGATACATTACAAATCCACGCAGGCGCGCGCCCCGATCCCGCGACAGGTGCCCGCCAAACGCCGATCTATCAGACCACGGCTTATGTTTTCCGCGATGCAGAACACGCAGCGGCGTTGTTTAACTTGCAAGAAGTTGGCTACATCTATTCGCGCTTGACCAACCCAACAAACGCCGTTCTGCAGGAACGTGTCGCGACATTGGAAGGCGGCGTGGGGGCTGTGTGTTGCTCATCTGGCCATGCGGCGCAAATCATGGCGCTGTTTCCGCTGATGCAACCTGGCATGAATATCGTGGCCTCGACCCGGCTCTATGGCGGAACGGTCACGCAATTCAGCCAGACGATCAAGCGTTTTGGCTGGTCCTGTACCTTCGTTGATTTCGACGATCTGGATGCGGTGCAGGCCGCAATTGATGACAACACCCGCGCCGTGTTTTGCGAAGCGATCGCCAATCCAGGCGGTTACATCACTGATCTGGATGCGATTTCCGCAATTTCGGACGCCGCGGGCATTCCGTTGATCGTCGACAACACCTCGGCCACGCCCTATCTGTGCCGCCCGATTGAGCACGGCGCGACGCTGGTTGTGCATTCCACCACGAAATATCTGACGGGAAATGGCACCGTCACCGGCGGCTGTGTTGTGGATTCGGGCAAGTTCGACTGGTCGGCCAATGACAAATTCCCGTCCCTATCCCAGCCCGAGCCCGCCTATCATGGCCTTAAATTCCACGAGACCTTTGGCCCACTGGCCTTCACCTTCCACGGCATTGCCATCGGATTGCGTGATCTCGGCATGACCATGAACCCACAGGCCGCGCATTACACATTGATGGGAATTGAAACTCTGTCCTTGCGGATGGAACGTCACGTTGAAAACGCGATGACAGTCGCAGGTTGGTTAGAAAAAGATCCGCGTGTCGACTATGTGACTTATGCTGGGCTGGAATCTTCGCCCTATAACCATCGCGTAGAAAAAATCTGTCCGCGCGGCGCGGGTGGCTTATTCACCTTTGCGGTCAAGGGCGGGTATGAGGCCTGCGTCAAGCTGGTAAATTCGTTAGAAATCTTCAGCCACGTGGCGAATTTGGGCGATGCACGTTCCTTGATCATTCACTCGGCCTCAACCACACACCGGCAATTGACCGAAGATCAGCAACGCGCCGCCGGTGCTGCGCCGGAGGTCGTGCGCATTTCCATCGGCATCGAAAACGCCGACGATCTGATTGCAGATTTGGATCAAGCGCTGGCCAAAGCCACAAGCTAAGCGCGAATTGTGACAATTTGGGCGGGGCGCGCACAAGGATGCGCCCCGCTGCCCTTTTCATGTGCGTCAAGATCGCTTAGATTAACCAGGTAACGTGTTAACAATACGGGTGAGCTTCGGCACATAACCAATTGAATGAAAGCCAATTTTGCCCTCTCAATGTCATTCGACGGGATCTGCCTGGTGCATCGTGCTGCGGGGGGATGGCGTTTTGTTGGCGAAGCCGCGCTTGAAGATCCGGACCTTGTTGGCACTTTAGCAAAGTTGCGCGAAACGGCTTTGTCCCTCGAACCAGCTGGTCTGCGCAGTAAACTGATCATCCCTGCCGGCCAGATCAAATACCTTACACTCGACACGCCTGGGGCGGATGATGCGGCACGTTGGGCTGCTGCCGAAGAGGCGTTGATCGGCGCAACGCCCTATGATGTTTCCGAATTGGCGTATGATATTTCCCCGGACGGGGATCAGACCCATGTTGCCGCAGTGGCCAAAGAAACACTGGCTGAAGCCGAAGACTTCGCGGTTTCAAATCGATTTGTACCGATCAGTTTTGTGGCCGTCCCCGAAGACGAGCCGTTCCTGGGCGAGCCGTTCTTTGGACCGACCCAACACGTTTTGGACATGCACGGGCCAGAACAGCGCATTGAGCCCGATCACATCGCGGTTGTCGTTCTGGCGGATATCGCAACGCAAGACGGCCCTGTCGCGGATGTTAGCGAACGGCCCGATGCAAAGCTCTTGGCGCAGGATCCGTCGGGGCCCGCGCAAGAAGACAAGATCTCAAACACGCCTAGCGATAAGGCAGAGATCGGTGACACGCCAGAGCCAGAAGATCCGACCCCTGTTTTGGGATTTGCATCACGGCGCGCCAATACATCTGAACAGGGCCCCAGCCTAGGCGGTGTCAGTCGGGATTTTGCCACTGGGCGTGATCAGACCTCTGCGCCCGTCAGCATCAACGCGGCATCCTTGCCAGAAGCAGATTTCGAAGACACCGCGCCAGCGATTGAACCCAGCGCCCTAGCGCCGACGGCAGTGGCACCTTCTGTTCGCGCATCTGCGCGGCGCACTGCGGTGGTGCAACCAAACTTCAAACCACCGCGCGACGAACGTCAGCAAATGACGATTTTTGGCGCACGTGGCACAGAAGACGACGTTGTTATTGGTGGCAAACCGCGCTTTTTGGGCTTGGCGGTCACAGCTGGATTGCTGGTCTTTTTGGCGGGCGTTGCAGCCTGGGCGACCGTGTTTCGCGAAGACGGATTGGCGGGGTTTTTCGCGCCAACTGTGCCAGATGTGCCTGTAATTGCGGACGATATTGACATAGCCCCGATCACCGTGGCGCCGGAAGCTCAGATCGAAACGGCTTCGTTGCCCGCAGAAATTCAAACCCCTGATGTCGCGCCCTTGCCCGCGCCAAACTTGGCTATTGCGCCGCCAACGCGGTTCGATCCAGAAACCGCCGCCGAGCACTATGCCGTAACTGGCATTTGGACGAGCCCACCAATCGTGCCGACGCCGCCCACATTGATCAGTTTAGAAGATTTATACATCACCTCAATCGATCATGCGAACCTGTCCTTTGATGCGGTGGCTTTAACCCAGCCCACGCGGCGCGGCATCGAACAGACCTTTCGCGCGCCGTCTAATCCTGCCCCTGCAGGCACAAGCTTTGCGCTGGATCGGCGTGGCCTTGTCATCCCGACACCACAAGGATCCCTGTCGCCAGATGGGGTCTTGGTGGTTTTGGGACGACCAGATGTTGTGCCCCCTGACACGCCGGAGCGCGCAGAAATTGTTGCGCCCGAGGCTGCTTTATCTGTGGCGCGACCTGAACTGGCCGCCTATCGCCCGCGAACCCGGCCCGATGATCTGATTGAACAGACCGAGCGGCAGCAATTGGGCGGCCTCAGCCGTCAAGAACTGGCCGAAGTGCGCCCGCAAGCCCGTCCACAAGCCGAAGCATCGGATACACCGCCTGAAACAGACCCGATTGAGGACACCGCAACCGCATTGGCCATCGCGCAATCGGCACGCCCGGCTTTGCGTCCCCGAAATTTGGCCCCCGCGCCGTCCGCAACACCTAAACCAGAGGACACAGACCGCGAAGTGGCGTCCGTCGCGCCCCGCACCGTGTCACCCAGCGTGCCATCCGCGACTTCTGTTGCCAAACAAGCGACTGTCAAGAACGCGATAAACTTGAAGAAAATCAATTTGATGGGTGTTTATGGTACGCCCTCTAATCGACGCGCATTGATACGGCTTTCAAACGGGCGCTACAAAAAGGTCAAGGTTGGGGACCGCATTGACGGGGGGCGCATTTCTGCGATTGGCGAAGGTGAGTTGCGCTATCAAAAGGGCAGCCGCAATGTTGTGTTGCGGATGCCAAAGACCTGAACTGTATTACTCGGCCGCCACTGTGTCATAATCACCTTGCGCGATTTCTTCGGCCTCGATGCTTTCGAATAGCGCTTTGAAATTGCCTTCGCCAAAACCGTCGTCACCTTTGCGTTGGATAAACTCGAAGAAAATCGGTCCAATCACAGTTTTTGAGAAAATCTGCAGCAGGATTTTGGTCTCACCGCCATCCAACACGCCTTCGCCATCGATCAAGATGCCGTGCTGTTTCATGCGATCCAGCGGCTCGTCATGCCCCACAACCCGGTCCCGGCTTAAGTCGTAATAGGTATCGGGCGGGCCGGGCATGAATTTCAGCCCGTTTTCGGCAATTGTATCCGTGGCATCGTAAATATCGCGCGCGCCCACAGCGATGTGCTGAATGCCTTCGCCGTTGTATTTCTTCAGATAATTCACGATTTGCCCAGTTTCACCACGATCTTCGTTCAGCGGGATCCGGATCCGACCACAGGGCGAAGTAAGCGCACGCGAAAACAGGCCCGAGAACTTGCCCTCGATGTCAAAGAACCGAATTTCGCGGAAATTGAACAAATCCCCGTAAAAGCGGAACCAAACATCCATATTCCCTTTAAACACGTTGTGCGTCAGGTGATCGAGATAGTAAAAACCGACGCCCTCGGGCTTGGACTGCGCAATCCAATCGTATTCCCAATTATAGGGGGAGGTGTCGTAGTACTGGTCGATGAGATAGATCAAGCTGCCACCAATTCCAAGGATCGCAGGCACGTCTAAGACTTTGCCGGGACCTGTATATTCCTCTGCCCCTTGCGCCAGCGCGTGATCCAAGGCCACCTTCGCATCCGCCACACGCCAGCCCATCGACGGCGCGCAGGGGCCGTGATCGTCCACAAAGCGGGCGGCAAAGCTGTTCGGATCGGCGTTCAAGACATAGGTAATGTCGCCCTGTTGCCATAGCTCAATCTGTTGTGACTTGTGATTCGCCACATGGCTATAGCCCATTTTTCGAAACACAGCGCGCAGCTCATCGGGATTTGGGCTGGCGAATTCAACGAATTCAAACCCATCCGTGCCCGCTGGATTTTCCGGCGTGATCTGCGATTTTGGGGCGTCATGTGGGAAAGGACCCATGGGAATCTCCGATTTCAATACAGGCTGCGTTTACAAGTTAGTCGCAACCCGATGCATATTGGGTGCATATTGGCGCAATATCTGTTAATAATGTGCGGACAATCTGCGCCAACGAACCCAGACAGGATAAAGAGCCGCATGACACTGGATCAAACTGATATCGCGTTGCTGAACTTGCTGCAGCAGAACGCGCATCTAACGACTCAGCAATTGGGCGAAACATTGAACCTGTCGGCCAGCCAAGCCGGACGTCGTCGTCAACGACTTGAGGCGGACGGCTATGTGCGGGCCTATGTGGCGCGATTGAGCGCGCAGAAATTGGGCTTAAACGTGCAGGGGTTTATCCAAGTGCATTTGAACCTGCATGCCCCCGAAACCTCGACGACCTTCGCCCGGCTGGTGCGC
>JBGCEM010000154.1:0-7981 GCA_045106335.1 Paracoccaceae bacterium | reverse complement strand
TTGGGTCAATCCATCACATTCTTCGACAATGATTTTGCTGGGCGGCTGGCACAGAAACAGATGCAAACTGCGCGCGCCGTGACGGATGTTGTCACCGAAATGATTAACGTAGTGGCCTTCGCGCTGGCGTCCCTTTTAGGGACAATGCTGGTTTTGATCGGGATCAATCCTTGGATCGTGGTGTTGTTTGCGATCTGGCTTGTGGCCTATTTCTTGTTGATCTCATGGTTCTTGCCGCGCGTCCGACTGCGTTCGGCCTCTAGGGCTGGCGCGCGTACGATGGTTACCGGTCAGATCGTGGACACCATCACCAATATAAAAACAGTTAAGCTTTTTGCCCATACTGTGCACGAGGACACGGCTGCCTTGGGCGCGTTAGATACTTTTCGGTCGCGCTCGGTCGAGTTTGGTTATCTCGCGGCGGGCTTTCGATTTTGCTTGATGACACTTGCAGGTGCATTGCCTGTTCTTTTGATTGGCGCCAGTTTGCTTCTTTGGCAGCGCGGTCTTGCTTCGCCAGGGGACATTGTGGCTGCGGGAACAGTGTCAATCCGGATCGCGCAAATGACGGGGTGGGTGTCGTTCACGCTTATGCAAATCTATGCTAATATAGGCGAGATTGAAGACGGTATTAAGACCCTAACACCACATATTCGCATTGATGACGGTGCAAACGCGATGCCTTTAAGAGTCACAAAGGGCGAAGTCGTCTTTGACAAACTTAGCTTTGCCTATGGGCGCGACGCAGGGGGTTTGGATGCTGTTAAGCTGACAATCAAAGCCGGAGAAAAGGTGGGAATTGTCGGCGCATCCGGTGCAGGTAAGACAACTTTGGTGTCGCTTTTGTTGGGGTTGTATCGGACAGAAGGTGGCAGCATTTCTATTGATGGGCAGGATCTTAGCACCGTCACACAGGACAGTTTGCGCCAACAAATCGGGATGGTCACGCAAGACACTGCGATGTTCAATCGCTCAGCGCGCGACAACATTTTGTACGGTAAGCCCGACGCAACCGAGACTGATTTGATCCATGCTGCCGAGCAAGCCGAAGCCCACGATTTCATTCTTAATTTGCAGGATCACCGTGGACGAACCGGGTATGATGCCCATCTGGGTGAACGCGGTGTGAAGCTGTCGGGGGGCCAAAGACAGCGCATCGCCTTGGCGCGCGCAATTGTGAAAGATGCGCCGATCCTTGTGTTGGACGAAGCGACAAGTGCGCTGGACAGCGAAGTCGAGGCGGCTATTCAGACGGCCTTGGGGCGCGTTATGCAGGGAAAAACGGTCTTGGCGATTGCCCACCGTTTGTCGACCTTGTCCGAAATGGATCGTTTGATTGTGATGGATCAGGGCCGAATTGTCGAACAGGGCAGTCACGACGTGCTGTTGGCGCAGGGTGGTTTGTATGCGCAGTATTGGCAACGCCAGTCTGGTGGGTTTATTCGGACGCAAGCGGCACAATAGCGAAACAGCAGACATATGACACAGCTTAAGATCAAAGAACTGGGACGGCAGGGGGATGGCATCGCAGAAGGCCCGGTTTTTGTTCCGCGCACCTTGCCTGGAGAGCTTATCGATGGGGATGTCATCGAGGGCCGCGTCGAAAATGCTAAAATTATTGAACCCAGCGCGGATCGGATTAAGCCCGTTTGTCGGCATTTCAAAACATGTGGGGGCTGCCTTATGCAGCATGCCTCGGATGCAGTGTTGGCAGACTGGAAGCAAAATATTGTGGCGGATGTGTTCGCATCTCAGGGTCTAACACCGCAATTTCGTACTATTGAAGTGTCACCGCCTAAAAGCCGTCGTCGTGCTAAATATACGGCGCGCCGGACCAAAAATGGCGCGATGGCTGGTTTTTATGCGCGCCGGTCTGATGTTTTGGTCGATGTGATTGACTGCCCCCTTGTTGTTCCGATGCTGGATGGCGCCCCCGACCTGGCGCGAGATCTTGCGAAAGTTGGGACCAGTCGCAAAGGCGAAATTTCGGTTCAATGCACAGCGACCCGGGATGGAATGGACGTTGCTGTGACGGGCGGCAAACCTTTTGATCAGAGCTTAACTCAGGACCTTCCTAAGCTTGCGGCGCAGCATAATGTTGTGCGCTTGATTTGGAACGGTGAGTTGGTCGCGCAATCTGCTCAGCCGGTGCATCGGCTTGGGCAAGCTGAGATGCCACTGCCACAAGGTGCATTTTTACAAGCTACAGACCACGGAGAACAGATCCTACAAGCGCGTGTCGCAGAAGCCGTCGGCGGGGCGTCGCATATCGTGGACCTGTTTTCAGGCTGCGGCACATTTGCGTTATACTTGGCGAATACTGCTCCAGTTTTGTCGGTGGAAAGCGATAAAGCGATGACGCGTGCCTGCCAAGAAGCTGCCAATCACGCAGGATTGATTCACCCTGTGAAAGCCATCAGTCGCGATCTGTTTGACAATCCTTTGACGCCGCAAGATTTAAGCAAATATGACGCTGTTGTTTTGGACCCGCCCCGCGCGGGTGCCTTAGCACAAGTTAAGGAACTGGCCGCAAGCAATATCCCTGTGATCGCTTATGTGTCTTGTGATCCGACAACTTTTACCCGTGATGCGAAAATTTTAACTGACGCAGGATATGTGTTTGACTGGGTTCAGGTAGTTGATCAATTCCGCTGGTCAGCCCATGTCGAACTTGTGGGACGCTTCATCCGCTCTGAATACAAAAAGATTTCGTCACAAAGGACCGCTGCATGAACAGGCAAGCTTTGGCCAACTGGTTGGAAACCCCTCTGATCAAGAACTTTATCATTGGCGTAATCCTGTTCAATGCCGTAATTTTGGGGTTGGAAACCTCACCAGCGCTGATGTCACGGGCAGGTGGCCTTTTGACATTTCTCGACAACATCTGTTTGGCGATTTTCGTCATTGAATTAATCCTAAAATTGTATGCGTTGGGGCCAAAGTTCTTTCGCAGCGGTTGGAATATCTTCGACTTTATCATCATTGGTATTTCATTGATGCCTGCGTCCGAGACCTTCTCCGTGCTGCGTGCGTTGCGGATCCTGCGTGTGTTGCGTGTCGTATCGGCGGCCCCCAGCCTGCGCCGCGTGGTCGAAGGCTTTGTGTCGGCTTTGCCCGGAATGGGGTCGGTGTTCTTGCTGATGGCGATAATCTTCTACATCGGCTCTGTGATTGCGACAAAGCTGTTCGGCGCATCATTTCCGATGTGGTTTGGCGATCTTGGACTGTCGGCCTACTCGTTGTTCCAAATCATGACCTTAGAATCTTGGTCCATGGGGATCGTGCGCCCTGTGATGGAAATCTACCCGTATGCGTGGGTCTTTTTTATCCCGTTCATTATGGTAACGACATTTGCAGTTGTGAACCTGTTGGTAGGTCTGATCGTGAACTCGATGCAAGACGCGCACCAAGAGGAATCGCGCGAAGACACCGACAGCTATCGCGGCGAAGTGTTGCAGCGACTCGAAGCGATTGAAGCGCGTTTAAGCGAAAAGAAATGAGCCCAAAGGGCCAACAAACATAATGAGGCAGTATGAAGCGGCGTAATTTTTTGGCAATCTTGGCTGCTGGATCGGTTGTGGGTGCCTGTTCCAACAGCAAGTTCAAAACCTATCGCGGACCAGCTGTAACAGGCATTGTGGTCAATAAGGGTGATCGCGATATGTTTCTGCTCCATAATGGGAAAGTCTTGAAATCATACAAGATTGATTTGGGCTTTGCTCCTGCTGGGGATAAGCAGATCGAAGGCGACGGAAAAACGCCCGAGGGCACTTATCTGATTGACCGGCGCAACCCGAACAGCAAGTTTCATCTGTCCCTTGGGATTTCCTATCCAAACGCGGATGATATCGCTCAGGCGCGGGCGTTGGGCAAAAGCCCGGGCGGAGATATTTTCATTCACGGACAACCGAACCGCCTTAGAAAAGGCAACGGGCAGGACGATTGGACCTGGGGCTGTATCGCCGTCACCAATCGGGAAATGGAAGATATCTACGCCATGGTCCGAAATGGAACGCCGATCACCATTAACCCGTAGTTACGCCCCAGTGACCAGCGTCCACCAGATTTTGCCGTTTGGTTCCTGAAACCAGGAAAATCCAAGAGAACGCGCCTCAGGTGCCAAAATAACCCGGCGCGTATCTGGTTGATCCATCCAAGCGCCAAGCGTTTCCAATTCAGTCTCAAATGTCTCAGATATGTTCTCACCAATCAAACGTCCAAAAAACCCTGCGCGTTGAACGCGATCAATGGGTGAGGACCCGTCAGAGCCAAAATGCCAAGGACGATTTTGATTGGACATATCCCGCGCATGGGTCGCCGCCGCCGCGTTCAGTTGCGCATTAAACTGCAAAGGACCGACCCCAGCCGCCTGACGTAGCGCATTCACCGAATCCAGCATTCTGAATTGAACATCGGCCGGCTTTAGGCGGCTGAGACGATACAGCTTCGGCGCCGGTTTTCCATCAGCTGCGATCGTTGTTGACTGTTCAATCGGTGTACAGGCCGAGATCATGATGACCAAAGCAGATAAAAGTGCTAATATTCGGCCCATAAGGGGGATACTCCAGGTTAACGATTTTGTTCGGAATACACGGTGGCGCGTTGCAATTCAAACGCACATCACTTGGGGTGTGGTGGATGACGTTGGTTTGATTTGCAACTGCGGCTTTCGGGCAATAATTCGGTACCTAAGGCCCTCGTACCTTTGTTCATTGAGGAAACAGGATGAAAAAGAGCAATTTTGAAAGATCTTCCCGCCGCGCTTTTTTGGCCGGGACGGCTGCCGTCTTAGCTACACCATCCCTGGTAAAAGCGCAGGCAGATGTGAATGGAAACGCAACGACCGAAGTTGAGCGAGACCTAACAGAATCCGTACGCCGAAATATTTCCAGCTTCCGAACGTTAGATTGGCAACCTTACTTCAGTTCGTTGGCCAAAGGCGCGATCCTTGTGGATATCGACAGCCGCGCTGTGCATTACTGGAGCGAAGATCAATCTGTCTATAAATTGTATCCATCTTCCGTGCCGTTGACGCCAGATTTGACAAGAAAAGGGCGGACATCTGTTGTTTTGAAAGACCCAGAACCAGATTGGCGCCCGACACCGTCTATGAAAAAGCGCAACCCTGAATGGCCGGATTATATCGGGCCAGGACCAGATAACCCTTTGGGAACACGGTCTTTACACTTGACTTGGCAGTATTACCGGATCCATGGGACACATGACACGCGCAAGATTGGGCGTCGTTCTTCGAACGGGTGCATTGGGCTTTACAATGAGCACATCGAAGAACTGTACGAAATGGCGCAAGTTGGCACTCAAGTGTTGCTTATTTGACGATTTTGCCGACCCAAGGTGAAAATTGGGCGTAATCAGGTTTGCAATAACAGAAAAGACCTGTTTATGACTCCATTACAAGGTAAGTCTTGCGTACGACCGAAGGATTCGGTGCGTACATACTGGAGGTTAATATGAAAAAACTCGTTCTTGCTGCTGCCCTGACCGCCGCTGCTTCGACCGCTTTCGCTGGTTCCGTTGCAGATCCGATCATCGAAGCACCTGTGATCATCGAAGAAGCAACATCTTCTTCCGCGGGCATCGTTGTTCCGCTGATCCTGTTGGCTGTGCTGATTGCAGCTGCTGCTGACTAATTTGTCAGATAGCACTTAAAATCAAAAAGGCGGTGCAGTGATGCGCCGCCTTTTTCCATTTCAAGAGATCCAGCAGTTGCTGCACCGTATTGCGTTAAATTGAATATATAATGCACGGCGTCTCAGGCCGCTTGAACACGCTTTTATGATGCGTCGTGGTCTCGATCACAGGCAATTTGTTCTAATCTAACCAACCACGCAGGTTCTCTTCGATCACTGCAGACAAGGCCTTGATATGCGCTTCGTCATCATTGAGGCAGGGTATATAAGTGAATTTTTCACCACCAGCCTCTTCGAAGCTTTCGTGAATCTCTTCGTTGATTTCTTCGAGGGTCTCGATGCAATCTGCGGAAAATGCAGGAGCACACACAGCAATGTTCTTTTTGCCTTGTTCTGCAAGCCTGGCGACTTCTTCGACCGTGTAGGGCTGCAGCCATTCTTCGGGTCCAAACCGAGATTGGAAAGTCGTGATGATTTGCGTGTCATCCCAGCCCAAACGCTCTTTCAAAAGCCGCGTCGTTTTCTGGCACTGGCAATGATAGGGATCGCCTTCCATCAAGTAACGTTTTGGAACGCCGTGATAGGAGCAAACCAGAATGTCTGGGCGGTCTTCTAGATTAGCATAAGCGTTCTCGATGGATTGCGCTAAGGCATCGATATAAAGCGGATGTTCGTAATAGGGCTGAACAGTGCGCGTAGTGGGTTGCCACTTTTCCTCCATCAACACGCGGAAAAACTGGTCATTTGCTGTGGCTGATGTTGCACCAGCGTAGTGGGGATAAAGCGGGAAGAACAATATCTTCTGGCACCCAGCGTCGATCATTTCGCGTACTTTGGATTTTGTCGACGGATTGCCGTAGCGCATGCAAAAATCCACCATGACTTGATCGCCATATCGGTCTTTCATGGACTCAGTGATTTTGGCCGTTTGGTCTTTGGTGATCGTCATCAAGGGGCTTTCGCCGGCTTCATGGTTCCAAATCGACTTGTAAGCCGCGCCGCTGGAAAAAGGCCGCTTAGACAGAATGACCAGCTGCAGTAAGGGCTGCCAGATCCAAGGCGAATAGTCGATGACCCGCCGATCCGACAAAAACTCACCCAGGTATCGGCGCATCGACCAATAGTCGTAATTGTCTGGTGTCCCCAGATTTGCCAACAAAATTCCAACGCGGGCGGGCATCACCTCGGGGTGGTCTTCGGGGGCATGCATCGGGCAAACAGCTTTCTTGGTGGTATCCAACATCATCAGGTCCAAATATATCGCCAGTTGAGTGTGAGATAAACGGAAATGGGTCCACGTCAATCTGCCAGCGGCGTTTCGTCCGTATTCAGGGCATCTGAAAGACGCATTTTTGCAGATCCAGGGCGCAAAGGTTGCGGTTGGCTGGCATCTGGTGCCCACCCGGTCAGAGTGACCAGTTCAAATGTTGCGCGTATGGCTTTTTGCGTTCCAGGAAAGGTCGTTTGGTACAGAGTATTAGCGTCTTGAAACAGGGTTTTTCGGGTCAAAAATTTGTCGCGGGCCGTTTGCGCATTTGTTTCGCCCATTTGGCGTAAATCACGGCCCAATGCGCCAACATCGTCATACTCGGCGGTAAGTGACAGCGAATCTGCGACAGGCAGCGCGAATCCGGCCCGCTGCAGCAAGGCGCCAAGGTCGCGGATATCGCCCATTGGCAAAATGCGAGGGGATAATCCACCGCGCAAAGAAATTTCTGTTTGGCTAAGGCAGGCCCGTAGCTCATTTAGGGTTTGACCTGCTGGAAGGATTGCCAAGAACAGACCGTCCGGTTTCAACGCTCGGCGGCATTGGATTAATTGCCCAACAGGGTCGTTTGCCCAATGAAGTGCCATCGCATGGATCACAAGATCGTGTGCGCTGGGCTGCAATGTGATCACATCCGTGTCAGAGGTTACAGTCGCGTTTGGCAGAAAGTGCCGCCACATTTCCAAATGCCCGGTCACAATTGCAGGCGCTGTAAACGCCTTTTTAACCATCAGCAGACGATCCTCTACTTCGGCCCAAGCTGCCTTATGCAAGAACATCGCATCGGGTCGGGATCTTGAACGGTTTCGAACCAACGCGGCCCGGTCACATATCTTTGGCGGAGTTTGTGTCATGAACATGCATGTAGAATGTTAAATCCCCGGGTTCAAACAGCACTGCGCGTTTTATTTCCACCACAATGTGCTGGCTGCAATGGGCCGGTGGGAAGCGAGTTTGCGCTTTGCGGATCATGCTGGGTTCAAGTGCCGATCATTTCGGGACCCATTTGCCAAAGTTGCGGAATACCAATTTTGGCCGATAGCGTGGATGACACGGATCGTTG
>JBGCEM010000153.1:0-50386 GCA_045106335.1 Paracoccaceae bacterium | reverse complement strand
AGCGATTGCGCCGCGCATTTGCGTACCCAGGATATTACCCTGAACGATGTGCTGTTTCCGGTCTTGCTGATCCCCTTTGCGGCCTGGGCCGCGCAACAGGTTCAATCGCCGTTGCGCGTGTCCTGGTTGGGTGTGTTGTGCCATACGGATGGTCGGAATCTTTGGATCGATGGGGCCGCTTCGGATTTATATGTTGCACAAACGGGCCGCATCACCTGTTGTGTTGCACCGCGCCCATCGCCGCCGCCCGTCCCCTCCCAGTTTCGCGGCACCATCCAGGTGCAAACCTGGGCCCGGCTTGAGAACTACGCACAGCGCACCTATGCGCCCGCGACCGAAGCCTCGCGTTTGCTTGGAGCCGGGGCGGGAACCAACGACAATGACTGAAGGTTTGTCTGAAGACCGCGTCGTTTCATGCAATGGGCGGTCCCTTGGCAGACACAACCGCGCGGCCAAGGGCTGTGGCATATCATGCGATAGCTCAGGTTGAAATCGAAAGCTATGACCTGCGCAAAGACACAGGCGATATCGGCCCAAGGAAAGTCGATTTTGGCAGCATCGCGACCTGTGTGGTCACCGCAGAGGTATCGTAAAACGTGTAGATTAAAGCACGCAGCCTGAAACTTGAAACACAATTGCCCTACCACGCTGCGCGTTCTGGGGACAATTGCGATACAGGATGCCTCAGGTTAAAGCCCGGGTGTTATAGACCAAGCGATGGCGCGTTTCGGGCCCGTGGATGCGGGGTCGGGCTGTCGGTTGCAGCGCGGATTGGCGCAAATCATGGGGGCAGATGCGTGTGGAACCGCTTGAAACAGATTTGCGTTCGATGCTGTCTGGTCCGGAAATGTCCTAGGGTGAGGTGCCGGCATTGCGACCACAGATCCGGCCCAGCACCACAGCGCTGAGCAGCCCATTGCCCGACAGATATCCGCTATCCCCGCGCCCGGACACGCCGCAGGCTGCACCACCCCCGGCATAAAGCGTCGCAAATTCGCGCCCGTCCTTGTGCAGTACGCGCCCGGATGGGGCGATTTTAAGTCCGCCTTGCGTGTGAAACAGCGCGCCGGTGACTGCCACGCCCATAAAGGGCGGGGCCAACGCGGCGGGTGCGAAGCTGCGGCCAAACGCATCTGTGCCCCCCAGCGGGATTTGCGCGGCTGTGTCGCAAAGCTGGCCCGGCGGCACGCCAAGCGCGTCGGCCAGCCCTTCCAGCGTGTCTGCGGTTTTGATCGCGCCGACTTGCTGTGCGCGTTTGAAATCTTCGAACTGCCCGGCGATCGCGGCGATGCGTGCATCGAAGATCGCATATGCCGTGCCGCCCGGCTGGGATAGCACCGCGCGGGCGGCTTCGGAATAGCCCTGCGCTTCGTTCCAGAACCGCTTGGCGTCGCGGTTCACCTGAAACCCGCCTTCGGTGATCACGGCCCATGTGATCAGGATGCCATGAGGATGCGCGACGTTCCCGTGCCCTTGATAGGCCCCCAGATGGGCAGTTTGCGCCCCGATCTGGTCGGCCCAAAGGATCGCTTCGCCCTTGTTTCCGTCATGTCCGAACCACAGCCCGTCCTGAATGTTGGGCATATGCCGCGCCACCAGATCGCGATTGCCGCCAAAACCGTTGCAGGCCAGGATCAGCCGCGCGCAGCCAAGGGTTTCCTGCCCGCCATCGGGGCAAGACACGGCGATGCCTGTGATCTGATCCCGGTCCGAAAACAGCGCAAAGGCGCGCCGTTCGCAGATGATGTCGATACCGAACATTTCGCAGCGGGTGCGCAGGGCGTCGATCAGCTCGGCCCCCGAGCGGGTGGGCAGCCCGTGCATGCGCCGCTGGCTATGTCCGGGATAGTCGAAATCGGACACAAGCGAAAAGGGCAGGTCATGATCGTGCGCCAGCCAGTCGATGACCTCGGCCGCGTGGGCGGTGATGTGATCCACCAATGCAGGGTCGTTTTCGTCCTTGGCTTTGGCTTGAATATCGGCGGCAAATTGCGCCGGGCTGTCGGTGATCCCGGCGGCGGTCTGGATGGCGGTGCCTGCGGCGGGGATCAGCCCTGCCGACAGCGCAGTTGAGCCCGAGGGCACGGCGTCCGCTTCGATCACCAGCACATTTTGGCCTGCCTCATGGGCGGACAGGGCGGCCACCAGCCCGCAGGCTCCGGCCCCAATGATCAGCGTTTCGCAGTCGATGTCATAGCTTGGCGGCGGGGGCAGAACCTTAGTCCTTGGCGTCATAGCGCGCCCCGATTTGCAGCTGCTCTTGCGTGCCGATGACCTTGTTCAGCCCGTCAAAGTTGAACATTCGATCCGCAAACGCTGTATTTGACCCGTTGGCCTGCAGGCTTTGGTAATAGTCCTGCGCGGTGCGCGCGATGGCCCGCACGATGCCGCCGGGAAAGATCACGATAGAATAGCCCAAATCTTGCAGATCGTTGGCTCCGGTGATTGGGGTTGCGCCGCCTTCGACCATATTGGCCAAAAGCGGGATGCGGGCGGCGAATTGCTGGGCGATGGTTTCCAGCTGCGCGCGCGATTGCGGGGCTTCGATGAACAGAACGTCTGCGCCCGCAGCAACATAGGTTTCGGCCCGCACAAGAGCGGCGTCAAAGCCTTCCACGGCAATGGCGTCGGTGCGCGCGATGATCAGCGTGTCCTCACTGGCGCGGGCATCGGCCATTGCGGCGATCTTCCCGGCCATTTCGGTGGCGGGGATCAGGGTTTTGTCTGACAGGTGCCCGCAGCGTTTGGGATAGCTTTGATCTTCCAGTTGCAGGGCGCTGGCTCCGGCGCGTTCATACATGCGCATGGTGCGTTGCGCGTTCAGGGCGTTGCCAAAGCCAGTATCGGCGTCGATGATGACGGGCAGGGGCGTGCGATCTGCGATCAGGGCCATGGTGTCGGCCATCTCACTTGCGGTGCTCAGTCCAATATCCGGGCGGCCCAACCGGGTATAGGCCACGGCTGCGCCGCTGAGGTATAGCGCTTCAAAGCCAGCATCTGTGGCCAGCGCAGCTGTCAGGCCATCATAGACACCGGGGGCGACCAGGATGTTGCCCTGCTGCAAGCGGGTTTTCAGGGTCATGGCGCGCCCCGGAGCCAGTCAAGCGCGTCGGCGCAGGTCATCTGATGGGTCACCGTTCCCAGCGACACCAGCGTGGCGTCATGCACCTCGTCAGAGAAGGCTGCGCAGCCGTCACTAAGCATCACAGTGTCGATATTGCGCAGATGCGCATCGCGCAGAGTTGAAGCCACGCCGCCATTGGTGACGATGCCGCCTACGATCAGGTGATCTATCCCAGCCGCGCGCATGACGTATTCCAGACGGGTCTGATAGAACGCAGAATAGGCCACTTTTTCGATCACGAAATCCGCCGGATGCAGGCTGTTTACGACGGTGTGTCCGAACGTACCCGGCGCAAAGTCGCCTTTGCCCAGAAAAGGGCGCAATTCTTTAAGGTGCGGCGCGATCAGGGGTGCTCCGTCCTTGTCGGGCACCAGCGTGAATTGCGCCGACAGGTAGCGCCCGCCCTTGGCGCGCAGCGCGGCGATCAAGGGGGCTGTTCGATCTGGTAGCTGTGCGATGGATTTGGCCGACTGGCCTGCGCGCCCATAGGCCCCGTCGGGATGGATGAAGTCGTTTTGCAGATCGATGGTTAGAAGACCCGTGCGGGACAGATCCCAAGAGGTTGGATCGCTCATGGCGTTGTGGTCCCTTTTGGTTCAATGATCGTGTTGCCGAACGCATCCACCCGCCCTTGCAGCCCCGGTTCGATCAGCACAGTTGTGTCGGGCTGTGTCAGGATCGCGGGGCCAGTGATCACGGTGCCCACGGGCAGGTCCAGACGCGCATAGATTGCAGTGTCGTGCCAGCGATCGGCGAAGTGGACCTTGCGCGTGGCGTAGGGGGAAACAGGCGCCGTACCGCGCGGGGCAAGGGTGGCCAGATCGAATTTGGGCCTTTTGCCAGTCACCGCGCTGCGCAGGTTCAGGATGCGCCGCACGCCGCCCTGCAAAAGCCGCCCGAAGGTGGCCTGATAGGCGGTATCGAACGCGGCGTTGATCTGCGCTTTGGATGGGGGCGTGACCTGACCGTCGGTCGTTGTGATCTGAATGGGAACGGACACAGTATGGGTCTGCCCGATATAGGCCATGTCCAGCTCAAAGCTGAGGGTGCGGCGGTCAAAGCGGGTGTGTGCTGCGTCCAGCATCGCCATGCCCTGATCCACATGGGCCTGCATGAACCCGGCCAAGGCTGTTTCGTCCAGCTGGTCCACCAGCCGATTGATGGTTTGCACAAAGTCCTGCCGCATGTCGGCAATCACGCAGCCCATGGCCGAGGTCACCCCGGGATAGCGCGGCACGATCGCGCGTGCGATGCCGGTTTCGGCCAGCATGGCCCCGGCATGCAGCGCGCCGCCGCCGCCAAAGGGCATGAAGGCAAAGCGTTTGGGGTCAAAGCCGCGCTCAATCCCCACAAGGCGGATTGCACCTGCCATGCGGCTGTTGGCGACTTTCAGGATCGCCTCGGCTGCTTCAAGGGTGCTCAGCTGTAGCGGCTGGCCCACATGGGTCTCAATCGCGCGGGCGGCGGCGTCCACGTCCAAACGATCCAGCTTGCCGCCGATTGGGTTGTCCGGGTCGATCCGGCCCAGCACGATATTGGCGTCGGTCACAGTGGGGCGGTCATTGCCCAGCCCATAGGCCACAGGCCCGGGGTTTGATCCCGCACTTTCGGGGCCGATATTCAGCAGACCGCCCTTGTCCACCCACGCAATAGATCCCCCACCCGCGCCGATGGTGGTGATTTCGATCATCGGGCTGCGCACCACCATGCCAAAGTCGATGGAGGTCTGCGGGGACAGGATCGACGCGCCTTCGTGGATCAGGGACACATCAAAGCTGGTGCCGCCCATATCTCCGGTGATCACGTTGTCAAAGCCAGCCGAGCCCGCGATATAGGCCGCCGCGATCACCCCAGCGGCAGGGCCTGACAGGGCCGTGCGCACAGGCAGCGCGCAGGCAGTGTCCACGGCCATCACGCCGCCATTGGATTGCACGATCATGAATTCGCCGTCAAAGCCGCCATCGCGCAGGGCCGTTTCCAGCCGCCCCAGATAGCCCGAGACCTCGGGCTGTAAATAGGCGTTCAGCGCGGTGGTCGAAAAGCGTTCAAATTCGCGGATTTCGGGCAGGATTTCGTGGCTGGCTGACACATGGGCATTGGGCCAGATGTCGCGCAAGGCCTGCACGGCTGCAGCTTCATTGGCGGGGTTGGCATAAGCATTGGCGAACAGGATCGCCGCGGCCTGACAGCCATCCGCCAACAGCGCCTGGCCTGCGGCGCGCACTGCATCCAGATCAACGGCCATGCGGATGGTGCCATCGGCCAGCGTGCGTTCGGGCACTTCAAGGCGGTTGCGCCGATCCACCACGGGTTCGAAATCGCCGCGCAGCCCCCATGTGCGGGGCCTGTCGCGGCGGCGCATTTCCAGCACGTCGCGCAGCCCTTGGGTGCAGATCACGCCGGTCTTGGCGCCCTTGCGTTCCAGCAGCGCGTTGGTCCCGGCAGTCGTGCCATGCACCACAACGGAAATATCGGCCAGATCCGAGACCTCTTGTCCGATGCCGTCCAGAAACCCGCCGGACTGGTCGGGGCGCGTGGTGGGCACTTTGGCGACGCTTGCGGTGCCGGTGTCTTCGTTCAACACAAAGACATCTGTGAAAGTTCCGCCCACATCGACGCCGATCATGCGCTTGTTCATGGGGTGACCTCGCGCCAGTGCGTGCCATAGGTTTGATCTGCGGCGTCGGCGCTAACCAGCCCGCGTGCCACGTCCCGGGCAATGTCTGCGGCGGCGCGGTCTTTGGGCGCGCCGTAACCGCCACCCCCCGGTGTTTCCAGCCGCACGGCCTGACCCTGTTTCAGGGAAATCCCGCGCATCTTTGAGGCCAGTGGAGGCTGCGCCCAGCCGTCATCGAGTTGGTAGGAAAACACGTTCAGCGCGCCGTCTTCGCCATCGGCAATGCCCTTGGGGGCAAAGCGGCCCCGTTCGCCGAACAAAAACGCCTCGGCCCCGTTGTCTTCAAGCACCTCAATTTCATAGATCGCACCCACGCCGCCGCGATGTGCGCCGTGCCCGCCGCTGTCAGCGCGCAGACCCCAAGTGCGGAACATCACGGGATAGGCGGCTTCAAGGATCTCCATCGGGGGGATCGTTGCGGTGGAAATCGGCGCATTGCCGTGGTTCAGCCCGTCACTTTCGACCGATCCACCATGTCCGCCGCCATAAAAGCTGAACATCACCCAAGGCTGACCATTGGCGCGCTTGCCCGCAATCGACAGCGCGTTGATCGTGCCATAGGCATTGGCCACCACGCGGGTCGGCGCGGCTTTGGCGAAGGCGGAAAAGACCACGTCGATCATGCGCAAGATGGTTTCAGTGTAGCCCCCTGTGGGCGCGGGGAACTGTGCGGACAGAAGTGAACCTTCGGGCACGATCACATTGATCGGGCGCATCACCCCGGCATTGGCAGGCAGGGCGGGAAAGATGTGTTTGACCGCGACATAGGCCGTTGCGACCGTAGTGGGCAGCGCGATATTGACCGGCCCGGCGCATTGATCGGCAGAGCCGGTGAAATCCAACGTCATCTGATCATCTTTGATTTCCAGCGCGACTTTGATGGCCAGCGGCGTGTCCACAATGCCGTCATTATCCAGAAAGTCAGTTGCTTCCCAGCGGCCATCGGGCAGCTCTGACAGCTCGGCGCGCATCAGGGCTTCGGCGCGGTGACCCAGTGCCTCAAGCGCGGCGGCCACGGTATCTGCGCCATATTCATCCAGCAGCTCATCCATGCGTTTGATGCCCAGGTCCAGCGCGCCCAGTTGCCCGTTCAGATCCCCCATGGCCGATTGCGGCAGCCGGGTGTTGCGTAGCACGATGTCGATAATGTCCTGATTGATCACGCCGCCGCGCGCCAGTTTGACCGGGGGCAGCACAAAGGCTTCCTGAAACACGTCCGTGGCGGCGGGGTTGTAATTGCCCGGAACGGCCCCGCCCACATCATGCCAATGCCCGACCGAAGCAAGATAGCAGAACAGCTGGCCATCACGGAAATAGGGGCGCACCAGCCGCATGTCGCTAAGATGCGTGCCACCGATATGGGCGTCGTTGAACATATAGATATCGCCATCCGCCAGATCGCCGTCCTGCGCGGCTTTGTCGATCACGGCCTGCACGGCAAAGGACATCACGCCGACAAAGATCGGCAGACCGGATTTGCCCTGCACCAGCGTGTCGCCGCTGACCGCATGATACAAGCCGTGGCTGGCGTCATGGGCTTCGGCGATGATCGGGTTAAAAGCAGCGCGAAACAGGGTGGCGTCCATTTCGTCGGCGATTTGTTCCATCCGGCCAGACAAGACAGACAGGGTGATCGGGTCAATGTCGCTCATGCGGGGGCGGTCCTTGTTTCGGCAATGTCGTTCCAGACGTCCTGTTTGATAAGTTTATCGCCGATCACTTCGAAGCGATCGATAAAGCGGATGCCGTCAAAGGCGCTGCCATCGGGCCATTGGCCGGACAAGGTGCCCCGGCAATAGACGATGGCTGCATCGCCCGCGCTTTGCACAGCGTCAAAGCCGTCATAGGATTTGGTCACGAAGCGATAGCGTGGCTTAGCCCAGTCAATCAGCTGCTGCAATTGTGTCATGGGCGGCGTGCCAGGGAAGGTCATGGTGAAGTTCGGGGCTAGGTAGCTGTGCGCGGTTTCGATATCGCGGTCTTGCATGGCGTTCAGAAACGCGCGCACGATCCCGCTGGGGTCAGGTTTCGCCGGGGCGGGGTGGCGCGCGGTACCTCCGCGATAGTAATTCTGCGCCGGGATGTCGGTGATCATTAGTGTGACCAGCTCGGGCGGGGCCGGAACCACAAGGCGCACGGCGTCGGTCAACGCATCGCCCAGCCGCTGTTTTGCGCTTGCGTCATAGCCTTCCAGCAGATGCAGTTGAACGATCGGCATGTGTCACCCTTTGTGGCTCTTGTCTGATTGATAATACAACTATTGGCTTTTTGTTAAGTCAATTTTTTACTTGCAAAAAGACAGGATGTTGGTTTTTCTGTCACTATTGGTTCGTATCAAAGCGTCCGCAGGGGGAATTTCAGCGTTGCAGGTTCTACTTCCAGATGGTGCAAAAGCGCGCCGTGTCTACCTGTCTTTGCGCGATCAGATCAGTGATGGGCGGCTGAGCGATGGTGAGAACCTGCCAGGTGAACAAAAGTTGGCGGCGATTTACGGGGTGTCCCGCGTGACCGTGCGCCGTGCCCTTGAGGCCCTGAGTACGGCTGGTTTGATCGAAAAGCGGGCAGGTCATGGCACCACAGTGCGCAGCGCAGCACTTCGCGGTGCGCGGGCGGCGCTGAATTTTAGCACATTGATGCCGCAGCTTGTGGAAATGGGTCAGTCCACCACAGCGCGGCTTTTGTCGTTTTCCTACAGTCTTCCGCCCGATTACGTGGCCCGCGCGATGGGGCTTGAGCCGGGCGAGACCGCGCAGATCGCCACGCGGGTGCGTTTGGCCGATGGCGCCGTGCCGTTTTCGCATCTGACGACATATGTGCCGTCTGACATCGCGCAGAATTATTCGGAAAACGATCTGGCCACGACGCCATTGTTCAAGCTGCTAGAGCGCAGCGGGGTGCAGATCGAGGCCGCGCATCAATCGGTCTCGGCCAGCCTTGCCGGCCCGGATATTGCCGAGGCGCTGGATGTAGCCGAAGGGTCGGCCTTGCTGTCGTTGCGCCGGGTTGTGCGCGATGTGCATGGGCGGGGCGTTGAATATCTGTCGGGTCTGTATCGCCCGGATATGTTCAGTCTTGAAATGCCGCTGGTGCGGGTCGGGGACGGGCAGGGGCGTCATTGGGAACCCGCGATCGGGCAGGCCGAGCAAGATTTGGGCACGCAGGTGCAGCCATGAGCCAACCACAAACTTTATTGGACAAGCTTTGGGCTGCCCATGAAATCCTGAAGCGCGCTGATGGTACGTCTTTGTTGTGGGTAGATCGGCATCTGGTGCATGAAGGTTCACACCATGCGTTTGCCAAGCTTGCGCAGCGGCATCAGCCAATGGCCGCGCCCGAAAATACATTTGCGGTGGTTGATCACTATGCACCGACACGCGGGCGGGGTCGCATTACGGATCCCCAGATTGCGCAGATGATCAACACATTGCGCAGCAATGCCGCCCGTCATGGTCTGCGCATCTTTGACCTTGAGGACCCCGCGCAAGGCATCGTGCATGTTCTTGGCCCGGAACAAGGGCTGACCCTGCCCGGGCTTTTGGTCAATTGCGGGGACAGCCATACCTCGACCCACGGCGCGTTTGGTGCGCTGGCTTTCGGGATTGGGGCCAGCGAAGTGGCGCATGTGCTGGCAACGCAGACGATCTGGCAAAAAAAGCCCAAGACCATGCGCATTGCTGTAGACGGCGCACTGGCGCCGGGGGTGACGGCCAAGGATATCGCGCTGAACTGGATTGCGACGCTGGGCACAAGCGGGGCGCAGGGTCATGCTGTGGAATATGCGGGCAGTGCCATTCGCGCCTTGTCGATGGAGGGGCGCATGACCTTGTGCAACCTGTCGATTGAGGGCGGTGCGCGGTTCGGCATGATCGCCCCGGATGCGGTGACCACAGCCTATGTCAAAGACCGGCCCTTTGCGCCCAAAGGCGCTGCGTGGGACGACGCGGTCCGGGCCTGGGCGGTGCTACAAGCCGATGATGGCGCAGAGTTTGACCGCGACGTGCAGTTCGACGCCGCCCAGATCGCGCCGACGGTGACATGGGGCACCAGTCCGCATCAGGCCTTGCCCATTGACGCGCGCCTGCCTGATCCTGCGACACTGACGGGCCAAAAGGCCACCGCGGTCGCGGACGCGCTGGACTATATGGGGCTGCGGGCGGGTCAGGCGCTGGCTGGCACGCATGTGGATCAAGTGTTTATCGGGTCCTGCACCAATGGGCGGATCGAGGATTTGCGCGCTGCGGCGCAAGTGTTGTTGGGACAGCGGGCCAAGGTGCCGGGGCTGGTGTCGCCCGGATCGCAGCTGGTCAAGGCGCGGGCCGAGCAAGAAGGGTTGGACACCGTGTTCAAGCAGGCCGGGCTGGATTGGGCCGATGCGGGATGCTCGATGTGCGTGGGCATGAACGGAGACCTTGTGGGCGCGCAAAAACGCTGTGCGTCGTCAACCAACCGCAACTTCAAGGGGCGTCAGGGGCGCGGCGCGCGCACGCATCTGATGTCGCCGGCAATGGTCGCGGCGGCGGCGCTGACGGGGCAAATTTGTGATGTGCGCGATGTGCTGCAAGGGCGGGCGGTCTGATGGTGGGATGGCGCAAACATCGCGGGCGGGCTGCCTTGCTGGCGATGTCCAATATCGACACGGATCAACTGATCCCGGCACGCTTTATGTCGACGCCACGCAGCGCGGGCTATGGGACGTATCTGCTGCATGATCTGCGCCGCACCGACACGGGCGCGCTTGATGCGGGCTTTGCGCTGAACGCGGCCTTGGGCGCCAGCGTGCTGGTGGCGGGGGACAATTTTGGCTGCGGCTCTTCGCGCGAAGCGGCGGTCTATGCGCTGGTGGATGCGGGCTTTCGCGCGGTGCTTGCCCCTAGTTTTGGCGATATTTTCGCAAGCAACGCTGTCAATAACGGTTTGCTGCCCGCACAGATCGACGCGGCCATATTCGCCAAGCTGCAAAGCCCTCGCACAGATTTTTCTGCCGTCACCATAGATTTGGACACATATCGCGCCACCTTTGGGCAAGACCAGATCCAGTTCGCGCTTGAAGATACATGGCGCACAAAACTGATTAACGGATGGGATGATATCGACCTGACACAGGCGCACAGCGCAGACATCGCCGCGTACCGATCCACCTATCACACCCGAAATCCTTGGGCCGCGATCCCGCCCAGAGACTGAGCTGTGCGCACAAAACCGGCCTTCAAAATGGGGTCAACACGAAAGGCGAATTAGATTTCGTCACAACATAAAAGGGAGACTTCACATGAAGATGACACTTTGGGGCGGCGTTCTGGCCAGCTCAAGCTTGATTGCCGGGATGGCCCAGTCCGAGGACACGATTTCAGCCGTGCATGCGTTTCCGGAAAGCCTGATCTATACGAAAAGCTTCCTGTCCTTTGTGGACAAGGTGAATGCTGCGGGCGAGGGCGTTGTGCGCATTGATGTGCGCGGCGGGCCCGAAGCGATTGGCATGTTCCAGCAGCCCGACGCGGTGCGCGATGGCATTGTGGACATGGTTTACACGCCAGGGTCTTTCTATGGCGGTGCGCTGCCTGAAAAGGACGCGATGGTGGCATCCAACCTGACGGCTGTGGAAACGCGTATGAATGGCGGCACCGAGCTGATCGATCAGATCCATCAGGAAAAGATGGGGCTGAAATATCTTGGTTGGTTCGACAGCGGCGTGTGCTATAACCTGTGGACCCGCAATGAGCCGACCTTTGACGCCGATGGCAATCTGGAAGTCGACGGGCTTAAGCTGCGCGGCAACAACGTTTATAACGCGTTTTTCACCAATTATCTGAATGCCCAAGTGATCGATCTGCCCACGGGCGAGGTGTACTCGGCGTTGCAACGCGGTGTGGTGGATGCGACGGGCTGGACTCAGATCGGGTTGATTGATCTTAAGTGGAACGAGTTCCTGAATTACCGCATTGAGCCGTGCTTCTTTTCGACCGATCTGGGCGTGATCGTGAACAATGAAAAGTGGGAGTCGTTGTCCGAAGAGGCCCGCAAAATCGTGCAAGACGTCGCGATCCAGCATGAAAAGGACAGCGTCGAAGCCCTGCGCGCCAAGCGGGACGAAGACTTTGCCGCACTTGATGCGGCGGGCATGAAGGTCGTCAGCCTGGAAGGCGAAGCCAAGGCGAATTATCTGGCCGCGGCGCGTGAAAAGACGTGGGAGCGGATGAAGTCCCTGATGGCAGAACAGCCGGGCGGCACAGGCAATTATGACCGTCTGCTTGAGCTGTTCTATGACCTTGACGCGGCCAAGTAACGGACCTGCGGGCTGGCCAAACCGGCTGGCCCGCGTTTCTTTGGACAAATATCGATGATTGCGCGCAGCCTTGCCTTTGTGGTGAACTTTTTGGCCGTCCTTGCGGGGGCGACATTGGTGTGGCTGATGGTGTCGGTTATTGTTTCGGTGTTGATGCGCAATGCGGGGCTGCAGCCTTTCGCATGGCTGTTCACCTCGGCTGAATATGGGCTTTTGTATATGACCATGCTGGGCGCGCCGTGGCTGGTGCGTGAAAAGGGGCATGTGCATATCGAACTGGTCACCGCGGCGCTGCCCGATGGGGCGCGGCGCGTTGTGTCCCGGATTGTGGCGGTGGCCTGCGTTCTGGTCTGCGTCATCCTTGCTTGGAAGGGCGTTGAGCTTTTCACCAAGAATATCGCGCGCGGCGATTATGACACGCGTGCCTATTACTATCCGCGTTGGATGCTGACCATTGCCTTCCCGCTCAGTTTCGGACTGATGGCAATTGAATTTTCGCGCTTTGTTTTTGGCGATAACCTGATGCATTCGGGCGAAGCGGGGATTCACGAATAATGGAGTGGTTCGAGGCCCTCGCCCTGCTGGTCGGCGCGATCATTTTCCTGATGGCGCTTGGCATGCCTGTTGCCTTGGCCTTTCTGGCGGCGAACATTTTGGGGGCCTATATCTTTATGGGCGGCGAGCGCGGCGTGGGCCAGTTGTTGAACAATGGCTTGGGCGCGTTGACAAAATACGCGCTGGTGCCGATCCCGCTGTTCCTGCTGATGGGCGAGATTTTCTTTCATACCGGGCTGGGTGGGCGCATGTTCAATGCCATCGACAAGCTTCTGGGGCGTCTGCCCGGACGGCTTAGCTATGTGACGGTTCTGGGCGGCACGGCCTTTTCGACGCTGTCGGGATCGTCCATGGGATCCACAGCGCTGTTGGGATCGCTTATGGTGCCAGAAATGCAACGCCGGGGCTATAAACCGCATATGAGCATCGGACCCATTCTGGGCACCGGCGGGCTGGCGATCATTATCCCGCCTTCGGCGCTTGCCGTACTTCTGGCCACCTTGGCGCAGATCGATGTGGCGGCATTGCTGATTGCAGGGGTCATCCCAGGGCTGATCCTTGCCAGCTTTTACATCGCGACGATCTGGCTGCAGACAAAGATGGATCCCGACGCAGCCCCTGCCTATGATGTCGCGCCGATGACTTGGGGGCAGAAACTGAAGCTGCTGTGCACCGAGGTCGTGCCCATGGTTGGCGTGATGGTGGTGATTATCGTGCTGATGATCCAAGGCTTTGTCACCCCCTCTGAGGCTGCGGCCTTTGGCGCGTTGGGAGTTCTGATCCTGGCGGCGCTGTTTCGCTGCCTGACACTGGATGCGATGCGAAAATCGATCACTGGGGCGCTGCGCGTCACCTTGATGGCCTATCTGATCGTGTTCGGCTCGGCCACGTTCAGCCAGCTTCTGGCGTTTTCCGGGGCCTCGCGCGGGTTGGTGAACTGGGCCACCTCATTCGATCTGGCGCCGCTGATCATGCTGCTGGTGATGTTCGCGGTCCTGCTGCTTTTGGGCATGTTCATGGAGCAGATTTCCATGATGCTGCTGACTGTTCCGATCTTTTTCCCGCTGGCGCTTAGTCTTGGGTTCGATCCGATCTGGTTCGGGCTGATCATGCTTTTGGCGCTGGAAATAAGCTTCACAACGCCGCCCTTTGGATTGCTTTTGTTCGTGATGAAGGGCGTGGCCCCGCCGGACACGACGATGCGGCAGATCTATAGCTCGGCCTTTCCATTTATCGGCTGTTCGCTGCTTCTGGTGGCCTTGCTGATCGCGATGCCGCAATTGGCGCTGTGGTTGCCGTCGCTTTAACCCTAACGCGTGGTGATTTTTGAGGCGCGCAGCACCGCGCGGGATTTTTGCTGCTCGCGCAGAAAAACAAACAAACCCGCCCCCAAGATCAGCGCGATCCCAATCCAGACCTCTAGCACGGGCAATTCCGCAAAAATAACCCAGCCCCAGAAAACTGCCAGCGGCAGACCGATATATTCGTAAGGCGCAACTGTCGCTGCATCCGCAAGACGATACGCTTGGCTTAGACAATAGCCAATCGCGGCGGAATTCACGCCAAGCACGATGAAATAAGGCCAATCCTGCGCCGTCGGCCAAGTCCAAGCGCGCAGCAGGAAAATCAGGCTTTCATTGGTTTGCCCTTGCGCATAACGTCCATCGCCCGCCGCCACATAAAACCCCAAAGACACCACAATAAAGGTGGCCTGAATATAAACAGCCATGGCTGATGCTTTCGTCGCACCGCCCAATTTACGCGTCAGGATCTGGTTCAGCGCATAGGTGAATGCCGCGATCACGGGCAAAACCAACACGATGCGGGGCACGTCGATGCTGCCTGCGTCTTCCCAGGGGCGCTGCATGATAACCACCCCGATAAAGCCCACACTGACTGCGCCCATCCGCAAAAGCCCGACCTTTTCCCCCAAGATCGGGATCGACAGCAAAGTGATGAATAAGGGGGCGGCAAAGAACAGGGCCGTCACATCTGCCAAGGGCAAGGCGGCCAATGCGGCGAAATAGGTCATATTGGCGATTACAATTAGAATACCGCGAAACGCGTGCCAAAACGGTGTCTTGGTCCGCAAAATCCGCCAGCCACCTTCAAGCTGCACCAGGATCAGCGAAAACAGGATGCCGATGGTGGACCGGATAAACACCGATTGGTGCAGCGAATAGTCGCCCGACAGCTGTTTGATGACCAGGTCATTGACCGAAATGCAGATGACACCCGCCAGCACGAACAAGATGCCAAGGGTCGTAGAAGAGGGCGCGGGGGTGGTCATCCCACAGGGCTATGCGATGTTCGACCAATTGCGCAATGGCCCTCTGCCAGAATCTCCGGTAACAAAATGCGACAAAGTGAGAGAGACCGTTGCCATGCACATGACCGATACCCGCCAAATCGCTGCCAGCCCCGCCGAAGTTTACGCCGCGTTGCTGGAACCCGAAGTCCTGAAAGCCTGCGTGCCGGGCGCGCAAGAGGTGGCAGGATCTGTGGAAGACGGGTTCGAAGCGGTGGTGGTACAGAAAGTCGGCCCAGTGAAAGCTACCTTCAAAGGCGTTGTGACCTTGTCGAACCTGGTGCCCGGTCAATCCATCACGATTTCGGGCGAGGGCAAAGGCGGGGCCGCTGGGTTTGCCAAAGGCGGGGCCGAGGTCACGATGACAGCCAAAGATGGCGGAACTGAGCTGGCTTATGAGGTCGATGCCAAAGTCGGTGGAAAGTTGGCGCAACTGGGCAGTCGGATTATTGATGGGTTCGCCAAGAAAATGGCCGATCAGTTCTTCGCCAACTTGCAAGAAGTTCTAGAAGGTCCGGCCGACGATGACACATCTGAAGCGGGTGAAGTCAAACGCGGTTGGTTTAAAAAACTGACGGGCCGCGCATAACCTAACCAGATTTGTGCAAATCTGCACAGCGCCTTGCGGGCGGGCGCGCTGGTGCGTGGGGCCGCGCCGCGCTAGACTGCGTGCACCGTTCGGAGACACACCATGCCCGCCATTCTCAAGATCAAAGACCTGAAAAAATCCTATGCGGACGGGTTTGAAGCGCTGAAAGGGGTCTCGCTTAACATCCAAGAAGGCGAGATCATCGCATTGCTGGGACCGAATGGGGCGGGCAAGACGACGTTGATTTCCACGGTCTGCGGGATCACCACGCCAACTTCGGGCACGGTAAGCGTTGGTGGGCATGATATCATCCAAGATTATCGCGCCGCGCGTAGTTTGATTGGCTTGGTGCCGCAGGAAGTCGCGTTGGAACCGTTTGAAAAGGTCATCAACACCGTGCGGTTTTCGCGCGGACTGTTTGGTCGGCCTAGACAGGATTCTGTGGTTGAAGACCTGCTTAAGAAACTGAGTCTGTGGGACAAGAAAGACAGCCAAATCCGCGAGTTGTCGGGGGGGATGCGCCGCCGGGTAATGATTGCCAAAGCGCTGGCCCATGAGCCGCGCGTGTTGTTCTTGGACGAACCGAGCGCCGGTGTGGATGTCGAGCTGCGCAAAGACATGTGGGACATTGTGGCGGGCATGAAAGCGGACGGTGTTACGATCATCCTGACCACCCATTACATCGAAGAAGCCGAGGCGATTGCCGACCGTGTGGGGGTGATCAACAAAGGCGAATTGCTGTTGGTGCAGGAAAAAGCCGAGCTGATGCAGCAGATGGGGCAAAAACAGCTAGATGTGCAAATCGCAGATCCGATTGAAACGATCCCTGCATCACTGGCGCAGTATGAGCTGGCACTCAAAGACCCCAACACTTTGACCTACAGTTATGACACGCGACGCGAACGCACTGGAATTACTCAGCTTTTGCGCGATGTCGCGGATGCAGGCTTGCAGCTGCGCGATGTGGTGACGCGTCAATCCAGCCTGGAAGATATCTTTGTCGGCCTGGTCAAAGAGCAAGAGGCAAGCGCATGAATTGGGCTGCGATCAAATCCATCTATATCTTTGAGATGTCGCGCTTCTTTCGCACCTTGCTGCAAAGTTTCGTCTCGCCCGTAATTTCGACCTCGTTGTATTTCGTAGTCTTCGGTGCCGCCATCGGCAGCCGCATTGATGAGGTCGAAGGCGTCAGTTACGGCGCGTTTATCGTGCCAGGGCTGATTTTATTGACAGTGATGACGCAAAGCATTTCCAATGCCAGTTTCGCGATTTATTTCCCGAAATTCATCGGCACGATCTTTGAAATACTGTCCGCACCGTTAAGCTTTATAGAAGTCGTGATCGGCTATGCAGGGGCTGCGGCGACCAAATCGTTTATCATCGGTCTGATTATCTTGGGGACTTCGTTCTTCTTTGTCGACATCACGATTATGCACCCGATTGCGATGTTACTTTTCCTTGTTTTGACCTGCATCAGCTTTTCCCTCATGGGGTTTATCATCGGCATATGGGCAAAGAATTTTGAGCAATTGCAATTGGTTCCGCTGTTGATTGTGACGCCCTTGGTGTTCCTTGGTGGCTCGTTCTACTCGATCTCAATGCTGCCGCCGGTCTGGCAGACGATTTCGATGTTCAACCCTGTTGTGTATCTGATCTCGGGGTTTCGCTGGGCGTTCTTTGGGTTGTCTGACGTGCCTGTGGCGATGTCCTTGCTGGCCATCGGGGGGTTCACTTTGACGTGTTTGTTAATCATTGCGTGGATCTTCAAAACCGGATGGCGGATCCGATCCTGACCCCCGCGTGCACAGCTTTCAAGCGTTGCGATTTTGTCGCGACACACCTTCGTGCATGTGTGGCACTTGTCTGCAAGGCAGTGCAAATCTACATGGTATTGCATGAAGCGTTTTGTCCCATTTTTGAAATCCGATCCCGTCGTTTCGGTCATTCGCCTTAGCGGCGTGATCGCATCAGGTGGGCGCGGTGCGCTGAGCGATCAGGCCTTGGCCCCGGTGCTGGAACGCGCCTTTTCCAAGGGCAAACCTGCTGCTGTCGCCTTGCAGCTGAATTCGCCCGGGGGCAGCCCTGTGCAATCTTCGTTGATTGGCGCGCGGATCCGGCGTCTGGCCGAGGAAAAAGAAGTACCGGTGTTTGCGTTTGTCGAGGATGTGGCGGCGTCGGGTGGATATTGGCTCGCCAGTGCAGCGGATGAGATTTTCGCGGATGAAAGCTCGGTCGTTGGTTCGATCGGCGTGATTTCCGCCGGGTTTGGCGCGCATGAATTTCTGGCCAAGCAAGGGATAGAACGGCGTGTGTATACAGCGGGTCAGTCGAAATCGATGCTGGATCCGTTCCGCCCCGAAAAGCCCGAAGATGTGGCGCGGCTTAAGACAATTTTGGAAGATCTTCATCAAAACTTCATCGGCCATGTGAAACAACGGCGCGGTGCGAAACTGCCTGAGGGCGTCGATTTGTTCACAGGCGAAATCTGGCTGGCACGTGCCGCACAAAAGGTCGGTTTGATCGATGGTATCGGGCATTTGGCACCGACCATGAAAGAGCGGTTCGGCGATAAGGTTAAGTTTCGCCGCTACGCGATCAAACGCCCGTTCCTGCAGCGATTTGGGGCCAAGATGATGGATGACGCGCTAATTAGCATCGAAGAACGCGCGGCTTTTGCGCAGTTCGGACTGTAAATGCTTAGCAAGATTGTCGTTCTGTTCCTGGTCTTTATTGCTGTCTTAGGCATGTTCGGAAAATTGCACTGGATCGGCGGTAAGCGATTGCAATCGGCAAAATGTACGTCTTGTGGGCGATATCGGATCGGCAAGGGGCGCTGTGGCTGCGGGGATACGCATGGCTGATCTGATGCCTTGGCTGCTATCCGGCTTGGGGCTGGTGATATTGCTGTTGGCGGGGGATGCGCTGGTGAAGGGCGCTGTGAACCTGTCGTTGCGACTGGGTGTGCCGGCTCTGATCGTATCGTTGACAATCGTTGCTTTCGGCACATCTGCACCTGAATTGCTGATTGCGATCAAAGCGATCTTGGACAACGCGCCTGGTATCGCCATGGGCAATGTCGTTGGATCGAACACGGCCAACGTGTTGATGGTGCTGGGTATTCCCGCCTTGCTTGCGACGATGCATACCTCGGATTGTGACACGAAAAAGACGTTCAATTTCATGATCGCAGCGACGATATTGTTCATCGCTTTGGCGTTTCGCGGTGTGTTCGATTGGGTGTCAGCTTTGGTGCTACTGGCTGGTTTGGCGTTCGTCTTGGGTGATGCTTTTCGCGACGCGCGGGCGCACCAACGGCTTGGAAAAGACGCCGAGGACGACGAAGATGTCGAAGGTGCGGATCCCGACATGAGCCGCCTTTTGATCGGTGTTTTCCTTGTGTTGGGGCTGATCGGCTTGCCATTAGGCGCGACGTTGTTGGTGGACAATGCCTCGATCATCGCCCGCCAATATGGTGTGTCGGACACGGTGATTGGCTTAACGTTGGTGGCGGTAGGCACGTCTTTGCCTGAGCTGGCCACAACCGTGATGGCGGCGTTGCGGCGGCAGGCTGATGTGGCATTGGGCAATGTTATCGGCTCAAACATGTTTAATTTATTGGCAATCATTGGCGTTGCGGCCTTGGTGGGGCCGATCCCCGTTGATGCAGCGTTCTTGCGCTTTGATCTTTGGGTGATGTTGGCGGCGTCGTTGATCCTGGTCCCTTTCGTCTATTTCCGCCAAGACCTGTCGCGGGTCTGGGGCGTGGTCTTGACCGCGCTTTATGTGGGCTATGTGATTGTTGTGTTGAACTAGGTCTAAAGGGCACGACATGACGGAAAAACGCGCATTGGTGACCGGATCCGGTGGCCGGTTGGGCCAAGCTATGGCGATCTATTTGGCGCGCCGGGGTTTTGATGTAGCGGTGCATTATGCCGGGTCCTCTGAGGGAGCGGACCAAACCGTCGCTGCGATCACATCGGCAGGGCACCGGGCTGTAAAGGTGCAAGCAGATCTGTTGGAGGATGCCGCAACGACCCAAGCTTTTGATGACGCCGTTGCAGGTCTGGGCGGACCAATCACCTGTTTGGTGAACAATGCGTCCATCTTTGAATATGACACTTTAGAAACTGCCACTTCGGAAAGCTGGCACCGGCACATCGGTTCGAACTTGCGCGCGCCATTCGTGCTGTCTCAGAAAATGGCGCAGCAGGGACTGAAACCCGGGCACGATACGATGGGCGAGCCGCGCGCAACGGGCTTGATCGTGAACATGATCGACCAGCGCGTGCGCAAACTAACGCCCGAGTTCATGACCTATACGATCGCAAAGATGGGCCTTTGGGCCTTTACCCAAACTGCGGCGCAAGGCTTGGCCCCCACGATCCGGGTGAATGCGATTGGGCCCGGCCCAACGTTGCAGGGCGGTCGCCAATCCGCAGAACATTTCGCCAAACAACGCGCCGCAACTGTTTTAAACCGAGGTGCCAATCCTGAGGACATCACCGCGGCTTTGGGCTATTTTTTGGATGCACCGGCCATCACAGGACAGCTTTTATGCGTTGATGGCGGGCAGCATCTGGGCTGGCAAACGCCAGATGTTTTGGGGGTTGAATGATCGCTTAAGGTGAAAGTTTTGCACTGTTAACGATTTGGCCAAAAACCCGTTACCGAATATGTTTGCTTTTCAGCGGTTTACCGGAAATTAACGAAAAAAATGAGTTAAAACAGCACTTTGCCGTAGTGCCTAAAAAATAGGCAAAGTAAACAAGGTCTTAATTTTGCATGAAATTTTCCCGCTACCCTTAACTTATCCGCGGACTTATCCACACATTCGGTGGATGAGTTCACAGTTGCGTCAGCCTATAAATCAGTGCAGCGCTGCATAAGAATCGTTAAGGTCCCCGCATGAGCGAAACAGACGCCCCCCAAACCGGCCATACGGTCATACAAGACTACCTCAAGTCTATTGATGGCAGCCCCGGTGTGTACCGGATGCTGGATGGCGAAAGTCGGGTTTTGTATGTGGGTAAAGCGCGCAATCTGCGGGCGCGGGTGTCCAATTATGCGCGCCCCTCAGGGCATTCGGCGCGGATTGCGCGGATGATCTCGATGACCCAATCGATGATGTTTCTGACCACGCGCACCGAAACTGAAGCGCTGCTGTTGGAACAAAACCTAATCAAACAGTTGAAGCCGAAGTTTAACGTGCTTTTACGCGATGATAAGTCTTTTCCCAATATCCTGGTCACTGCTGAACATGACTACCCGCAGATCAAAAAGCATCGTGGCGCAAAGAAAGAGAAGGGCGCATATTATGGACCCTTTGCCTCGGCGGGCGCGGTCAATCGCACGCTGAACCAATTGCAGCGGGTATTCTTGCTGCGCGATTGTTCCAATTCGATGTTCGAAAGCCGCACGCGTCCTTGTTTGCAATATCAGATCAAACGGTGCTCTGCGCCTTGTGTGGGTAAAATTTCGCCCGACGCCTATCGGCAGACGGTCCGGGATGCAGAAAAGTTTCTAAACGGGAAGACAACAGGCATTCAGGAACGCTTAGCTGCGGACATGGCGCAGGCCTCGCAAGACATGGAATTCGAACGCGCGGCTGCTCTGCGCGACCGGATCAAGGCGTTAACTCAAGTACAGACCGCCCAAGGGATCAATCCGCGCACGGTGTCCGAGGCAGATGTGATCGCGCTGCATATGGAGGGCGGGCAGGCTTGTGTGCAGGTATTTTTCATCCGCGCGGGCCAGAATTGGGGCAATCACGACTATTATCCCAGGCTTGCACCAGATGTGGATGCTGCCGAGGTGCTTGAAGCGTTTTTGGGCCAGTTTTACGACACCCGCGAGCCGCCGCGCCAATTGATTTTGTCAAATCAGGTGGCCAATCCTGATCTGATGACAGACGCGCTTTGCGGTAAATTGGGGCGCAAAGTCGAGTTGTTGGTGCCGCAACGGGGCGAGAAATCTGAACTGGTAGAGGGCGCCTTACGCAATGCCCGGGAAAGCCTTGCGCGCAAGATGGCCGAAACTGCGACCCAGGCCAAATTGTTGCGCGGTGTGGCCGAGGCCTTTGGTTTAGAAAACGCCCCCGCGCGGGTCGAAGTCTATGATAACTCGCACATTCAGGGTGCGCATGCGGTGGGGGCGATGATCGTCGCTGGGCCCGAAGGCTTTAACAAAAACCAATACCGTAAATTCAATATTCGCGGCGAAGATCTGACCCCCGGCGATGATTTCGGCATGATGAAAGAGGTGCTGCACCGGCGTTTCAAGCGGCTGTTAAAAGAAGATCCAGATCGCAAAGAAGGACATTGGCCGGATCTTTTGTTGATTGACGGCGGTGCGGGTCAGGTCAGTGCCGTGGCGCAGATCATGGCCGAACATGGTGTGCAGGACATCCCGATGGTGGGTGTGGCCAAGGGAATCGACCGGGATGCGGGCAAAGAAGAATTCCACCGTGTCGGCCAACGCCCTTTTGCCCTGCGTCACAATGATCCGGTGCTCTATTTTGTGCAGCGCATGCGCGACGAGGCGCATAGATTTGCAATTGGGACCCACCGGGCCAAACGCTCTAAAGCCGTGGGGGCCACGCCGCTGGATGACGTGCCGGGGGTGGGGGCTGCGCGCAAACGGGCGCTTTTGGCGCATTTTGGCTCTGCCAAAGCCGTTGGACGCGCGAATTTGGCGGATCTCGAAGCTGTTGAGGGCGTGTCCAAAGCGTTGGCGGAAAAGATCTATGGCTATTTTCATGAAGGCGGGTAACTGCGGGACGTGATTTGGTGCTTTTGTTCGCCGGTTTGCGGCAGTAGGTTGTCTATATGGTTTGGAATTTACCCAATATTTTGACAGTTTTACGTTTGTTTGCCGCCCCGCTTTTGGCCGTGATGTTTTTGTATTTCACGCGCCCCTATGCGGATTTCTTCGCGTTGTTTTTGTTTCTGACAGCTGCGATCACCGATTGGTTTGATGGCTATTTGGCCCGCGCTTGGAAGCAAGAAACCAAGATCGGAACGATGCTGGATCCGATTGCAGACAAAGCGATGGTGGTGATCGCATTGGCCGTGATCTTGGGCTATTCGACGATGACGGCATGGCTGGTTCTACCTGCCACTGTGATCCTGTTCCGCGAGGTATTCGTATCGGGCTTGCGCGAATTCCTGGGGGATGTCGCTGGCACTTTGAAGGTCACGAAATTGGCCAAGTGGAAGACGACGGTGCAAATGCTGGCGATTGCTATTTTGTTCAGCCAGGGCATCTTTGAGCATTACCTAACGATGTCGACCTGGGGCATGGATGATGAGATGATTGCGCAGATGTTGTCGGGGCAGGTAGAAGACACACAAGGCCTGGGGTGGAAATTCACCGGTATGGAATGGGCCGGCCGCATTGGATTGTGGATGTTGTGGCTTGCCGCGGCATTGACGGCCATCACCGGTTGGGACTATTTTTCCAAGGCTTGGCCGCATTTGAAAGAGGCACGCTGATGGATGTTTTATACTTTGCTTGGGTGCGCGAGCGCATTGGGCTGCCCAAAGAACAAATCGATACGCAGGCCGCAACGGTCGCCGATTTGGTGGAAGAACTGCGCGCCCGCGAAGAGCGTTATGCCATGGCGTTTGAAGATCTTAGTGCTTTGCGCGTGGCTTTGGATCAAGAGCTGTCCGAATTTGACGCACCCTTAGCAGGTGTGCGTGAGGTTGCGTTTTTCCCGCCGATGACCGGGGGGTAGACCTTGGATATTCGGGTACAGGAAGAGCCCTTTGCCTTTGGTGCGGAAGCTGAACGCTTTGCGGCGGCACAAGACAGTATGGGCGCAGTGGTGACGTTTTCCGGGATCGTGCGGGACACAGATGCGGGCCTTGAGGCGATGGAAATCGAACATTACCCTGGCATGACTCAAGCTCAATTATCCACATTCGCAGAGCAAGCCAAGGCACGGTTTTCTTTGGGTGATTGCATGGTTATCCACAGGTATGGGCGGTTGGTTCCGGGTGATACAATCATGATGGTCGCAACGGCTGCACGCCACCGGGCAGATGCGTTTGCGGGGGCAGAGTATTTGATGGATTACCTCAAATCCCGCGCACCGTTTTGGAAACGCGAAATCAGCAAAGCAGGTACCACCTGGGTCGCACCGCGCGATGTGGACGAGGACGCGCTGTCCCGTTGGTCGCCGTGATCAGCGGTTATGCGCGTATAGATACCCAAGCACCGCCGCCACGATGGCAATCGCGATCGCGGCAAACGCAATCTTGATTGCAGAATAGGGGCGTTCGCCCTGCACCCGCCCGGATTGGCCATTCACCACAAAGCGATAGGATTTTCCGCGATATTTATAGGCGGCCAGCCAAACTGGCAGCAGGATATGTTTGAACGTGACGTCTTGGATTTGCGTATCAAGTCCGTGGATACGTTGGCGATCCCCGCCAATGTCGAATTTCACATCTCGTTCAATCTGGCGGGCCATTACGGCGCGCGCCTCATCAAAGCCGTCGGGCAGGGCGATGGTATAGCCTTCTGCGCGAAATCCTGCCAAGAATTCAGGGGCATAGGGTTCCAGCGCAGACAAATCCCAAGGGCGCAGCGCGTCTGTATTGCGTTTGGGCAGGGATTTTGAGGCCAACACCAACACATCGTCAAACCACCGCGCCACGCGGCCCGACACGTTGCGCCAACGCGTCTTTGGAACGCGCACACTGTGCCTTTTGCCATCGCGCACGACGGTTTTGCGTTCGTAATAGACTGTTCCGCGCTGACCCGAATAACGCGTTTTCGTGTCCGCATCGAAGGTCCAATAGGGCACGTAAATCCCCTGCATTGCGCGTCCTTTGCGGGCGTAATTTTGCAGACCCGACGGCGCAAACCACAGCCCACCCAGCCAATCATTCATCGCTTCACGCGCATTTTGCTGGTTCAGCTCAAACGGGATCACCCCGCGCGGTTTGATATGGCGATGTGCGCCGGTGTCACTGACCACAGGGGTGGCACAGAACGGGCATTCGGCGGCATGGATGTCGGGATCAAATTCGACCTGTGCGGCACAATTTGGACAGCTCGATACCCGTGTTTCTTCCATATCTGCGGGCGGCAGGCGGGCAGAGAGGGCGGCATTAAAGTCAAGTTCCTTGATCGCCGGGAAGTGTAACCCGGCACCTTGTAGATCCTGCGTGTTGCCGCAGTGATCACATTGCAACGCCCCGGTTTGCGGCGCGAACCGCAAATCTGCCCCACAACTGTCGCAGGGAAATCGGTGATCGGTCTGGTCTTGTGTCATTGCCCGTCAGGATCAGGCGTTCGGGGGCGGTGGGGGTAGAATCGTGAAAAGCTGTGCCAATTCAATCACATCTTCGGCGCGCAACCACCCATCTTGGCCCGGTGTCCAGACATAGCTGTCCCGGCTTAGATCGCCTTTGGCGGCCATTTGCCCCAGCTCGGCCTTGGCAAAGGGTCCCGTTGTTTCGCCAGCTTTGGCGATGTGCCAGACATGTTCGACAGGTGGGGGTGGCGGTGCGATGGCTTGGGGCGCATCCGTTTGTGCTGGCCGTGCACCCCAAGGACCGGGCTGCATACTGTTGGCAATTTGCATGCCCAACGCCGCACCAACACCTGTTTGGATCGCGCCAGCCCCGGCGCCATCACGCCCCAGACTTTCGGCGGTTTGATATTGCATATACTCGTTTAAATTCCCAATCACCCCCATCGAGGATCGCTTGTCCAGCACATCCTCTACTGCGGGCGGAAGCGAGATATTTTCAATGTATAGTTCCGGCAGGCTCAGCCCGTATTCGGTCAGGCGTGGCTCAATTTCGCGCGCGACCAGCTGGCCCAATTCGCGGGTGTTGGCGGCCATATCCAGCACCGGGATGCCCGCGCGCGCCAAAGTACGGGAAAATTCTTGAACGATGATGTTACGGATCTGAAAGCTGATCTCGTCCATCGTGAATTCGCCATCGGTGCCGACGATTTCCACCAAGAACCGCGCAGGATCACTGATTTTGACCGAATAGGTGCCAAAGGCGCGCAAACGCACGGGCCCAAATTCGGGATCACGGCAGATAATCGGGTTTTTCGTGCCCCATTTCAGATCACCAAAGCGGGTGGTGTTGACGTAGTAAATCTCGGATTTGAAGGGGCTCTTGAAGCCATGATCCCAGTGCATCAACGTCGTCAACACCGGCATGTTGTTGGTTTCCAACATATAAAGCCCCGGCGTGAACACGTCTGCCAACTGACCTTCGTGGACAAACACCGCCGCCTGGCCTTCACGCACCGTCAGCTTGGCGCCGTATTTGATTTCATGCCCTTCGCGTTCAAACCGCCACACCATCGTGTCGCGCGTGTCATCGACCCAGTGGATCACATCAATGAATTCGCCAGTGAGAAAATCGAAGATACCCATGGGGTTAAAGTCCTTTTGTTAAACGTCTTCGCCCATGACTTCGCGCGTGAGAATACGCAGCACAGGGCGGGCTTCATCGGCGCTGATCCCAGGGGACAGGCGCGGGTCATAGAGCAGTTTCAGCAGCGCTTCATCATGGCTGGTCAGAAGCGCAAATTCGTCATCATCGTTGAATATTGAGGGCCGCGCGGCAGGGCTGTCATTGGCCAGTCCCAAGCCTTGGGCCAGCTCTTCGTGAATGCAGCTGAGACGCATCAGGTCGGGCTGTTCGGCGCGGATCAAGGCAATGGCGCGGGTGTAGGTGCCAGGTTGTCCCACGGGGGTGAAGGCCACCACAAGGCAATAGGTTTCGCGCGGCAGGTTCAGAATGGTCGCCAGGGTACCCGCATCAATGCGTGGTTCTAAGGTTTTGATTTGGTTGATAAAGCCGGGGCGATCATCTTCGCTGGCAAAGAACACATGGAAATTTGCGCGCTCTTTTGTGATCGTTATTGGGTGGCCGGTAATCCGCGACAGGCGCGCGGCATAGGCTGTGACCGCATTGCGATCCCGGGTAGTGTTGGCGGCACTGACGGACGGGCCAAACCGGGTTTCCATGCGGATGGGCACGACCCAGCGGCGCAAAGGTTGGCCGCCGCGCTGGTATTCGCTGAAAAACGCGATGTCTTCGAAATTGCGCATCAGCATGGCGGCTGTATAGGGCGTATCGACGCCGCCCCCATCTGCGCGCAGCAGACCTTGGGTCAGACCGTCATTTAGGATGCGTTGGTAATACACGCGCAAGGCCGCGCTATCGATAGAGGGTGCGGTGGCGACAGCGGGTGCTGCCACGGGGGCTGGGGGGCGCGCCTTGGGTGTCAGCACGGGCGTTGTCTGGCTCATCATCTCGCACGCCATCAGAAACGGCAGCGCCAAACACGCTGCCGCCCGAGCTGCAATATTTAAGGCCCGGATCACGTCTGACTTAGCTGGGAACAGCTGTGCCAGAATTGTCGCCCACACCGTCGCGGCGGGATTTGGCGGCGGCCAATGTATCGCGCAGATCGGCTTCCATTTTCTTCAGGTCCGTTTCCGCCGCCGCGCGTTTGCGTTTGCCCTCATCTGCGATTTGCAGCGATTCCTCGATGGTGCCAATCAGATCTGCATTGGCTTGCTTGACCGCTTCGATGTCGAACACGCCGCGTTCCATTTCTTCGCGGATGATTTTGTTGCTGTCGCGCAGATTTTTTGCGTTCGAGGTCAGCAATTCGTTGGTCAGATCATTGGCATCGCGCACTGCCGCTGCCGCTTCGGCCGAGCGTTGAATCGTCACCGCCTGCGCCAATTGCGTTTCCCACAGCGGCACGGTGTTCACGAGGGTCGAGTTGATTTTTGTTACCAAGGATTTGTCGTTTTCCTGAACCAAACGGATCGAGGGCAGCGATTGCATCGTCACCTGACGCGTCAGCTTCAGATCATGCACCCGGCGTTCCAGGTCGTCGCGCGCGGCGCGCAAATCGCGTAATTCTTGGGCGGCCATCACTTGATCGCCCTCAGGTGCGGCCCCAACAGCGGCGTCTTTTGCGGGAATGGCGTTGGTGTCCAGATCTTGCAGTTTTGCTTCACCAGCCGAAATATACAGCGCCAATTCGTCATAGAATTGCAGCGTTTTTTCATAAAGAACATCCAGCGATTTGATGTCCTTCAGCAGCGTATGTTCGTGGTTCAACAAGTCATCGGTGATCTTGTCAATCTGACCTTGAACTGTTTCGAACTTGGCGGTGAATTTCGCGAAAGGCGCGGCCCGTCCCAGCAGCTTTTCCCACCAGGACCGTTTGCGGCGCACATCTAATTCGGACACAGAAAACCCGCGAATGGTCGACACGATGGTGCGCAGCGAATCGCCCGCAGGACCGACATCCTTGTTGCGCACATCGGCAAGCATGGCTTGGCTGATGGTTTGCAACTCGCCCTGCGCGGCCGAGCCGAAGGACACGATGGAATTGGTGTCCTCCATGTCAATTTCGTCCATGCGCGCGCGAATGTCCGAGGACAGCGCCGCATCGGCCTGATCCAAAGTGACAACGGCGCCCGCATCTTTGGGTTCGGGCAGCACCAGTGCTGTGACCTCTTCGACCATGGCCAGGCTATCTTGGGCTTTTTGGCGAACTGTATCTGACATAATTGTACTCTCTTTCACTATTTAGCTGTCGTTGAGCCGCACGCCTTCGCGGGCGAGACGGTCACGCAGCACGTCGATTTCGATGTTGAGGTCGGTGCGGTCTTCGATCAAAAGTTTGCGGGTCCGCGCCGAGAAATTGTTGGTCATATCTTCCAAGAACACGCCGAAATCCTGTTGGGCCTGCGCATCGCGAGTACGGCTGTAGATATCGGCGTATTTTGACGTCGCATCGCGCGCGCCGCGCAAATAGACGCCCAAATATTTGCGCGCAGCAGACAGATCGCGGGGATCTTCCTCGACGGTGCGGATCAGATCGCGCGCCACTGTTTGAAACCGTTCGACTTGGGATTCCATGTCTCGATCGCCCGAGCGTAGGATCGCGTCTTTCATAGCATTCAGGTGCGCTTCGGCCTCATCGACCACGCGCGCGACACGGTCTTGTTGGAAGGTGTCGATGCCTTCCATGCCTTTGTGTTTCAGCGGATCAATGCCGAAAGCTAATGTGTGCAGCCCCGCGCCAACAGCGCCAAACAGGATCGGCGCGACCAGCCCAAAGCTGTCCTGATGGGCCAGGACCGCGAAAGCAACACCCAATCCCGTTAGCGATGTGGAAAAGATTTTGCGCGGAATAGCCGGGCGGCGTGCGACTTTGCGGTCATTATAGGCGTGTTCCGCCTCAAGTCCGCCGCGCAGCAAGAACGCCCCCAGCGTCAAGAACCCGGCCCCGATCAAGCCCAGCACCATCGAAATGCCGCCATCAAAAAACGTGGTCGCCACCAGCGGAATCGCGGGGATAAACATAACATTGGCGCGCGCGCCTACAGGGTCGACCTGCGCGCGATCAAACTGCCCAGGTGTGGCATCCTCGCGGCGCGCACCATCTGGCGAAAACTTGCCACCATAGCGTTTTGACATGGTCTAAAGCCCCCCCAGCCAGCCAGACGCGGTGCCGAACATCAACACGATCAGCGCGATATACGCGAATTTACGAACTGGCTTTGCCACCTTGGCCCCCTTTGCCGTCACAGTCTATCTGCCGGTCGCGCTGCTGCCAAGTTAATGGCGTTGCGCGGTGCGGCGTTGTGCGTTCAGTTTGCGGGTGTAGCCCGATTGGATGACCTCGACCGCCACCAGCACAAGAACCGAGAAATAGAACGTCGTCTTAGACATAGGCACGACTTCGTAGCCAAACAACTTCAACGCCAAACTGTCATCATGCATCGCATGCGCGGCTGCTTGCCCGGCCTCGCCCAAGAGCACAACGCCAACGATCAACAAGATGAACAGGCCCAGCACTTCATACATGCGGTTCTTTTCCAAAAAGCGCGTAACCCCATCGGCCAGCAACAACATCGCCAGTCCCGACAGAAGGATCGCCGTGGCGAGGATTGGGAAGACATCCGTGATCGCCAAGGCAGACAGCACAGAATCAAACGAGAAAATCAAGTTCATCAGCACGATCAGCATCACCACTTGCGTGGCAGACTTGCCCGATTTGCCCTCAACATCTGTATGCAAATCCTCAATCGACAGCATGTGCCCGATTTCTTTAACGGCCGTGTACATGATGAAAATGCCGCCAAAGATGAACACGCAAGTCGCGAAATTGACGCCCCCTTCGATAAATCCACCGGGTGCAAACACAAAGAATGGCTCGGCCATGGCATCAATCAACTGGATCATCGTGAACAACAGCACCACACGTAAAATCACGGCCAGGATAATGCCCCAACGCCGCACAGCCGCTTGTTGGGCCACCGGCGCGCGTTGGCTTTCAATCGAAATATACAACAAATTGTCGAACCCCAGGACCGCTTGCAAAAAGCACAGCATCACCAGGTTGCCCATATTTTCTATCGTTAAAAGCTCAGTCATCGCACATCTCTGTTCAGGTTTGCCGGATTTGGCGCTGGCTTAAGCTACACCAAGTTTTTCAGAGAATGAACCAAGCGGCGTGGGGAAAAACCGCCATTTTTGCGCAAATATTGGAAAAGAACCGCGCGGTGGGCGGCTATTTGCGTTTGCGCGTGCGCCGGATCTGAGTTGGTCGTTTGGGTTTTTCGACCTCTGCGGGTTTTTCCAAGCCCAACTGGTCGCGCAGCACACGGCTGCGGATTTCCTCGACCTCGCCAGATTTCAATTGCGCCAGCTGGAACGGGCCGTAGCTCACACGGATCAGCCGGTTCACGGTCAGCCCCACATCTGCTATCGCGCGGCGAATCTCGCGGTTCTTACCTTCGCGGATGGCAATTGTCGCCCAGGCATTTGCGCCTTGTTGGCGATCCAGAGTGACTTGCATCGGCTGGAAGGTCTCGCCGTCCACAGTCAGACCTTGGCGCAGCGGATCAAACGTTGCTTCGGTCGGGCGGCCATGGATACGCACCCGGTAGCGGCGCAGCCAGCCTGTGCTGGGCAGTTCCAATTTGCGTTTCAGCCCACCATCATTGGTCAGCAGCAACAGCCCTTCAGATGTCAGACCCAAACGACCGACGCTCATGACGCGGGGCAGGTCCTCGGGCAGCTCATCATAGATGGTGGGGCGCCCCTGTTCGTCTTTGTTCGACGTGACCAGTCCTGCGGGCTTGTGATACAGCCACAGCCGCGCTTTGTCCGGGGCCCCAATCAGTTTGCCATCCACTGCGATGGTGTCTTTGTCGGTCACGTTCAGGGCTGCGCGTTCAATGATTTTGCCGTTCACGCTGACCCGGCCTGCTTCGATCATACGCTCGGCCTCGCGCCGGGATGCGACACCTGTGCGGGACAGGACTTTGGCGATGCGTTCACCGGGCGGGGATTTGGGGGCTTCATTGGACATGGGGCGCCATAGCCTGTTCTGCGCCCTTGCGGAAGGGTGCGTTTTGCCCTTCTGTTTGGCCATGGTGTTTCGCTCATACATGGATCAGGCGTTAGAAGCGGCGCGCGCAGCTGCTGTGCGGGGCGAGGTGCCCGTGGGTGCTGTCGTGGTGAACCCGGATGGGAACGTCGTGGCAGTAGCCGGCAATCGCACCCGCGAACTGTCCGATCCATCCGCCCATGCCGAGATGTTGGCGATCCGCGCGGCCTGTGCGGACTTGGGCTCTGAGCGGCTGATTGGGCATGATCTTTACGTCACGCTGGAACCTTGTGCGATGTGCGCGGGGGTGATCGCAGCGGCACGGATCGCGCGGGTCTATTACGGCGCGTCGGATCCGAAATCAGGCGGCGTGGCGCAGGGCGCGCGGGTCTTTGCCCAACCCCAATCACACCACACCCCCGAAATTTATGACGGTATCAGCGCCCCCGAGTCCGAAGCCTTGTTGCGGGATTTCTTCGCCGCGCGCCGCTAAACGTTAAAAGGTGATCGGGGTCAGGATTTCGGGCTCAATGACCTTGGTTCCCGGCAATCCGGCGCGCAAATCATCGGCATTTTGTTCTAAGATCGGGAAGGTTTTGTAGTGACAGGGGATAACGGTTTTAAAATTGAAGTACTTTTTGGCCGCAAAAGCCGCGCCCTTCATATCCATGGTGAAATGCCCGCCCGCAGACAAAATTCCGATATCGGGGGCATAAAATTCACCCATCCAATCCATGTCGGCCATAATCCCGGTATCGCCGGACACATAGATCGTTTTGCCCTCGCCGGTGATCATGAAGCCAACTTCGGATCCGCCGCTGCGCAACCCATCGTCGACACGGAAGTTTGAGGAATGGCACGCCGGCACCATCGACACCGCGACATCGCCCAACATCACAGTCCCGCCCTTGTTAAAGCCAATTGTTTCAATGCCTTCCTTTTCGGCCCAGTACCCCATCAGATCATATTGCCCCACTGCGGGCACACCAAGTTTGCGGCACAGATCCAGCACGTCGGCCACGTGATCGAAATGCGTATGGGTCAACAGGATATGCGTGCCGCCGCTGACCGCTTTGTCGTGCATGGCTTCGGGCAGCACCGGGTTGCCGGTCAGCCAAGGATCAACCAGCAAAACCTGCCCTGCGATTTCGATGCGAAAGGATCCGTGTCCCAGCCAGATAATGTCCATGCGATTGCTCCTGTCGATTGGGTTAATTATGTACCGTGTAACAATTTTCACGGGCTGGCAACAAAGTGGGCGCTGCGCTACGTTTCAGGTTTCTTGGCCAAAGGGGCGCCGTATGGACTGGAGCACACCAATTGACGCCTATTGCGAACGTCTAGGCCCTGCGTTTTGGGCCGAGCCGCTGAATGCGTTGACCAATTTGGCGTTTCTGGTGGCGGCGTTTGTAATGTGGCAGCGTGCGGCGGGCGTTATAGCGGCGCGTCTGTTATGTGTAATTCTGGCGCTGATCGGCATTGGATCCTTCCTGTTTCACACCTTTGCCACACCTTGGGCTGGGATGGCGGATGTGGTGCCGATTGCGGTATTTATTCTGGTCTATCTGTTCCTCGTGAACCGCGATTTTGTTGGCTTCAGGGGGTGGAAGCTGTGGGGCGCGACGCTGGCGTTTTTTCCCTATGCGGCCGTGATGGTGCCAATCTTGAATGCAATCCCGTTCCTGCGGATTTCCAGTTTTTACTGGACTGTGCCGATCCTGTTGGGGATCTACGGCTTTGCCTTGCGCGCCCGCATGCCCGAAACTGTGCGGGGTATGTGGATTGGCGCGGGGATATTAGCGCTGTCGATCACGTTGCGCTCGTTAGATGCGCCACTTTGCGCGGTCTTTCCGGTTGGCACCCATATTTTCTGGCATTTGCTCAACGGGGTGATGCTGGGCTGGATGATCCAAGTGTACTTGCGCGCGATGCAAGGGGCAGGGCTTGGCAAAAACCGCGCGCCCCGCTAAAGCCTGCGCAGACATCCTCTGAAGGTGAGACATCCATGTCGATTGACACAAAAACCGCCGCCAAAGTGGCCAAGCTGGCCCGTATTAAAGTTGACGAAGACCGACTGCCTGCTTTGGCCCAAGAATTTTCGGATATTTTGGGATTTATCGAGCAACTGAACGAAGTCGATGTGGACGGCGTTGAGCCTATGACATCCGTGACGCCCCAGCGGCTGAAACGACGCGTGGATGAGGTCACAGATGGCAGCCAGCAACCGGCTGTTCTGGCCAATGCGCCCGACGCGCGCGAAGGCTTTTTTGCGGTTCCGAAGGTGGTGGAATAATGGCTGATTTGAACACATTAGGATTGGCCGAGGCACGTGATGCGTTGCGCAAGGGCGAAACGACCTCGGTGGCGCTAACGCAAAGCTGTTTAGAGGCGATTGAAGGGTCCAGCACCTTAAACGCGTTCGTGCACAACACGCCCGAGTTGGCGATGGATCAAGCCCGCGCAGCGGATGCACGCCGGGGCCCAGATGCGGCCTCTATGAACGGATTGCCCATCGGCATTAAGGATTTGTTCTGTACCAAGGGGGTTGCGTCGCAGGCGGCGTCCAAGATTTTGGAAGGCTTCATCCCCGAATACGAATCCACGGTGTCGCACAACCTATTATCCTCGGGCGCTGTGATGTTGGGCAAGTTGAACATGGATGAATTCGCCATGGGATCGTCCAATGAAACCAGTGTTTACGGGGATGTTGTTAACCCTTGGAAGGTGGACGATGTGAACCTGACGCCGGGCGGATCTTCGGGCGGCTCGGCCTCGGCTGTGGCGGCGGATTTGTGCTTGGCCGCGACCGGGACAGACACGGGCGGCTCTATTCGTCAACCGGCGGCCTTCACGGGGATTACGGGGATCAAGCCGACCTATGGGCGCTGTTCACGCTGGGGCGTAGTGGCTTTTGCGTCGTCCTTGGATCAGGCCGGGCCCATGACCAAATCCGTGCGCGATGCGGCGATCATGCTGGAAGCGATGTGCGGGTATGATCCCAAAGACAGCACCAGCGCAGATATGGTTGTGCCGGATTTTGAGGCCGCGTTAAGTGGCGATATCAAAGGCAAAAAGATCGGGATCCCCAAAGAATATCGCATGGACGGGATGCCGGACGAAATTGAAGCCCTGTGGAAGCAAGGCACGGACATGATGCGCGATGCGGGGGCTGAGATCGTCGATATTTCGCTGCCTCATACCAAATACGCGCTGCCCGCCTATTATGTAATTGCCCCTGCCGAGGCGTCCTCGAATCTGGCGCGGTATGATGGGGTGCGCTTTGGGCACCGCGCGGACTTGGATGCGGGTGACGGCATCACCGAGATGTACGAAAAGACCCGCGCCGAAGGTTTCGGACCCGAAGTGCAGCGCCGGGTCATGATCGGGACATATGTGCTGTCAGCGGGCTTTTATGACGCCTATTACAACCGCGCGCGCCGGGTGCGTACCTTGATTAAGAAAGACTTTGAGGATGTGTTTGCGCAAGGTATTGATGGCATTTTGACACCCGCCACACCGTCTGCGGCATTTGGCTTGGGCACAATGAAAGATGCGGATCCGGTGCAAATGTACCTGAATGACGTGTTCACAGTGACGGTCAACTTGGCCGGTCTGCCCGGAATTTCGGTGCCTGCGGGCTTGGATGCGCAAGGCCTGCCGCTGGGATTGCAGCTGATCGGCAAGCCGTGGGAAGAGGGCGAATTACTGAATTTGGCCTATGCCCTGGAAGCGCGCGCTGGATTTGTGGCCAAACCGTCGAAATGGTGGTAACGTCCCATCAACACTAGAAAAACTGAGGCAGAGACAAAATGATACGCGGTTTGACCGGTGCAGGCGCCTGTTTTCTGTTGTTGGCATGTGCGCCACAGCTTCCCGAGAGTGGACCTGTCAGCGCCACAGTTGCGCAAACTACGCAGAATTTGCCGCCGGTGTCGCCCGTGCAGGCGTCGCCTTTAGGCCAGGCGTCTGCAGATCCCAGCGCGCCGTTGCCGTCCTCGGTTACGTCTGCGGTGATCGGCGGGGACCCGTTTGAACAGCGTGCCGCGGCACTGAATTCCGGGGTCGTACCGCTTGAGGCCAGCCCCTCTAACCCAGCGCCAGAACAAATCGGTGCGGCGGGTATTTCATCTGAACAGGATTTTGGGGCTGTGTCTTCGCGGCGCACCATTCAAAGCGATGCACAAAAGATCGCCGCCAACCGTGCGCAATATCAAGTGATTGAACCGACCGCCTTGCCGCAACGCTCGGGTGGGTCGCAACCCAATATCGTGCAATATGCTTTGGCCACCAACAATCCCGTAGGCGCGCAATTGTATAAACGATCCAGATTGCGCAGTGGTCGATTAAGCCGTGCGTGCTCTGGATTTGCCTCGCCGGATCAAGCGCAGATCGAATTTTTAGCCCAGGGGGGGCCTCAAAAAGACCGCAAAGGTTTGGACCCAGACGGGGATGGATATGCCTGTAGCTGGGATCCGCGCCCATTCCGCACCGCGCGCCAGGCCGCAGCGCCTTTGACGGCCATATCTGCGGTGGACAACACCCAAACGCCCGCCCCAGCCCCTGTGCAACAACCCGCCCCAGGCGTGGTGCCGCCTTTGGCAATTTCGACTGAGTAACCTGTGCCACTGGCGCGCCAATCCCCAAATTGCGGGCCACGTCGCGATGGTTTGACACCGTCCCTGATCGTTTTGCATTACACGGCCATGTCCTCGGCGCAGGCTGCGATTGATCGGCTGTGCGATCCCGAATTCGAAGTGTCCGCGCATTATGTGATCGCGCGGGACGGTCAGGTGACAGGGCTTGTGCCCGAGGACATGCGCGCTTGGCATGCAGGGGTGGGGCAATGGTGTGGATTGGACGATGTGAATTCGCGATCGATTGGGGTTGAGCTGGACAATGACGGACATGCTCCGTTTGCCGCGCCGTTGATGGATGCGCTGCAGGTGTTGTTAAGCGGGATTATGACCCGGTGGGGGATTGAACCACGGGGCGTGATTGGTCATTCGGATTTGGCGCCTGGCCGGAAAGTGGATCCAGGTCCGCATTTTGATTGGCAGCGACTCGAACGGTGCGGGCAGGCCGTACCTTACGGAGGTGGGCCAGTGAAAAAAGTGTCGATGGCCGAGTTTCTGAGGGTCGCACGCCAGGCGGGATACAGTGCCGATGTTCCGGCTGACGTCCTTTTGAATGCTGTGCGGCTGCGGTATCGACCGTGGGCGCGGGGGCCTGTGTGCGGCGCAGACATCTCGGCCGTAACGCCTTCGTGACGGGGCGGGGTTGGCGACAGATCCGCACCTTACACGTTGACCTCTGCGCCAGGATACGCGTATCAGGCACGAACGCGGAAGACTGGATGGCCGCGGGCATGTTCGCATGTTCGAGGAAAGTCCGGACTCCAAAAAGCAACGGTGCCGGGTAACGCCCGGGCGGGGTAACCCGACGGATCAGCGCCACAGAGAACAGACAGGCCAGGGTTTCCTGGTCTATGGTGAAACGGTGGGGTTGTGGCCCACCGGGGGCTAGGCAACTGGCCTCGCATGGCAAGCCCCACCAGGAGCAATGCCGAATAGGGATCGCGTGGGGGCTTGCCCCCGGGGTTGCTTTTGCCCCAGCAGATCCGGGTTGGCAGCTAGAGGCGTCATGGCAACATGGCGCTCAGAGGAATGGTCATCGCCTTGTGGGCAACTACAAGGGACAAAATCCGGCTTATAGGTCTTCCGCGTATTTCTTTTCTGCCAGATATCGCAACGACAGCCATCAAACAGCCCTAAGTGTCGGCAAAACACGGTTGACAGCAGGCGCGCAATCCGTACAACGCAGGCTCATTCGAGATTTTTCCGCGCTTGCATCCGCGCGCGGCACGAGGAGCATACCCATGGCGAAGCCGACCACAATTAAGATCCGCCTGAACTCGTCCGCAGGCACGGGCCACTTTTATGTGACCAAGAAGAACGCACGGACCATGACCGAAAAGATGGTCGTACGTAAATACGACCCCGTAGCGCGCAAGCACGTCGAGTATAAGGAAGGCAAGATCAAGTAAGATCTTTCCCACCGCAAGCTGACAAGGCCGCGCCACATGAGCGCGGCTTTTTTCGTTTTGGAGGACCCGAAATGGCACAAGAATTTGAACTTCGCAGACGGTGTGATGACTTGGTGTACCGCTTTACCCGGGATGGGTTGGGGGTGTATCGTCGCGCGGATCGTCCCGAATTAACCATCCAATGGGATCCACATTTTGGTTGGGCGGCATTCGATCCCGAGACCGAGCAACTGGCGGGATGCGCTTGGGGCGTGCCTGCGGCGCATCACGGGCGAATCCCGCCGGCGGGCCCTTGGGTGTCGTGCAAAGGTCAGAAGTCTTATGTGTATGATCTGGTGCATGTGTCGCGCGCGGATGGGGGTTCTGCTGTAGCGATGGGCCAGGTTTGAAGGACCCTGTCTGAAATTCAAAAAACAAATGGCCCGGTCGCGCTTTGCGGTCTGGGGCCATTCGTGAGCGATGGCATTGGTCCAACACACGAAGCTTTAGAGACGTTCAAAAAGGGCGCTTAGCCGTGTTGCTTCGCCCTGCAATCCATAAGGCGGATTGATCACGAACATGCCCGACCCGATCATACCATGACCGGGACGGGCTGGCGGGAAATAGACTTCGTGGCGCAAGGCGTCTGGGAATTTGCCGCTTAGGCTGTCCAGCATCGGGTGGTGCGCGTCAGACGTCAGGATTGGGTACCACAACGCGATGATGCCAACATTCCAGGCACGGGTAAGCTTGCTGACATGCCCCGGGATCACAGTGTAATCGGATTTGATTTCATAGGGCGGGTCGATCAGCAACAGACCGCGTCGGGGCGTGGGCGGGGCCAGGGCGTGGGCCATCTCAAACCCGTCCTGTAGGTATGTTTTTGCAGCTCGGCGAAAACTGTCGCGCAGGGCTTGATATTCGCCGGGGTGCAATTCGGCCAGATGCAGACTGTCCTGGGGGCGCAGCAGATGCGCAGCAATCATCGGCGAGCCTGGATAGGCGCTGGGACCATGCGCCTGAATTGTCGCATCATAGCATTTGCTTACAGGGTGATCTGCGGCGAACCAATCCGCATGAGCGTGAATGCCTGACGCTGCCTCGGCCGTTTTAAGGGCCTCAGAACTTGACAAATCATAGATCCCGCGCCCTGCATGGGTTTCCAAATAGCTAAGCGGCTTTTCCTTGCGTGTCAGATAGGCCAGCATCCACGCCAACAGACCGTGTTTTTGCAAATCCGCCAGATTTCCAGCGTGGTAGGCATGTTGATAACTGAGCATCCAGGCGGCGTGTCACAGATGTGGCGCGCTGTCCAGTCTTAGGCGGGATCCGCCAATCGACTGGACAGAAAACCGCCCTTGGTGAGCCAAGAAATTCCGAACGCGATCAAGGCGATGGCTTCAAACACGAAGGTCAAATTATAGCGGTTCCACCAGGTTTTATCGCTCAGGAAAAAAGACCCGGCCAAGGCCAGAATCGAGATCACCATCATCGCTGCACTTGCATAATAAATTTGGTTGCGGCGGCGTTTTTGTGGGGTCAATGCGCCTGTTTTGGGATCTCTTTGATGACCATCGACACTTGTGAAGACCACCAAAGCAAACCAGGTCAGAAAGGCAAACAGCAGCGCTGCACTTGCGTAATGCAGGTATTCGGCACTTGGAAACAGGCTGAAATACCCCCAGATTTCGCCATCGGGCAAAACGCGTTGGCTTAAATTGACGCTGTCGGGAGCCTGTTTGGTAACCAGACTGATTGCGCGGGACTCAAATGCGGCCCAAGTTTCACACCCATGCCCAGAGGTTGGAAAAATCGCCACACCGTAAGCGCAAAATGCCGCCCCTGTTGATAGTTTCGCCTCGCGTCGTCCGGGGTCTTGGCCTTGGTAAACCAACAGATAGGTGCCGATGAAAAAGAGGACGCCGATGAAATAACTGCCCAAGAAAGGCGCGTAATAAAAGTGGCTGATGCTGTCGCGATAACAAGATGGCCACCAAGGGTTAAGCGCGCCGATCAGCATAACAACGGGCAAAGACACGGCGGCCAAGCCGACGATAAATGCCATCGTTTTTTGATTAATTGTTGCGTAATCATCTGGGCTATTTTGGGTGTATCTTTGTTGAACTTTCGCCAGTGTTTTCGTTAGAATTTGCATAAGCTTCCTCCTTTTGCACGTCGCATCGTCTTAGTCCCTGTGCGTCTTTACAGCGATGCGCACATAGATCTGTCTAACCCCGCGCGCGGCGCTTTAACCAAATGGCGCGATGCTGATCGCCCCGCCAACAGCACTTGCCAAAATCGGGGACAGAATAGTTACGATGGCTTTCAGCGCGTCCAAAGTGGCGATGCGCTCGATGTCAAACCCTTTGACCTGTGCCGCAATATCTTCAAGACCGGTGGCGTTCGCGGCAACTTGAAATCGTTCGATACGCACCATCTGAATAAGACTGACGGGCATGTAAAAACTTAAGATCAGCACAGTGTAGGTCACCCCACGATACAGCGACACGGCCTCGACTAGATCGTCATATCCCGTCGCGCCGCTTTCAATTAGACCTGCAGGCCAACTCATCCACGCATACCCCAGCACCATTGCCACCGACAGCAGCAAACCGGACAGGTACAAATACCGCTGCACTGCTTTTTGCGCGTTTTGCAACGTGGCCCCCTCTGCAAGAATACCTGCGCGGTTGGTGAGGTCGATTTGACTTGGGCGTGCCAAAGCCAGCACCATACCCAGGATGACCGCGGACACCGCCAATCCAGATAAGACATTCACCACATCCATCGTCACGCGCATGGCAAAAAATGCGCCCTGATCATTGCACCGATCCGCGCCGCACAAAGCCAAATCACCCGTTGCCAAGCCCGTTTCGAACAAGGAGGCCCCAAGCAGTTCATACGCTTCAAAGCTGCCCATCCAGTCTGGTTCAAACATCGAAAACAGCATGGAAAACAACACCAAACCAACCAATCCTGCGAGGCTGCGCAGGATCGATGCGAATGTGTGGCGCGACAAAAGCTCGGCGGCGAAGATGCCCAGCACCGTGATGCAAACCGCGCAATAAAAGTAGATGACAGCCAAGAAGCGATACCGTCCGATCAGCTCTTTGATCTCGGGCTTTTGGGTTAGGACCAGATCGCCCAGTGTCACGGATGTGTCGGCGAATGTGGCCAAAACGGCCTCAGCGATTGCGACGGCGAAAATGGGCAACAGCAAGACGGCCAGGTACTTTGGCGCAATACTCAGCTTTGAGCGTGGCGGGATCTTGGTCATGTGGACGTCCCCGTTCTAGGGCAATGCGCCAAGCATGGACCAGCCAAGGGGCGTTGTGCAAGGGGTCAGCCCGGTTTAGGCGCGCCAGCGGCGGTGCACCCAAAACCACTGACCAGGGTCCTGACGGATCCGCGCGGCCAGGCTTTCGTTCATCGCTTGGGTCATGGTTTGGGGGTCAGAATGCGGGATTGGCGCGTCCAAAATCGTGTCAAAACTCAGCCCATCTGCTTTGCGTACACCAAAAAATGGGATCAGAACCGCATTGTAGCGCAACGCCAATTCCGCGGCAGACACAGCCGTGTGAGCGGGCTGCCCCATGAAATCCAACACGGGTGCGCCAATGACATGTTGATCGAACAGCAACACCAACTGACCACCGGATTTCAAGTGACGCACAAAGCCGGATGTACCCTTGCGCCCTTGTGGGAAAACTGGGCCGCCGAATGATTCCATCGTCTTGACGTAATGTGCGTTGAAATAGGGGTTAGACATGTCGCGATAGAGTCCGCCTACGTTGTACCCTTTGCCCACCAAAGCCGCACGCACCGCTTCGTAGTTTCCATAATGCCCTGTCACTAAGATGACGGGACGGTTTTGGGCGTCGGCCTGCTGCAGGGCGGGCCATCCGGGGCCGGTGATCTGGGCCGCGGCCATCCTGTTTGGAAAATCAATTGCCGAATAATTTTCGATGAATGTGCGTCCTGCATTGTCCAAACAGGCTTTTGCGATGGTTTTGCGTTCAGGTTCGGAAAGCTCTGGACGGATCAGCGCTAGATTATCCAAAGCTGAGGCGCGATAGCCGGCAAATGGGCCGATGATACGTGTGACAACCCACCCGACAAAGGGCACACGCCAGGAATAGGGAAGCGCCAAAGCACTGCGAATTACCGAAACAATTGCAAGATTCACCAGCCATTGTTGAATTTTTGTAAGTCTGCTACTGCTCATGAAGCTGCAATTATATGGTTTGTGTGGTTTCGCGTCTCCAGACATAGATGCCAGACAGCACGATCACAAGCGCGCCAAGTGTGGTTAACAGATCTGGAAACTCTTGGAAGGCTGTGATCCCGATCAGTGTGGCGAATAGCAAGCCTGAATAGCCAAAGGGCGCCAGAGTTCCCGCCGAGGCTTGCGAAAAGGCTTTGATCAACAGCAACTGACCCAATGTGCCAATCCCCGCAATGCCTAACATCCCAACTGCATGGGTCGGATCCGGCCAAACCCAGTAAAAGGGCGCCAACAGCGTCATCAAAACGCCACCAACCAACGCCGTGTAGAACAAGGATGTCCAAGGATCCTCGCGCGGTCCAACTTGGCGGGTGATCAGCGCATACCCTGAATAGGACAGAGCGCCGATCAATGGAAAAAGTGCCGCGGGATCAAAGGTCTGAGTTCCTGGGCGAATGATCAACATCGCCCCGACAAAGGCGACGGCGATGGCGCTGAGGCGGCGATAACCTAATGTTTCTCCTAAAAATATCGCGCCGCCCAATGTTATGAATACCGGGTTCATCACCATCACTGCCGTGGCTTGTGCCAAGCCAATGCGCGCCAAACCTAAGAACAAAAAGAATGTTGCGCCCAAAAGTAGAAAAGAGCGCGCGATCTGCAAACCTAAGAATTGTGTCTTCGCAACACTGCGCAGGCGTGGTGCGACCAAGATCAATACGACGATCATTTGGCCTGAATACCGCGCCCAGAGTGCATTCAGGATCCCCATTTCGGGGCTGATGACTTTGACAAAAGCATCCATAATCGAAAAGCAGAAAATTGCCGAGATCATCAACAGAATGGCGATTTTGTTAGTCGAAAGAGGGGAGTCGTCCATTCAAAACACCTAGCGGTAAGGCCGGCAGAGTTAAACGGACAAATCATATTGCTGCATTTTTAGCTTTTGGTAGAACCAAGCTGGAGATCACGCGACTTATAGGGTCTTTCGGGCCGCCTTACACTGCGTGCTAGCCTTTGCTGGCGGCCCGAAGAGGTAAAAACAAATTCATTCGCGTTGATCAGGGCGGTTACTGCGCTCTTTTAGCCGCGCTATATCGTTTGATCATAGTCGCCAACTGCGGGTTCAGTGCGGATAATTGCGTCAATATCCGCAAAAATTGCCCGCATTTCAGCATCTGCTTCGGGGCTTTCGCAAACCACAACTAAGTTCGGCGTGTTTGACGAGGCGCGGACTAACCCCCAAGCGCCGTTGTCCAAAATCACGCGCGCGCCGTTGACAGTGACCACGTCTTTGATGGCCCGGCCTGCGATCATGCCGCCCTCATCCTTGCGCGCGACAAGTTTATCAACCAACCTCTTTAACACATCGTACTTTTCGGTATCGCTGCAATATGGTGACATCGTCGGTGTTGCGTAGGTCTTGGGCAATGCTTTGCGCAGATCCGACATAGATTTGTCCGGGTTGCGATCCAGTAACTTGCAGATTTCGACAGCCACGCGCATGCCACAATCATAGCCGCGCCCGATGGGTTCAGCCAAGAAGTAATGGCCTGATTTTTCAAACCCCGCCAAGGCACCAAGCTCTTTGACCCGGCGTTTCATGTGGCTGTGCCCGGTTTTCCAGTAATCAGCTTTGATCCCATGGGATTGCAATTCCGGATCAGACGCAAACAGCCCTGTGGATTTCACATCCGCCACAAAGGTCGATCCTGGATATAATTTTGCCAAGTCTCGGGCCATGATGACACCAACTTTGTCGGCAAAGATTTCTTCGCCCTCATCATCGACGACGCCGCAACGATCCCCGTCGCCATCAAATCCCAAGGCCAAATCCGCCCCCGACGCTGTGACAGACGCGGCCATATCGTGCAGCATTTCCATGGCTTCTGGATTGGGATTGTAGTTCGGGAAGGTGTAGTCCAGCGTGGTATGGCTGGGGATGACTTCGACGCCGATCCGTTCGAACAGTTCTGGGGCAAAGGCCGCTGCTGTTCCGTTTCCAGTGGCACACACGATTTTCAAGGGACGGGACACTTTGAAATCCCCGGCAAGATCGTCCAGATAAGCCTCTTTCACACCATCGACGAACTCGTACTTGCCGCCATCGCGCGGAATTCCCGAACCGCTTAGGACGATATCGCGCAGCTCGGCCATCTCATCAGGGCCGTGTGTTAACGGCCGATCAAATCCCATCTTAACACCAGTCCAGCCATTGGGATTGTGCGAGGCCGTGACCATAGCGACGGCCGGGACATCCAAGTGGAATTGTGAAAAATACGCCATTGGCGAAACTGCAGGGCCGATGTCTTTGACATGGATTCCAGCCTGCATCAGCCCAAGGATCAGCGCGTGTTTAATCGCCAAAGAGTAGTCGCGATAGTCGTTTCCGACGGCAATGACCGGTTCAATCCCACGTTGGTGGATTTGCGTGCCAAGACCCAATCCCAAAGCGGTCATGCCTGGCAGATTGATCTCGCCAGGATATTGCCAACGCGCGTCATACTCGCGAAAGCCCGTGGGTTTGATCATCGCGTCTCGCAGGAATTCCCAGGTGTTGGGTGTGCTTTCAGAAAGAGGTTTTGTCATGCGGTCGCTCTTGTTTATAAGGAGACTGGGTTGGATTTGGCAACTGCATCCAACTGCATCAAAGTTTGAATTAGTTTTGGCATCTCAGATAGATAGATCATATTTGGGCCATCACAGGGGGCGTTGTCTGGGTCCTGGTGCGTCTCAATAAAGACGGCAGCGGTCCCGATCGCTACGGCGGCGCGGGCCATAACTGGGGCAAACTCGCGTTGCCCGCCAGAGGATCCACCGCGTCCGCCCGGTTGCTGCACAGAATGGGTCGCATCCATGACAACGGGATAACCAGATTGGGCCATTTGCGGCAGGCTGCGCATGTCCGCAACCAATGTGTTATAGCCAAATGAGGTGCCGCGCTCGGTCAATAGAATGCGCGTATTGCCCGTGCTTTCGATCTTTGAAATGACATTGGGCATTTCCCATGGTGCCAGAAATTGGCCCTTTTTGACATTGATCGCGGCGCCGGTCTGACCTGCCGCGATTAGCATATCGGTCTGACGGCATAGAAATGCGGGGATCTGCAGAACGTCCACGGCCTCAGCCGCGGGGGCGCATTGTGCCTCATTATGGACGTCCGTAAGTACAGGCACGTCGAGGGCTTTACCCAGATCCGACAGAATTTTGAGACCTGTATCGATCCCCAAACCCCGCTTGCCAGACAGCGAGGTGCGGTTGGCCTTGTCGAAACTGGATTTGAAAATGAAGCCCGCGCCAACGGCTGCGCAGGCTTCTTTTAAGGTGCCCGCGATCATCTGTGCGTGGTCTGCGGATTCAAGCTGGCATGGCCCTGCAATCAGCGTCAAAGGTTGGTCATTGCCGACGGAAACACCGCCAATATCAAGTCGTTGCATTAAGAAGTGACCTGTTCCCGTAAGATTGAGGCAGTTAAAGAAATCATGAGGTAGATGCCCGCAAATATCAGGAATGCCAAGATGGTGTTTTCGAAGGCACGGGGGTAGGCGGCCTCTTGTGGGGCAACTGGACGTACGGCGACAGTCAAATATCTGACCTGACGGTTGGCTTCGACGCGGGCCTGTTCGACCTGCTGCAACGATGATTGAAGCATCATGTCTCTTGTCGCCAGATCGGCCTGGGCCATTTGGATATTGATTGACAGCTGCGCCAAAGAGTTTTCACCTTGGCTGACATCGGTCATTTCGCCTTCAAGCTCATCGCGGCGTTTCTTGAGGATGGTTAATGTCGATAGGACACCAGCGACCTTTGCCTGGTTGGGGCGGGTATTGGCCTGCAACGTATCAAGTTCGATTTCCTTGTTGGTAATCATTGCGCTGATTTCGGTGATCTGACTGCGCAAAGCGGCAATCACTGCTTCCGGGTCTAAGGTTGCGCCCTCAATTTGCAGTTGAACAAGCTGCGCCTGAGCCTCGCGCCGATCCGCTTCGGCCTTTTCCAGCGCGGCTTCAGCGTCACTCATCTGATCGGAACGTTTTTGGACGGACAGCTGGTTAACCCGTTGTTCCGCATAAGAAATCAGAGCCTCTGAAAAGGCTTGGCTGACCAATGGATCGGCTGCCGCGACCTCCATCCGGATCACGCCTTCGGTCGGATCAAATCCAATTTTCACGTTTTTTTGGTATAGTTTATAGGCGTCTTCGATACTTGCGTCCGGGTCCAGTCGCTGGACTGGATCAATCCAATCTTGTTTGAAATGAGACTTGAACCCAGCATCATTTTCCAGCCGCAGCATGGCGTCCTTCGAGGTCAGGTAAGACTGCACTGCGATGCTGTCCTGGCTGGTGGCGAATTGTGTCGGCAGCAAACCGCCCAAGGCACCAGACCCGCCGCCGCCTTCGTTCTGCAGGATCAGAAATTCGCTGTCCGTGGCAAACATTGGGGTTGCGATGACATAAAAGTACCAGCCCGCCAAAAATGTCGGCATCATCACGAAAAACGCCAGGCGCGTGAACAGCAGCCCGACCTTTTTGCGGCGTCTGCGAGCGATATCTTTTTGGATCGCCGAGATCTCACGCTCGCGCCGCTGTGCGGGGCTAAGCGTTTCGGCGCTGGGCAGGTTACTGGCACCTGTCGGAACCGTTTGCGGCAAATTGCGTTTAACAGATTTTTGTACAGGCGTTATGGCCCCAACTGGCGCGCCACCTAAGCCATTTGTGGATGGATCATTGGGATCAGGCACCACCAATTCCAGCATGTTTGATCGCTGAAATGGATCAATGCCTTTGGTTCGCAACAACCGAACCGCATCGAAATCGGACGTTGGAACAAGGTTGTGTTTCTGTGCGACGCGCCGCGCCATACGCAATTGACGCCCGGTTAGACCCTCGCCCCGAATGGCGTCCAATTCAGCCTCAAAGGCGGTTTCTGCGGGTGTTTCGACCTGTTGTTGAGCTTGTTTTTGCAGATCGGGGGTAGCCACATTGGGTTCGGTCACGCCGCTGGGTTGCGCTGCAGGGGCAGCGGCATCGCGGGTAAGGTTACGCTTGATGCGGAACTTTCTAGCTCTTGGTTTCGTAGTCATAGAGCAGTTTCGCCTCTTCCAAGGTGTCAAATATATGCAATTGCCCGTTCACCAAAACGGCGGCTTCACGAACAAATTTTTCAAGCGTTTGCGCCTGATGTGAGACAATAATGATTGTTGTTGTCGCGAGACGTTCCTGCAGGATTTCGCCGGCTTTTCTGTTGAATTCCACATCCGTCGTGCCCGGCATACCTTCGTCGATCAAATACATGTCGAATTCCAAGGCCAGCATCAGAGAAAACGAAAACCGCGCCCGCATGCCTGCCGAATAGGTGCCCAAAGGTTGGTCGAAATATTCGCCCAGGTCACACAGCCAGCGACAAAAACTTTCAACATAGTCCGGATCCAACCCATATAAACGCGCGATATAGCGACTGTTTTCTAAGGCCGAGATCTTCGTAACGACGCCGCCCATAAAGCCCAAAGGAAAGGAAATGTTACAATTACGGTTGATTTCGCCCTCGTCGGGCTTTTCCAGCCCCGCCATCATGTTGATCAGTGTGGTTTTTCCCGTCCCATTTGGGGCCAACACACCCATAGACCGCCCCAATTCCACGCGAAAAGACACCCGATCAAGAATGACCTTGCGCTGCGTGCCTGTCCAAAAGGACTTTGAAACGTCTACAAATTCTAGCATTCGTTGCTCCGCCGATCGAATTGTTCGATGGCTCACCTTCTTTTAGCAGAGGTTTGTTACCAGAGGTATAAACCGAATGGGACAATATTATGTCCAAATTTGATACAAAGCTTAATATTTGATGATTTTGTTCGCTAAGAATGCAGGCAAGTCACGCTGCGGACAGCGCGAAATTATGTCCCTGACCGGATCTGACCGATGTCTGTCGAGGGCGTATCGACCGCGATCAGCGCAAAGCTTAAGACGACTGTTGTGCCCAGACCTTTTTCACTGGCGATCCGCGCGGTGCCACCGGATTGCTTGGCAAACCCATACACCATCGCTAGGCCTAAGCCCGATCCTTTGCCGACCTCTTTGGTGGTAAAGAAAGGCTCAAATACCTTTTCAAGAATATCTGCGTCGATACCTGGACCCGTGTCCGTAACATAGACATATATTCGATTTGAGGTGTCTGGCGTGTCGCTTTCAATGGGGTCAGACAGGCAGGTTCCAATCGTAATTCTGCCCTGCGTTTCGATTGCGTCCTTTGCGTTCAATACCAAGCTGCGCATCGCACTTTCGAAAGGCAGCACATCCAGGTTGCAAAAATATTGCCCGATCCCCAGGTCCAACTCTAGCTTTGCTGTGTCTGGCAAAATGTTGCGAAGAGACGGCGTCATTGCGCGCAAAACCTCGTTGATGTCGATAATCCGGGGGGCCAGCGTGGCTTTGCGGCCAAAGGATACAAGCTGATTGGTCAACTTGGCACCCCGCAACGTTGCGGTGCGCGCTTCGATCAAAAGCTCGTCCAGGGATGCGTTGCGGTTTTCCATTTGAGCCAGTTCAATGTTGCCCATAACTACGGCTAGTAAGTTATTGAAATCATGAGCAATTCCCGCTGTCAATCGTCCGACCGCCTCCATTTTTTCCACGTCAGCCTGCTGAGCCTTTAAGGTGCGGCGCTGTTCGCTAGAGTCTTCTCGGGCCTCGTCAAGCAGCTGTTGGATATGCTGGTTTTTCATGTCGAGTTCGCGGCGCGTGCGAAATTCCGACACAAACACCTTCTCGTGCCGCCAAATGCTGCGCGTAATCACTATAAAGAACGAAGCTATAACGATGACAAAAGGCACAACCAAAGGGCCGCCGGTCAGTGTGAAACCGATCAAGTGGCTGACGCCAATTAGGCCCGCGCACCAAAATGCTGCAGCGGGGATAGGGTACAAAGCGATTGAAGAGCCTGCAATAACGCCCCCCGCCAATACTAGGCAAAACGCTTTTACGATCAGCGGCGCGTCGGGCAAAATAAACAGGCCCTGAACGGACCATAACGCGCCGAAAAACGCTGCGAAAATGATTACCTTGCGCTGGGTGCGTTCGGACATTTCCTGTGGGAATGGAATTCCGCGTTTGCTCCAAGCGCCGTATAAAAAGAAGAGAGAGGACCCAATCAGCGCCCCGGCCCAAACTGCACCAAACGTCGAAAGGCTGCCCGTCTGGACAAGCAACAGCAAAACCGCCAGCGCGTTGATCACATTTCCGGTCATCATGGCCGGTGTAAGGTCAGTAATTGCGCGAATTTGTTGGGCTATAATTTCTTGGTTCGTGGGACGGCCCGCGCCCAGTACGGCCCCTGCACGTGTTGCCATGCCGACTTGCGGCGTCGATGCCAAATCCCCATCAGATATCATAAATCGAACAAACTCTCCCTTCGCTGGCGGCCCGCCTCAAGTGAAATATCGCAACGCCAAAGGTTAACAACTTCGTAACTATAGTTGACAAACCTGCGACAGTTTAAATTCAATGTACAGTGAAATTGATGCCAAATTTTGAATTTCAGTGACAAATTTCACAAAACTCAACGCTAAGTAGTGGTGGGATGGAGGGCTAGACGGTAGTCGCGTAAATATATGAAATTCAGTATTTAATTTGATTCTTAAAAAATTTATGGCTGGCGCCGTGGGGTGCCCATTTTGTGCCCGTTCAGGTGGAATTGACGGTTGGCAGTAGATTCGGAATACGTGAGCGCGCTTATTGGTTAATTGGTCCAGAATGTGAAACAATTCCCCCTATGGTTGTTAACCCTTCTTGGCAGTGACCTGAGCGCATGACTTGTGCGTTTCGTCAGGTTTTTGGTTCTGTGCGTGTCCTTGCAAAACCTACAGCGACGTGGCGCTGTCCTTCAGTAAATCGCTATCGACTTGACAAGCGGCCCTTACAATCACCAGCCTGACGCAGAAACCCATGTTCAAGATGTAAGATGCCACATTTTCAAATCGACTATTCGCCAAACCTTGAGACAGTCGTAGACATGAGCGCATTGTGCGAGCGGATCCGCGCAACGGCTGCGCGGATCGAGGCATTTCCAATCGCGGGTATTCGTGTGCGCGCATGTCGGATGGAACATGTGGCCATTGCGGATGGGCAGTCAAAACATGGGTTTATTGACCTGTCTGTGCGATTGCGGGCTGGGCGGTCTGAACAGGTGAAACAGGATGCGATCACGCAGATCTTTGGGGCTTTAAAGGACTTTATGGCGCCCGCCATGCAAACAAAATCTATCGCCTTATCTGCAGAGATTCGCGATATTGACGCGCAGTTGTCGCCCAAATATGGCACGATCCGCGACCACTTATAAGGACATCAGATGACTGCTTTGGATGACAATCTTGCGAAACTTCAGGGTTTTCTTGCACGCTTTCAGCACGACGGAATTCAAAATCGGATCGCGGGGCAAGACGTGGCGGGTTCCGGTGGCGTGTTTCAAACACGCTCACCTGTTGATGAAAGCGTGATTTGCGATGTGGCGCGGGGGTCGGCTGAAGATATTGATGCAGCGGCGGTGGCGGCGTCTGATGCGTTTGCCGCGTGGCGGGATATGCCTGCGGTGCAGCGCAAAAAGATCCTGATCAAGTTCGCTGAAGGAATTGAGGCGCGCGCCGAAGAAATTGCACTATGTGAGTGTTGGGACACGGGCCAAGCTCTGAAATTCATGTCCAAAGCGGCCCTGCGTGGGGCGGAAAACTTTCGCTATTTCGCCGATCAAGTGGTTCAGGCGCGCGATGGGCAATTGCTGCAATCCCCAACTTTGATGAATGTGACGACCCGGGTGCCGATTGGGCCTGTGGGGGTGATAACGCCCTGGAACACGCCTTTTATGTTGTCCACTTGGAAGATCGCGCCTGCCTTAGCCGCGGGCTGCACGGTGGTGCACAAACCCGCCGAAGCCTCGCCGCTGACGGCCCGATTGTTGGTCGAAATCGCAGAACAAGCCGGGCTGCCACCGGGTGTGTTGAACACAGTTAATGGCTTTGGTGAAGAAGCGGGCAAAGCGCTGTGCGAGCACCCAAAAATCAAGGCCATCGCCTTTGTCGGGGAAAGTCGCACGGGCAGTCTGATCACCAAGCAGGGGGCCGATACGCTGAAGCGTAACCACCTGGAGTTGGGCGGTAAAAACCCAGTCATAGTATTTGACGATGCGGATCTGGACCGGGCCTTGGATGCGGTG
>JBGCEM010000152.1:0-18970 GCA_045106335.1 Paracoccaceae bacterium | reverse complement strand
GATGTGATGCAAGCCGCACGGGACGCGCGGGACCGGGTGTGGTCAGTGCGCAAAGGCAGCGCGTTTCGCGACACGGCCCGCAAGGTCATCGACAAACATGCCAGCCGCAAGGATGCGTCGGGCCATTTCGTCGACGACCGTGCAAAGGCACGCGCACCCCGCAAGACCCCACCCAAGGACACGCGCCAGATGGGATTTGATTTCTGATGCCCCGGATGCGCAAGAAAAGTGAGTTGCCCCAAAAGACCTGTCCCACCTGCCAGCGCCCGTTCACGTGGCGCAAAAAGTGGGAAAAGGTCTGGGAAGAGGTCAAATACTGTTCGGAACGGTGCCGCAGAGAGGCAAAACGCTAGGTGTTTTGCGGCTGTCGGCGGATTTGGTAAAATAATATGACCAATGATGTTTACGATAGGAAACTTTTTCTCTAATCCTCTCATCGACTCATATTTAATGTCAGGAGAGTATCGCCATGTCGACATATGTAGAACGCGCAGACCTGCAGGTGGCGGACACGCTTGCCGAATTCGTCGAGACCCAAGCACTGCCCGGTACGGGCGTTGCGACTGCGGACTTCTGGGCTGGTTTTTCGGCGCTTGTGCACGATTTGGGGCCAAAGAACCGCACCCTCTTGGATGCGCGGGTTCAGATGCAGGCCAAGATTGACGCCTGGCACGTCACCAATCGCCCACTGGGCCATGATGCTGCGGCGTATACATCCTTTCTGCAGGAGATCGGTTATCTGGTGCCGGAAGGCCCGGATTTTGAGATCGAGACCGCAAATGTCGATCCCGAGATCGCCTCGACCCCCGGTGCGCAACTGGTTGTGCCGATCACCAATGCGCGCTTTGCGCTGAATGCGGCCAATGCCCGTTGGGGCAGCTTATATGACGCGTTTTACGGCACCGATGTCATGGGCCCAGCGCCCAAGACACCAGGATATGATCGCGGACGCGGCGCACGGGTTGTGGCGCGTGCGCGGGTCTTTCTGGATGAGGCATTTCCCGTAGAGGGCACGTCCCACGCAGACGCGCGGCGCTATCATGTGGAAGGCACGGCTTTGTTGGTGGATGACATGCCCCTGGCGGATCCGTCCAAATTCGTCGGTTACCGTGGCCATCGCAAGTCCCCAACATCTGTTCTTCTTAAAAACAATGGCTTGCATGTCGAACTTGTATTTGATCGCACCCATCCCATCGGCGCGCGGGATCAGGCGGGACTGGCTGATGTTGTGATGGAATCCGCCGTCTCTGCGATCATGGATTGCGAAGATTCCGTGGCCTGTGTGGACGGAGCGGACAAGGTGCAGGCCTATGCCAATTGGTTGGGCCTGATGCGCGGCGATCTGCAAGCCAGTTTCCAAAAAGGCGGCGCGCAGATGACGCGCGAACTTTCGCCTGATCGCACATTCCAAACCCCAGATGGCAAGGATTTGGTGATCAAAGGTCGCGCGCTGTTGCTGGTGCGCAATGTGGGCCATTTAATGACCAACCCGGCAGTGCTAGACCGCGACGGCAATGAAGCCCCTGAGGGCATGATCGACGCAATGATGACCGTGTTGATCGCGTGTCACGACTTTGCCCGCGATGGCGGAAATTCGGTGCGCGGCTCGGTCTATGTGGTGAAGCCCAAAATGCACGGGCCCGACGAGGTCGCCTTTGCAGATGAGATTTTCAGCCATGTAGAAGACGTGCTGGGCCTGGCGCGTAACACAGTAAAAATGGGTGTGATGGACGAAGAGCGCCGCACCAGTGCGAACCTAAAAGCCTGTATTCGCGCCGCCCAACATCGCGTTGCGTTCATCAATACAGGCTTCTTAGACCGCACAGGCGATGAGATTCACACCTCAATGGAGGCCGGGCCGTTTTCGCGCAAAGATTTCATCAAACGCAAAACCTGGATCGGCGCATATGAAAACCTGAATGTCGATATCGGTCTAGAATGTGGTCTGAAAGGACGTGCGCAGATCGGCAAAGGTATGTGGGCCGCCCCCGATGCCATGAGCGCGATGCTTGAACAAAAGATTGAACACCCCAAAGCCGGGGCGTCCTGTGCGTGGGTGCCTTCGCCGACCGCTGCGACCTTGCATGCGCTTCATTATCACCAGATCAATGTGCACGCCGTTCAGGACAAACTGGCCGCCGGTGGGCGTCGCGCGCAGATTGACATGCTGCTGGACATACCGATTGCACAATATCAGAATTGGACACCAGCACAGATCAAGTTGGAGGTCGAAAACAATGCCCAGGGCATTTTGGGCTACGTGGTGCGTTGGATTGATCAAGGGGTGGGCTGTTCCAAAGTGCCCGACATTCACAATGTCGCCTTGATGGAAGACCGCGCCACATGCCGCATTTCGTCACAACATATCGCCAATTGGCTGCACCACGATGTCGTTAGCCAAAATTCTGTGATGGCCGCGATGCAGAAAATGGCTGCCGTTGTGGATCAACAGAACGCCTCGGATCCTGCCTATAAACCTATGGCACCTGATTTTGACGGCATTGCGTTTAAAGCGGCGTGTGATTTGGTGTTTGAAGGCCGCGTGCAACCCTCGGGTTACACCGAACCTGTGCTGCACCGCCGTCGGCTTGAGCTGAAAGCCGCAGGCTAAGCCTCACAATTTGTCACATATTCCGCGCCACTCGGCGCCCCCCGACCGGAGATTTAGCATGCGCGACGCGGCCCCTCAGACGATCTATCTTAAGGACTACACACCCTTTGGTTGGGATGTGGACAATGTGCATCTGACGTTTAAACTGGTTGCGCATGCCACGCGGGTTGTGTCGAAAATTGCGTTTTCTCCAAAGCCGGGAACGCACGGGGCGATGTTTCTGCATGGGGAAAATCTGACCCTGCACAGTGCGATGATCGACGGGGTCCCGATCACACCTGATATCACCCCCGAGGGCATGACCATCACCGTCCCGGACGCACCATTTCTGTTCGAAGCGGATGTGGAAATTGATCCCGAAAACAACACAGCCCTTGAGGGGCTTTATATGTCGAACGGCATGTATTGCACCCAATGTGAGGCCGAGGGCTTTCGCAAGATCACCTATTACCCCGACCGCCCCGATGTGATGTCCGTCTTTACTGTGCGCATTGAGGGCGATTTGCCGGTGCTGTTGTCCAATGGCAATCCTGGCGCTGCCGAAACGGGTATTGCCGAATGGCACGATCCCTGGCCCAAGCCCGCCTATCTGTTCGCCCTTGTGGCAGGCGATCTGCGCGCGACCGCTGGAACGTTTAAAACCATGTCAGGCCGGGACGTGGATCTTAACATTTGGGTGCGTCCCGGGGATGAGCCTAAGACGCATTTTGCTCTGGAAGCCTTGATCAAATCCATGCGCTGGGACGAAGAGGTGTATGGGCGCGAATATGACCTGGATGTCTTTAACATCGTGGCTGTGGATGATTTCAACATGGGGGCGATGGAAAATAAGGGATTGAATATCTTCAACTCTTCCGCCGTTTTGGCTTCAAGTGAGACCTCGACAGATGGGAATTTCGAACGGATCGAGGCGATCATCGCCCATGAATATTTCCACAACTGGACCGGCAATCGCATCACCTGCCGCGATTGGTTTCAGCTGTGTCTGAAAGAGGGTTTGACGGTATTTCGCGATGCAGAATTCACGTCGGATATGCGGTCAGCACCGGTCAAGCGGATCTCGGATGTAATTGACTTGAGGGGACGACAATTTCCCGAAGACCAAGGCCCCCTGGCCCACCCTGTGCGGCCCGAAAGTTTTTCCGAAATCAACAATTTCTACACGGCGACTGTTTATGAAAAAGGTGCCGAAGTGATCGGCATGTTGAAAACGCTTGTGGGTGAAGCGGCCTATCAACAGGCGGTCAGTCTATATTTCGATCGCCATGACGGACAGGCCTGCACGATTGAAGACTGGCTAAAAGTATTCGAAGACACCACGGGGCGCGACCTATCACAGTTCCAGCGGTGGTATTCGCAGGCGGGCACGCCAACTGTCGAAATCACCGAAAAGCACAGCCCCGGCATGTACCATCTCACGTTGCGTCAATCCCTCAAACCTTCGGCGCGCACACCCGACCCCCAGCCACAGGTTATTCCGTTTGCAATGGGATTGCTGACAGCCACAGGTCGGGACTTAATGCCGACCCAAATTGTTGAACTCACCGAAGTTGAACAGACGTTTGACTTTCCAATTCCCCCAACAGAAGAGGCCCCGGTTTTATCGCCCTTGCGCGGGTTTTCTGCGCCCGTGATGCTGGATTACACCCCAAATAACGCGCATCTTTTGGCCTATGACACAGATCCGTTCGCCCGCTGGGAAGCTGCGCGCAGTTTGGCCAAAGCCTCATTGATGGCCGCGATCCAGCACGGCGCGACCCCGGATCAGACCTATTTGGATGGGCTTGGGCACGTGGTGCGCGACAACACATTGGATCCTGCATATCGCGCGTTAATGTTGGGCCTGCCCAGCCAATCCGAGCTGGCCAGTGCTCTGCATGAGCGCGCCACCACCCCGGATCCGCAAGCGATTTATGACGCTGTGCATGGGCTTAAGGACGCGATTGCGGATCATTTGGCCGAAGACCTAACAGACCTTTATCATGCCCATCAAATTGATGCGGACTACGCCCCGGATGCCGAACAGACTGGCAAGCGGGATTTGGGTAACGCAATCTTATCGCTTCTGACCCGCCGGGATGACGGGACCGCTGCGCAAACACAGTTTGAAAACGCCAACAACATGACACAGCAATTGTCGGCTTTGGCGTGTTTGATCCGCGCCGGGCGTGGCACCGAGGCCTTACAGTCTTTTGCCGAACAATGGGGCGATGACCGTTTGGTGATGGACAAATGGTTCGCCTTGCAGGTGGCTGAGGCCGTCCCCGATGACACAAGTCAGGTCGCAGACACCCTCAGCAAGCACCCGCTGTTTAACTTCAAGAACCCAAATCGGTTTCGCTCTGTGTTGGGGGCTATGGCCATGTCACATGCGGGGTTTCATCACGAAAGTGGGATGGCTTATGGGGTACTGGCCGATTGGTTGATCAAGCTCGATCCGCTGAACCCGCAAACCACTGCCCGTATGTGTTCGGCGTTTCAAACGTGGCGGCGCTATGACACAAAGCGCCAAGACATGATGCGCGCCGCTTTACAGCGGATTGCAGCGACGCCGAATTTAAGCCGCGACACAACTGAAATGGTCACGCGCATCCTGGACGCTTGAGCTGACACAAAGGACACCCGCATGACACGCAAATCCGTTTTGATCACTGGCGCTTCGGCAGGTATTGGGGCCGCTTGCGCCCGTCTGGCCGCCGCTGACCATGACTTGTTTTTGAACTACCGCAGCGACACAGATGGTGCCGAGGCTGTCAAAGCCGATTGCGAAGCATTGGGCGCCGAAGTTACCTTGCTGCAAGCAGACGTCGCCGACCCAGGAGCGGTCGCGCAGATGTTCGCACACATCCCACGTTTGGATGCCTGCATCAACAATGCCGGGATCGTGGCAGCTTCGTCAAAAGTCGCCGACTATGACCATGCCCGACTGCGCAGAATGTTCGATGTGAACGTGATAGGCGCGATGATGGTGGCCCGAGACGCCGCCGCCAAGATGGACGGGCCCGGCGTGATCGTGAATGTGTCCTCGGCGGCAGCGCGCTTGGGCTCGGCCAACCAATATGTGGATTATGCCGCCTCCAAAGCCGCGATTGATACCTTCACCAAAGGCCTAAGCGATGAATTGGCCCCAAGCGGCATTCGCGTCATGAGCGTGCGCCCCGGTCTGATCGACACGGAAATCCATGCCAAGGGCGGCGAGCCCGGACGGGCACAGCGCTTAGCCCATATGGTACCAATGCAGCGCCCGGCCTCGGCGGACGAAGTCGCCAAGCCGATCCTGTTTTTGCTGTCGGACGATGCGTCTTACATGACTGGCTCTGCGATTGAGGTCACGGGTGGTCGCTAAGGCGGCCTTTACCTTCACACGCCCCGCGCGCAGCCGCGCCACTTTGATCGCCATCGCGTTGACCTGGGCGGTTTGCGGGGCGGGTCTGTTTTGGTTCCAAGCCGCCGCATGGATCATCGCGCTTCTGGCTCTTTTCACCCTGCCCGCCCTGTGGGAGATCTGGTCAGGAGCGTCTGCGGGCTGTGAGCTGGACCCGATGAAATTGAAGTGGCATTCTGGCCATCATACTGCAGAAATCGCGCTACACGAGATTGATCACATTCGAATGGTCACACGCCTCGATCTGTCTATTCGCGCGGCCATCATCCTGAAATCAGGCAAGAAACTGCGCATGCCAGCCGAGGCAACACCGCCAGCCAAAGTGTTCGAACCTGCCCTTGCCGCGTTTGAATTAACCGTGCGGCGACATCATTTCGTAATGCTATGAACCCGCCTAAAGCGGACTGACAAACCCAACCGCCGTCATTTTACCAACTGCACTGCCCAGCAACAGCCGCGAATAGAGCTTATGCACACCCAGTAGCGTATCAAATACCGGACCTTGCACCAATCGCCCCCGCTGCATGACGGGCACAACGACAGATCCAAACCACAGCCGCGTCGCCCCATCGCGGGCCTCAGCCCAAAGCCAGGACTTCGTGCGCCCACTGGCATCGCCCAGCAAAATCTCATCCGCACGGCGCGCCTCGACAGTCCACACTGCAAAGCGATTCCCTGCGCCTTGCGCCAACGCCGCCAGATCTGCATCCGAGGACGGCGCGCGCGCGGCCAATTTCAGAATAAACCGTTCAGCGCGAAACAAAGGCGTGCTGTAAAAGCCATAAACATAGTGCGCCAAATCGACTTCAGCGCTGACATCCACATAAAACGCATCCGTGTAATGCGCCTCAGCCTGCGCAAAGTCCCCGATCAAGCTGGCGGGCGGGGCGTCGGATTGGGTAATAGGTGCCATGGCAAGACCATGCCCGCGATCCAGCTTGCACCGCAAATCGCCAAAGTGTCACATCTGCTGGCGACCCACCCCAAAGCTGCGCGCCCCTTGCCCCGCTTGCCGCGCTGAACTATCACGCCTGCAAACCCCGCAGACCGGAGACCCGCATGCTTGATCTGACCTACGAGACCCCAAAACCGAAAATCATCGCCGGGGCCAAACAGGATTGGGAACTTGTGATTGGGATGGAGGTCCACGCCCAAGTTTCGACCCGGGCCAAACTGTTTTCCGGGGCCTCGACAAAATTCGGTGCGGAACCCAATTCAAATGTCGCCTTTGTGGATGCGGGCATGCCCGGAATGCTGCCGGTGATTAATGAGGCATGTGTCGCCCAAGCTGTGCGCACGGGGTTGGGACTGAAGGCCGAAATCCATCTGAATTCCGCCTTTGATCGTAAAAATTACTTCTACCCCGACCTGCCCCAAGGCTATCAGATCAGCCAACTCTATCACCCTATCGTGGGTGAAGGCGAAGTGCTGGTCGAACTGGGCAACGGGCTGGCGCGCACTGTCCGCATTGAACGGATCCATCTGGAACAGGATGCGGGAAAATCAATCCACGACATGGATCCGAACATGTCCTTCGTCGATCTCAACCGCACGGGTGTGGCGCTGATGGAAATCGTGTCGCGCCCGGATATCCGCTCGCCCGAAGAGGCTGCGGCCTATATCGTCAAGTTGCGGCAAATCATGCTGTATTTGGGCACCTGCGATGGCAATATGCAAAACGGCAACTTGCGCGCGGATGTGAACGTGTCGATCTGTAGCCCTGGCCAGTATGAAAAATACATGGAAACGCAGGATTTTTCCCATCTGGGCACACGCTGCGAAATCAAAAACATGAACTCAATGCGCTTTATCCAACAAGCGATCATGGTCGAGGCCAACCGCCAGATCAAAATCGTCGAAGGGGGCGGCAGCGTGGATCAGGAAACGCGGCTCTATGATCCAGATAAGGGTGAAACTCGGTCCATGCGCTCGAAAGAAGAGGCGCATGATTACCGCTATTTCCCCGACCCCGATCTGTTGCCGTTAGAAATCGAGCAAGCTTGGGTGGATGACATCGCAGCTGCCTTGCCCGAACTACCGGATGCCAAGAAAACCCGGTTCATGTCTGATTTCGGCCTGGCTGATTATGATGCGTCTGTTTTGACAGCAGATGTGACCTCGGCCGCCTATTTTGAAGCCGTGGCACAGGGCCGGGATGGCAAGCTGTCCGCGAACTGGGTGATCAATGAGCTGTTTGGCCGTTTGAAAAAAGACGATGACCGCCAGATTGAGGACAGCCCTGTGTCGCCTGCGCAATTGGGTGGGATTATTGACTTGATCACCTCTGACGCGATTTCGGGCAAGATCGCTAAGGATGTGTTCGAAATCTGCTATACGACCGGGCGCGACCCAGGCGAGATTGTCGAAACTGAAGGCATGAAACAGGTCACAGATACCGGCGCGATTGAGGCGGCGGTGGATCAAATCATCGCTGACAATCCGGCGCAGGTCGAAAAGGCGCGCGAAAACCCAAAACTTGCGGGCTGGTTTGTGGGCCAGGTGATGAAAGCAACGGGCGGTAAGGCCAATCCCAAGGCGGTCAATCAGATCGTTGCGCAAAAGCTAAAGTGATGCACGCTTGCTTGACACTCATATTGCACGCAGTTGACACGCATGTCTGACGCCGCGCCGCATCGCTCGTCCCTGTTGACGGTTCAGTCTGACTGGATCGACTTCAACGGCCATCTTAACATGGCGTATTACAATGTGCTGTTTGATCGCGGCGCAGACGAGCTGTTTGCCCAGTTCGGCTTTGGACCGGACTATGTGCGGCGCACCGGGCATTCGACCTTTTCGGCGGAATTTCATGTCTGCTATTTGCGCGAATTGCATGAAGGTGCACAGGTCTATGTGACCTCGCAACTGCTGGATTTCGATGAAAAACGCTTTCATTTTTTCCAAGAACTCTATCACGAAGATGGGTGGCTTTCGGCTACGGGCGAAGGGTTGGGATTGCACATTGATCTGTCCGGGCCTCGGGTTGCACCGATGGGCGAGGCCGCACTGAGCGCGCTAAAAACGTTACATGAACAGCACACAGCTTTGCCAAGACCCGAACGGGCGGGGCGTCGCATTGGTATACAGCGTAAAGGCTAATACCGTCCTCTTGGCGCGACCGGTATGGGGTGTTAAACCTGCGCGACTTAGACGGATTGTAAGGTGAGCGCGACGATGACGCAGTATGAATACAAGGTGGTGCCAGCCCCGTCCAAAGGGACCAAGGTCAAAGGTGTGAAAGCGCCTGAAGACCGTTTTGCATTGGTGTTACAAGATCTTATGAACGAATTGGGGCGCGAGGGCTGGATGTATCTGCGCGCTGACACACTGCCATCGCTGGAACGATCTGGGTTGACAGGCTCGGCGACCAACTGGCGGCATGTCTTGGTATTTCAACGCCCCATTTTGTCCGAAAGCCTTGGCAATGAACTTGCAGCACAGGTGGCCGAGGTCAAAGAAGAGGTGTCGCCAACACCCATCACACCCGCGCCCAACACGGCTGCTGAAGAGACGACCGCGCGCGAACGCTGGGCACGCACCGAAGCCGCAGCCCCCGCACCTGCAGAACCAACCCCCAGCGCGCCTCCTGTGACCCCCGACAGCCCGCCAAGCTTCAAATCCATCAAAGGAAGCCGCGCGGACCCACGCGGCTCGGATGGCTCAGACGGCTAAATCCAAGGCCAATGCATGAATGCGCCCCACCAAGTCCTTGCCCAACGCGGCATGGACAGCGCGGTGGCGTGCGATGCGTGATTGGCCCTCAAAATCCTTTGAACGGAGACGCACGTTGAAATGGCTTTCTCCGCCGTCTTGGAAGCCCGCATGGCCGCGATGCGACTCACTGTCATCCTCAACAAATAATTCTGATACATCAAAGGCTTGGTGGATTCTTGCTTCTATTTCTTCGCGTACTGACACTTTTTTCACTGCTTTCCTCTTCACTCCGTCCACCAAAGGCTTAAACTCTGGCGTCCGAGTCGAAAAGGTGTTCCATCATGCGCAAAGACGATCCCTTTGGATTTGATATGTCTGTATCCACGTCCAAAAAGAAAAATCCCCGCGGTCGGCGCGGCATGTCTGGTGCGTCCGAGACGTCTCAGCGCGTGTGTCATCACGATGGTTGCGAAGAGGCCGGAAAGTTCCGCGCGCCCAAAGCACCGGACGTGCTGGATGATTATTATTGGTTCTGCCAGCAACACGTGCGCGAGTATAATTTGAAGTGGAATTTCTTCGACGGCAAAACCGAAGCAGAAATGAACGCACAGCGCTCGTCCGACAAAGTATGGGAGCGAGAAACCAAACCCGCAAGCGATCCCGAGGCACGCGCCTGGGCCCGTCTGGGCATCGAGGACCCCCACCAAGTACTTGGCGCCAACAGCACCCGCAATCCGGGGCGCAGTGGCACATCTACGGGCCGGAAATTACCCGCCACAGAGCAGCGCGCCGTCGATATTCTGGAAGCCAAGTCAGATATGACCAAAAAGGAAATCCGCAAGGCGTACAAAGCCCTGATCAAAGTGTTGCACCCTGATATGAACGGGGGCGATCGCTCGCAGGAAGAACAGCTGCAAGAAGTCGTCTGGGCCTGGGATCAAATCAAAGACAGCCGCAGCTTTAAGGATTAACGAATTCGTTAAAGATTTTGCCCAGATACGTGCGCCGCAGAAGCCCATCCTAAAACTTTATCAGACATATTGCAGGCCATAAATCTGTGAAGGCTTTGGGAAATTGAGCCTTCACCCGAACAAGGTGCGTGTGGTGAAGTGCTTAATTGTCGAAGATGAAGTGTTAATCCGTATGGAGTTGGTCCTGTCGCTGCAGGACTTAGGGCATAGCTGCCTTGAGGCAGACTCTGTTGCAGACGCCAGTTATTTAATGAAGACCCATGATTTCGATGTGATCTTGCTGGATCTTCACGTCAAAGACGGCCAAACGCTGCCACTTGTGGATTATCTGGCTGTTATGGGCACGAAAGCTATCGTGGTTTTGATCACTGGCTCGGGCGCCTTTCCCAATGGGGAAAGTGTCACTTTGTCGCCGCGAATCGATTTCGTTTTGCGAAAACCGGTTAATTTGCCCGACCTTGTCGCGCTGCTGGAATACTCAGTAACTTGCGAAAAAGTTAATACCTAGAGTTGTGCAGCTTTGCGGGATGCTCTCCCTCAGGCTGTAACCTCCTAATAATTCAGGCATTTTTTTGAAACTCGCGAAATCAGTGCTCGCTTTTCCCGCAAAAAGTGTCTACCCATTTTTAGTACGACCCAACCTCCCAAACAAAAGGGTTAGCTAAAATGGCACAAAAAGTCCTGATTGTTGATGACGACGCAGAAACACGCATGATCGTGTCAGACTATCTGTCTCGGCTGTCGGTCGACCACACACTTGTGGCGTCCGCGGGCGAATGTCTGGCAAAACTGGTTAATGATCCTGCGGAATATAGTATGGTGTTAATGGACATCCACATGCCAGCTTTGTCCGGTGTGGATGCAAGCACTTGGATCAAAGACAGTGAAATCGATCCCCCCCGCAACATCCCAATCATCGCGTTGACAGCCGATGAAACCTACCACGACGAAGATTATATCGCGCGGTATGGGATGCGCGGTGTTCTGGCAAAGCCGGTCACCATCGATGCTTTGGAAGACACGCTGAACCGCTATGGCTCGCTGAATATTACCACCAGCTCCACCACTATTAAGCCTGGCACGCCTGCGAATACTTAAAAAAACAGACCATGCTGCAGTTTGTGGCATGGTCAATTTGGCCAAACCGCCCCCGAAAAATGTAAAAATAGATTTCGCACAGCGCGTGATCAATTGTCTGCAGGAAAGGCAGCAGTTGCCCTTGCGCGCTTAGGGAATATGTTGCACGAGGAAGCGCGCAGCATTTTGGCGCCGACATTGCAGAAATAAGGGGCAAAACCATGGCAGACGGGCCTATCGAAATCAGCGCGAAACCAACCACAGAAATTTCTGTGCGCGACGTCTTTGGCATTGATTCTGATATGAAAGTGCATGGCTTCGCTGATCGTTCGGACCGTGTGCCAGAGCGCGACTCGACCTATAAGTTTGACCCCGACACAACCCTGGCCATCTTAGCTGGGTTCGAACACAACCGCCGCGTGATGATCCAAGGCTATCACGGTACGGGCAAATCCACCCATATCGAACAAGTCGCCAGCCGTTTGAATTGGCCTGCAGTGCGGGTGAATCTTGATAGCCACATTTCGCGGATTGATTTGATCGGTAAAGACGCGATCAAGTTGAAAGATGGTAAGCAAGTCACTGATTTTCAAGAGGGTATTCTTCCTTGGGCCCTACGCAACCCCTGCGCGATTGTGTTCGATGAATACGATGCCGGGCGTGCAGACGTGATGTTTGTGATCCAGCGCGTTTTAGAAGTTGACGGCAAGTTAACGCTGCTCGATCAAAACGAAGTGATCACGCCGCACCCCTATTTCCGTCTTTTCGCGACAGCGAACACAGTGGGGTTGGGCGACACAACCGGTCTGTACCACGGCACACAGCAGATCAACCAGGGTCAGATGGACCGTTGGAGCCTTGTTGCCACGCTAAACTATCTGTCGATTGACGCCGAAACAGCCATTATTCTAAGCAAAGCGCCCAATTTCAACACCACTGAAGGGCGCAAGCAGGTCAAGCAAATGGTGACTGTCGCAGACTTGACACGAACGGCCTTTATGAACGGAGACTTGTCCACGGTCATGAGCCCGCGCACAGTGATTGCTTGGGCGCAAAATTCCGAGATTTTCCGGGATGTTGGCTATGCTTTCCGGCTCACATTCCTAAATAAATGTGACGAGCTTGAACGCCAAACTGTTGCCGAATTCTATCAACGTTTGTTCGATGAAGAGCTGCCCGAAAGCGCGGCCTCAATGAGCTTGGGGTGATACAAATCCCAGCGGCGCCACCCGCCTGGTCCACAGTTTTAATCGAATTCTAGGAACTTAAGGGTTCGACTGATGCAGCAAGGTGCGCTGCATCAAAGGCATTTTAACGCCGACATGACACCTTTGCGACAACGGAATTACAGGTTGTGGTGTCTATCATGGTACGTCAAGCGACACATGTCTTTTTTGCTCTGTTGGTTGTGTGGGGCGCAACTGCCTTTCCCGCTAAAACGGCGGCGTCTCCACTCAAACAGTTTGTAATATGCTCTGCACGCTACGATGCTTTTTCTGCACTTGCGGAAACTAATCCAGTGATCGCGACACAAATTGCGCTAAGAAAATCGCACATGCACGCGTTGGTCGAAGCCGTGGAACCCTCAGCTTTGCAAGCACAACCAGCCCTAGGGTGGTATCGACAGTCACGATCTGCTTTGCTTGATCTGCTATCGATCCGACTTCACACGTTTAGCCTACGTCATGCACAACAGGCCGATCGCCGGATTAATGCGTTATTGGCGGAATGCGATAGCCTCTTGCTATAGGCAACACTGGCATCAAAACTTTTTATCTCATGCATTTCGAGTAAAGCTAATCTCACTTGCTTGCGGCCGCTCCCTTTGAACGAACGCGAGGAAGCGTGTGCTATGGCTCAGAGTAATCTCGAAATGCTATGAAGGGCTGTGCTTTAAACTGTACACATGCGGAACCGCGCCATGCAGTCTTGGGACACTTGGAATAACTCATGCAGCAGGTTTAAGGCTTGGTGTTGTAAGACCCGCGTGAACTGCGAAAGTCACTGGCATCTGTGAGGTCAACGCACTAGGTATGCTGGCAAAGCTATTCCAGTGAGTCAAACATGTCCAAACCGTCTGACAATCCGGCTGATCCGTTTAAAAAGGCATTGGCCGAGGCCTCAAAGGTCATGGCGAATGACCCTGAGTTGAACGTTACGTTTACCGTAGACCCCCCGGGTCTCAGCGGCGATGCGATGCGCCTACCGCAAGTGTCTCGGCGCATGACCCGTGAAGAAGTGCTATTGGCACGCGGCACTGCGGACGCTTTGGCGCTAAATCGGCGATATCATAACGGACAGACCCATGCGCGATACGTGCCACAGGGCGATATGGCGCGTGAATTATACGAAGCCATGGAAACGGCCCGCTGCGAAGCCGTCGGTGCGCGCGATATGCCCGGTACGGCCGGAAATATCGACGCAAAAATCGGCCATGACGCCATGCGCCGCGGGTATGATCAATGCAAAGAACCCGCCGAGGCGCCCTTATCTGTCGCCGCAGGATACCTGATCCGTCACCTCGCAACAGGGCGCGCTTTACCATCGGGCGCCCAAAACGTTATGGAACTGTGGCAACCATTTATCGAAGAACAAGCTGGTGGCACGTTGGAAGACGTCGCAGACATGCTGGATGATCAGGCTGCTTTTGCAAAATTTGCGCGGCGCATTATCACAGACCTGGGCTACGGTGATCAACTGGGTGACGACCCTGATCAGCTGGACGAAGACAGCACGGAAGATGCGCAAGAAGACGGCGAAGAACAGGACGATCCGGACAACCAAGGACAAGACAGCGACGGCGAAGAAGACAGCGAAGGCACGCCAGAGCAGTCTCAGGAAGAGCAGCAAGACGCGGCACAAGCCCAAGTGTCCATGGATGATATGGCCGATCAAGAGATGGGCGAAGAAGCAGAATTGCCCGAAGGCGAAGCGCCTTTAGAACCCCCGGCCCCGCAACCTGTGTCCGATGCCGATCCAGATTATCAGGTCTATTCTGGAGATGAGGACGAAGAAATCACTGCCGAAGAACTGGCTGAACCGATTGAATTAGAGCGCCTGCGCGCATACTTGGATCAGCAATTAGAGCCCTTGAAAGGGGCGGTGTCGCGCTTGGCCAACAAGCTGCAAAGACGTTTGCAAGCGCAACAGAACCGATCTTGGGAATTTGATCTTGAAGAGGGCATGTTGGACGCGGGGCGCCTGGCACGCGTGGTGGCTAATCCGACGACACCGCTGTCTTTTAAGATCGAAAAAGACACAGAATTTCGCGACACGGTTGTGACGCTTCTGTTGGACAATTCTGGATCCATGCGTGGACGTCCTATTTCAATTGCCGCGATTTGTGCTGATGTTTTGGCCAGAACTTTGGAACGGTGCAATGTAAAGGTCGAAATCTTGGGCTTTACGACCCGAGCCTGGAAAGGCGGGCAAGCGCGAGAAAAATGGTTGAACGAAGGCCGCCCGCAACAACCGGGGCGTCTGAACGACCTGCGACACATCATCTATAAAGGCGCCGATGCGCCATGGCGGCGCGCGCGGCCCAATCTTGGTTTGATGATGAAAGAAGGCTTGCTTAAAGAGAATATTGACGGCGAGGCTTTGGAGTGGGCGCACCGACGTATGTTGGCCCGTCCAGAAGCGCGCAAGATCTTGATGGTGATTTCGGATGGCGCACCCGTCGACGACAGTACATTGTCCGTTAACCCTGCGAATTACCTTGAAAAACACCTGCGGGACGTCATTGCAATGGTCGAAAAGCGTCGTGCGATTGAATTGTTGGCGATTGGCATTGGCCATGATGTGACGCGCTATTACGATCGTGCGGTCACTATTACGGATGTGGAGCAACTGGCAGGCGCGATGACAGAGCAATTGGCCGCATTGTTTGACAGTGATCCTCGTGCCCGGGCACGTGTGATGGGTTTGAAGCGCGCCAGTTGAGTGCGTCGTTTTTGGTGACATTGTGTGCCTCCGGCGGGGGTTTTTTTTGGCTAAGTGAAGGGAAACGCCATGTTTCAGAGCTTTGATGTGACGGCGCGACCTGAGCAGGGGCCGGGGCGGCTTTTGGCGTTGCGCGGTGAAATGACTGCGCGTGAATTGGATGCGTTTTTGGTGCCCCGGGCGGATGCACATCAGGGTGAGTATGTTGCCCCCTGCGATGATCGGTTGGCATGGTTAACGGGTTTCACAGGGTCTGCTGGATTTTGCATTGTGTTAGCCGCACAGGCCGGTGTGTTTATTGATGGGCGCTATCGAACACAGGTCAAATCACAAGTTGACTTGGATCATTTTACACCGGTTTCCTGGCCCGAAACGCAACCTGGCAGTTGGTTGAAGGAAAAACTGCCAAGTGGATCTCGGGTTGGATTTGATGCCTGGCTCTATACATCGGGGCAATTGGAAAAATTGACTGCCGATTTAGAGGGCAGTGGAATTGCGTTGGTGCCATGTGACAATCTGGTCGATACGATTTGGGCCGACCAACCGGAGCCACCCATGGCAGCTGCGAAAGTTCATCCCTTGGAGTTTGCTGGCGAAACACATGGAGACAAGCGCGCGCGGCTTGCCAAATCCTTGGAAGACGCCGGGCACATCGCAGCTGTTTTAACTTTGCCCGACAGTATTTGCTGGCTTTTGAACATTCGCGGAGCTGATATTCCTCGCAATCCTGTGGTGCAATGCTTTGCGGTTTTGCATGTGACCGGGGCTGTTGCGCTTTTTATCCCGCCGTCAAAAGTCCAAGATGTAATTACGCATTTGGGGCAGGATGTTTCTATCCACAAACCGGATGAATTCTTGAGTTATGTCAACGGATTGGAGGGGCCAGTTCTTGTGGACAAGGCAACTATTCCTGTGCGTGTTGCAGACCAAATTGAGACGCCGGTCTTTGGGGCTGATCCTTGTGCGTTGCCGAAGGCTTGCAAAAACGCGGCGGAAATTGCCGGTCAGGTCGAAGCGCATTTGCGGGATGGCGCGGCCATTGTTGAACTTTTGACCTGGTTGGACGCACAGCCTGTGGGCAGTTTGCGCGAGACGCAGGTGGTATCGCAGTTGGAAGGGTTTCGACGTAAGGACAACGCGCTGCAAGACATCTCATTCGAGACGATTTCCGGGACCGGGCCCAATGGCGCGATCATGCATTACCGTGTGACGCATGAGACCGATGCTGTGTTAGACGACGGTCATTTGTTGGTGTTGGACAGTGGCGGTCAATATCTAGATGGGACCACTGACATCACCCGCACGATTGCGATCGGCAGTCCACCGGAAGAGGCCGCGATGTGCTTTACGCGCGTGCTTCAAGGCATGATCGGGATGTCGCGTTTGCGCTGGCCTAAGGGCTTAGCGGGGCGAGATATTGAAATGATCGGGCGTCTTCCTTTGTGGTTGGCGGGTCAGGATTTTGATCATGGGTTGGGGCACGGCGTTGGGGCTTATTTGAGTGTCCATGAGGGCCCGCAACGCTTGTCCAAGGTGTCCGATGTGCCTTTGGCCCCAGGTATGATCCTGTCAAATGAGCCGGGATATTACCGTGAGGGCGCCTTTGGAATTCGCATTGAGAACTTGTTGGTCGTTCAAGAGGCTGCGCCCTTAGTTGGCGCAGATGCCCATCGTAAAATGCTGGATTGGCAGACGCTGACCTTTGCCCCGATCGACAAACGCTTGATCGTAAAGGATATGTTGACTCCTTGTGACATGGTATGGTTGGACACCTATCATCGCGATGTTTTGGAAAAAATTGGCCCGCGGGTGACGTCGGGCGCACTGGCTTGGTTAAAAGAGGCCTGCGCACCCTTGTAAAATGTCAAAAAAATGTGACACACCATAAGTCTTAACATCTGACAGTCCCAACAAAGAGGCAAAACGCCATGGCACATTCCATTCTGATCACGAAAGCGCCCGGCAAGTGGAGCGTCCGCGCAGGTGGGGCCGTGTTGGGGGAAAGTGAAAACGCTTTAGAGTTGGAAGAAGACGGCTATGCGCCCGTCATCTACTTCCCGCGCAGTGATGTGGCCATGGCGTTTTTGGATCAGACAGACAAGACGTCGCACTGTCCGCATAAGGGCGCGGCACAGTATTTTTCGGTCGTGACCAAGTCCACGACGTTGGAAAATGCGGTTTGGAGCTATGTAGATCCCACCCAAGCCGCTGAGCGGATTAAGGATCATCTTGCCTTTTACACAGGCGACGGCATCACAGTTGAGAAAATTTAAGTTAGCTATGCTCTTCGGCAGCAGTCGCGGCCAACGCCCTGTTATAGGCTTTAAGCGCATCCACATGGAACACCGCGCCGCAAAGTTCGGGGGGTGTATCCTCGCCTGCTAAGGTCACTACGGGAATGAACGCCACCCCTGCCCTATCGAAGATTGGCATGGCGACTTCTAGGGTGGCGTTGCTATCGACGTAAATCCCGTCTTGGACCATAGTCCAACAGACATCTGTGTCCGCCGCATCGGAACTGCGCATCACATTTGCCACACGAAACATTGCCAACAGATAGGCCTGCGGACCGGCTGCTAAGTGCAAACCGCGCCGTTCAATTTGCGTCAAAAAGAAGCTGCGATGCACCAAGTTTGATGCCAAAGCTGTGGACAAGGATACCGACACCATCACGGCCAATCCCGTTTGCCAATCCCCAGTCAATTCAAACACAATCAAAGTTGTCGAAATTGGCGCCCCCAAGACAGCTGCGGCGACGGCCCCCATACCTGCCAAAGCGTACAAGGTGGGCGCGCCGGACCATTGCGGCAGCAATCCCGTGGCAACCAACCCAAAGCCCAGCCCTGTTAAGGCGCCAATCATAAGCGAAGGCGAAAACACGCCCCCGCCCATACGCCCGCCCATGGTGATCGCGACAGCGACAGTCTTCAAAGCTGCAAACACAATCGCTTCATTTAGTAACAATTCACCGGTCAGCGCAGCTGAAGTGGTTTCGTACCCAACCCCAATTATATGCGGAAAGTTGATCGCCAGCAGCCCCAACAAGCCTCCGGCCACTGCGGGGCGCAACCAACGCGGCAGACCGGTTTGATCTTGCAGACGATTGCCCAAAGTTTCCGCCACAAAGATGCTTTGCATCAACACAACTGCCACGACGCCGCTGAGCAAGCCCAAAATCAAGAAGGCCGGAAGTTCTACATAAAACGCCAATTCCGACGCTGCGGGCAGCGCGAATTCGGTCACCCCGCCATATTCCAGCCGGTTGATCACCGTCCCCACAGCCGAAGCGATAACGATAGGGGCAAAAGCATGCACCGCGAAGTGACGCAGGAC
>JBGCEM010000151.1:0-3633 GCA_045106335.1 Paracoccaceae bacterium | reverse complement strand
GTTGGCTTGCACCGGACGCCCGGGCGATTTACAGGATGCGCCAACGCATATCTGCGTGCCCTGCTGGAAAGCTGACAAGGAATCCTGAATGTCTTGGACTGATGACCGCGTTGAAAAGCTGAAAAAGATGTGGGGCGAGGGGCAATCGGCCAGCCAGATCGCCAAAGAACTGGGCGGCGTGACCCGCAATGCGGTGATCGGAAAAGTGCATCGGCTTGGATTGTCCAATCGCTCGGGCGGTGGTGGGACGGCAAAGACCGAGACCAAAGCCAAGCAACCCGCCGCCAAGCCCGCAGATCCAAAGCCCAAACCCAAGGCAAAGCCCGCAGCACCGGCAGCCGCCGCAGCGCCAACACCCAATGTGCCCGAAACACGGCCTAGCCCACCGCCGCGCAAACAGATCATCCCCGCTGGCCAACCTTTGCCGCCCCAGCCGTCGGCCAATGAAATCAGCCCCGAGGCCCTGGCCAAAGTCAGCGAAGTCGAAAAGAAGGCCAAGCGCTTGAACTTGATGGAACTGACCGAGCGCACCTGTAAATGGCCCGTCGGCGATCCCGCAACGGAAGATTTTTGGTTTTGTGGTTTGCCCGTGCAACAAGGCAAACCTTACTGCGAAGCCCATGTCGGGGTCGCCTTCCAACCCATGAGTTCGCGCCGCGACCGCCGCCGCTAGGCCCACCCCCCGCGCACAACCCACCGGTCACCGCGTAAGGTATTGCCCATAGCGTACTTTACGTGGCACCGAAACACGCGCTTTGGCAGACACCGTAACAAGAGGCCCCCATGACCCAAATCATCGAACAGTTGTCCGAGATTTCCGACAGTTATTCTGCTTTGCTGGTCGACCTGTGGGGCTGTGTGCACAACGGCAAAACGGCTTTTCCGGCCGCCGTTAACGCGTTGCAGCAATATCGTGCCAAGGGCGGTCTTGTGGTCCTTGTCACCAATGCACCCCGCTCGCGTGAAGCGGTTATCCCGCAACTTCACAAGTTCAACGTCCCAGATGACTGCTGGGACACCATCGCCACTTCGGGGGATTCTGCACGATCTGCCATGTTTCGCGGCATGGTCGGCCAAAAGCTGTGGTTTATCGGCCAACCCCATGACGAAACCTTTTTTGAACCGCTGGATGTGATCAAAGACCCTGTCGAGATCACCCGTGTTCCTCTTGAAGACGCCGAAGGCATCCTGTGTTGTGGCCCTTTCGATCCGCTCGCCGATCCCGAGGAGATGCGCGCGCAATTCCTATGGGCCAAACAAAAAGGTCTGAAAATGATCTGCGCCAACCCAGATATCGTGGTTGATCGCGGCGAGACGCGGGAATGGTGCGCTGGCGCTTTGGCCAAACTCTATACAGAGATGGGCGGCGTGGCACATTACTTCGGCAAACCACACCCGCCGATCTATGATCTGGCCTATCGCCGCCTGGCCACCCTTGGCCAGGAAATCGACAAAAGCGAGATGCTTGCCATTGGCGACGGCGCGATCACAGATGTTGCAGGCGCTGTGGGCGAGGATATCGATTGTCTGTTTATCTCGGGCGGATTGGCCGCGGCAGATACCAAAACCGACCCGCAGCCAGAGCCCGACGCGCTTGAGGCTTATTTGACGCGCGAAGCGATCTCGCCTCGGTATACAATCGGATACCTGCGTTAAGCCGGGCTCCCCGAAAAAAATACACGACTTCACGACATTCCAAGGCATTTCCGGTCGGAATTTTCTTGCTTTTCTGCGCGCGCAAAGTAATAAAGTTGCGTGAGCCTTTGGTTCGCACGTATTTTATTACCGGAGCATGAAAGATGTTGGACAACCTACCCCGCGGCACAATCTGCATCGAAGACATGGAAATGGGCATGTCCCGGTACCTGCAAAAGGTCGTGACAGACCGAGACATCGAAATGTTCGCCGAAATTTCGACAGACCACAATCCGGTCCATTTGGATGATGATTATGCCCAAGACACGATCTTTCAGGGCCGTATCGCCCATGGGATGCTGACGGCGGGGCTGATCTCGGCTGTGATTGGCGAGCAATTGCCCGGGCATGGCACGGTCTATATGGCGCAAAACCTGAAATTCCTGGCCCCGGTGCGTCCGGGTGATTTGGTGCGCGCGCAAGTGACAGTTACGGATATCGAATTCGCCAAACGCCGGGTGAAACTGGACTGCGAATGTACGATTGACGGCAAAAAAGTCCTGATCGGTGACGCAACGGTCTTGGCCCCCTCGCGCAAGTTCGACTAAAGCAGACGTCTGCGCTAAAACGAATGCTCGTTTGAAGCAGGGCTCGGCTTGCGTCGCATTGCGTGCGGCGCTACTCAGCCCATATGCGTATTATCCGAGACTACCAATTCGTTGAACCCATTGACCGCGGCGCAAGCGCGGCGATCGGCAATTTTGACGGCGTTCATATTGGGCACCAAACTGTGATCCAAATGGCCGCCGATGCCGCACCCGATGCACATTTGGGGGTGATGACGTTTGAACCCCATCCCCGGCAGTACTTTGCGCCCGCCAGTCCGCCCTTTCGGCTGATGAGTTCGGCCGCACGTCTGTCCCGTTTGCAAAAGCTTGGGGTCAAACGGCTTTATGAGTTGAATTTCAATGCCAATCTGGCTGGATTGACCCCTGAAGCCTTCGCCAAAGACGTGATTGTTGACGGTCTGGGATTGCGCCATGTGGTTGTGGGGTCAGATTTTTGTTTTGGCAAAGGACGGGCGGGCACGGCGCACGATTTGCAAGAATTCGGCGCGCGCTTGGGCTTTGGCGTGACCATCGCGCCCTTGCTTGAAGAACAAGAGACCATTGTGTCCTCAACTGCGATCCGGGGGGCCCTAACGGATGCCCGCCCCCGCGATGCCGCGGCGATGTTGGGCCATTGGCACCGCATCGAAGGCCCCGTGATCGGCGGTGAGCAGCGCGGGCGCACCTTGGGATATCCGACGGCCAATATGGCGCTGGAGGGTCTGCATCTGCCTGCCTTTGGCGTGTATGCGGTGCTGGTCGATGTTTTGGACGGCCCGCACAAGGGGCAATATCACGGCGTGGCGTCGTTGGGGGTGCGGCCCATGTTTGACGGGCAACAGCCAAACTTGGAAACCTTTGTCTTTGACTTTTCCGGCGATCTTTACGGCGCCCCTGTTTCCATCGGCCTGGTCGATCATCTGCGCGGCGAAGCTAAATTTGACAGTCTCGACGCGCTGATCACGCAAATGAATGCCGACAGCGCGCAAGCCCGCGCAATTTTGGCCGCCCTATGAGCGACCCAATCCCGCGCACCGGACTAAGTCCCCGCTTTTGGGAACGAAAATCCCTGTCAAAGATGAGCAAACCCGAATGGGAAGCGCTGTGTGATGGCTGCGGCAAGTGCTGTTTGAACAAATTAGAGGACGAAGACAGCGGCCATGTGGCGCTGACCCGTGTGGCGTGCCGGTTGTTGGATGATGCCACCTGTCGCTGTGCCCATTACGAAAACCGCCATCAATTTGTGCCCGATTGCATCGTCCTTAGTCCAGAAAACCTGGTCGATAATCTGTATTGGATGCCCGAAACATGCGCCTATAAATTGCTGCATACCGGCAAATCTTTGTTTGACTGGCATCCGTTGATTTCCGGAACTGCAGACAGTGTGCAC
>JBGCEM010000150.1:0-5658 GCA_045106335.1 Paracoccaceae bacterium | reverse complement strand
AAATGACAATCCCAAAGAGCTTATGGATGCCGCTACGTGGTGGATTAAGACACACGAACTAGATCACTTTGAGAAAGCAGAAAAAATTCGTGACATGGTTGCAAACGAGATGTGAGTGATTCGCGAACGTCTGAAAAGGGCACTTTAGAGTCATTCAAGGATCAGGCAGGAAGCACCGTATCTCGCAGTGGTAACTGTCTGTAAACGGCCAAAAGCCGTAATTCAACGCTGATTTATCTGTAGGTCTGCTAAGTGCTTGAAGCGGACTGTCGGGTGCTCAAGATGCGGTATCCGATGTCAGTCGTGTATCAGCTAGTTGCTGCCGTTTATAAAAAATATATTCGCTTTGGTTTTAGAACGTTAAGAAAGAAAGCAAACTGTTGGGAAGGACTCACATCTATCATGGGTTGAATTAGCTCCACCCGGCTCAGAGTTGTATCGTCATTTTCGCGCACACAGGAGCGACTAGAAAATCAAAGCCAACATCAGTTTCGCGAGGCTTTCCGATCAGTTTCAGTGCGCGCATTCATTCATGCTAATTGGAAGGTTTGTTGGTGACGGATCGGCTTCCTGTGAGCCTGCGACGTGGTCAAGCAAATCGCGGAAATTGTTGCCGGCGACATCTTCAAGTGATGGATCTGTTACAACTTGTAAGTCGATGGGGGGCCAGGCCTTATGCGGTGTGAAGATCCAACTGTGTTCCGCGTCGGTGATCTGTACCTCACCTTCGATACGCTGCATCGTCTGAGTTTCCACGCGAAGCGCGCGAATCAAGGAATGACGATCGAATGGACGGTCGAAGCTGATCGTCAGTGGATCTCGCGTATCCGCACAGGGTGCATTGGCGGTCCACATGCGCGTATCTGGGAGTGAGCGAAGGGCATCAGACACGAGGAATGACTTATCAAATGCAGGCAGCACCGAAAGCCCATCGGCAGATGGCCAACCGCCATCAACAGAAAGTGTGTATTTCCGCCCGGCAAGCAACGCTGGACCACGTTCTGTATTTGTTGCGACCTTTCGTTTGATGCGGCCGGGGTCGATTAAAACAGTTAGACGGGTCCGGTCTTCATTCCAAAGCTCCTGCTTGAACTGCATAAATGCTGAGTCGTCATCCGTATCCAAAGCGTCCTTCAGCGTAATGTAGTCGAACGCGACATGAGGCATCATTGGGACCGAGAAATGAATGTAGAAACGCAGCGTATTCTCCGGCAATGTCTCTCCGCTTGGGTAGAAATCGGTCACGGCAGCAGTTCGAATTAAGCCCTCAGCGGCAATGCGGAATCGGACCAGCGTGGGCTCAACCAGCCCCACCGAGACGCGGACCATGTAATTCTGTTCCGGCTCGAAGCCAAAGGCGGGTAAAAAAGACAGGGTGGTGCCTGTACGCGTGTAGTGACCAGTCATCGGGATACGCCCTTCGCAGCACGAATCAGCCGGACCGATAAAGATCTGAAACAGATCGGCTGGGTCTATGGCACCGAGTCTTGTGTCAGTGAGATGAAGAACCACTGGATCTGATGAAAGCTTAGGCGATGACACCCTGATGTCACCTTCATAAGCTGCAGATATAACTGGTCCAACCATTGTTAGGGCCGCCAGAACTCTGGCGGCTATTCTCTTGAGAGCAGAATCGACCGGTATCACTTGAGGCGCGAAGTATCGGGTTGATATTGTGGGAAATCGAATTCTGCGAGTAGGTTGTGTATACGGTTCGGGAACCATGCAGGGTTGGTATCTAAATTCAGGTCACCTGTGTAAGCATCGCGATTTACAGAGACAAAGAAACCACCGCCAACCAAGTCCATGTGCAGTGGCACACCTTCAAACATGACGGTTTGGCCAACAGGTCCGAATGGCATGAGCGGATTATCGTCCAGCTTAGGGCCTCGTTGAAAGTCTTTATGGGTGACAACCTTCGCATCTTGCAGTCCACTGATGGGGATAAGTTGCGGCGATCGGCTGTTGCTGGTGACAAAAAGCGTGGGCTGCGATTCGCCACCAAATGGGCTTTGATGGTTATAGGCGATCATATCGAGTGGCTGGCCGTTGCCATAGTCCATGATCGTATGAGCCGAGATCTTGGCGCCATCTTCGATATCGGATAGGGGGACTAAGACAATCGGGCTGCATGTATAAGCTGCAACCAGTTGAGGCTCACCATCAATTTCGTGAACAGACATGGCCCGGATCGGCGCACGGCTCTCATATTGGTCGTGGGCGATGTGGTACATCTCGACATTAGCAACGCTTTGTGTGCCGTCAAACGGGTATGAAATGCGGCGCAGGGACGAGAGGAAATTGTCGGTGGCGACGCCTGCTACGAAGAGCTCCCCCTGATAATACTCCATATCCATGATAGCCAGTGTATTCAGCGGCACTGCGGTTTTGGCGACATCACGTGGCATTGCTTGCCCCATTGGACCGCCGGGACGGCCATTGAATGTAATCTCACCATCAGGGAATTCATTAAGCTCTTGCTTCTGAAACTGAAGTGAAGAGAGGTCCAACAGGCTGAGGCTTTGATCTTGTGAGACCGCCACAATTGCGGGCTGAGAGACGAGATTACCGATCCGGGTTACCGAGATGTAGACGTCGTTTGAAACCGGGTGTGCGGCGACATCATTGATCTGTATTGCTCCTGCGCCAACGCCGAGCAATTCTCCGATCTTTGCATCAATATTGGCAATCGTGCTGGGTACGACGTTGCTTTCTGGCGCATCGGCTGGAATTTCAAACGCGAAGATCGCACCGTTGTGATTGTCACCGACGAAAAGCGTGCCATCCTGGGCAAATTCGAGCGCTCCGGCGAACTTAATGTCTAGGTTTGTCTCCGCGAACGCTGTGGATCCGATAGTCAACGTGGCGGCGAGCGAGATGGCGTAACTGGTTTTGTCTAGCATTTTGTTGGTCTCTCTAATTGGGTTTGCAACATTCTTGCGCAACCAATAAAGTGATTCAAATGAAACCTTTTCACAATAGGTGAATGTAATTCACTATGAATACACCCAATTTATCTAAGATCGACCTGAACCTGTTAGTGGTGCTCGACGTCTTGTTGCGCGAGAAGAGCGTTGGCCGGACGGCTATGAGTTTGAACATAACCTCATCAGCCGTCAGTCATGCGCTCAAACGTCTGCGAGCACTATTTGACAATGAACTGCTAGTGCGTGATGGGCGACGTATGGTGCCCACGGCGAGGGCGGAGATTCTCGCCGAGACACTTCCCGCAGTCCTTTGCGCCATCGGGAGAACCCTCGCAGAACCCGAGGCCTTTAACTCAGCCACATCAACGCGGATCTTTCGCTTGGCCGCGCCAGACTTCTTCTCGCCTTTGATCCCGAAGCTACTTAAGCGGATGGGAGAAGAAGCCCCTGGCATTAAACTGGAAGTGTCAGCGCTCCCAGTGAACGGGATGTCCGATCTAAAACAAGGACGCTTCGACGCTCTTATTGCGCCAAGCTTCAAACGATCGGATGAGTTTCGCGGAACGGTTCTTGGGTCATGGACTTGGGTTGTTTATGGGCGCAAAGATCATCCTGCTTTCGCAGCATGGTCGCTGGAGGCGTGGGCGCGTTTCCCGCATTTGCAGATCGGAAGCGGACTAGCACCCAATGGCGGCCCCATAGAACGGACCATCGCAACGCTCGGGTTGACACGACAGATCGGGGCAGTGCTAACACATTTCACCATGGCACCCCCTGTCTTAGCCCAGACCGATATGCTTCTCTCCATCCCATCAGTTGCGTTACGGGACTCCGCACAAGTCTATCGACTTGCGCAGCGCGACTTGCCATTCGATGTGCCTCCGCTGGAACTGACGCTCTTTCGAAGTGCATCTACCGGTGATGAACCAGAAATCCGTTGGTTTCACCGACATGTTGCCGCTGCGGCCGAAGCCCTCAGCAGTTTCAATTAGCCTTCTCCTACGGGTTTCTGATTGGTTCCTGCTCAATAGCGGTATCACTGTCCGTTTTAGAGTCAAACAGCGTTTCGGATTTTTGGTCACAATGTCAGCAGAGGGTCCTAACTTGTGTATCGCAGTGATAAATAACTACGTCAGCATCAGTCAACTAAGTAATCGGTGTATGAATGCGAAAATCATTAAGATTCGAATTGCCTAATCGTCAGAAATGGGCACACTCCGGCGGTGCAATTTTTGAACTGCAATCATTGAAAACTTCGCGACTACGCGGCAGCAATGAGGACAAACCTGACACATGTCCAAGCGAATTGCACGTCAGCTTTGATAGTTAACAAGTTTTTCTTTGTCTTTAGTTATAGGTATGTTTGACACTTGTAGTGTCAGAAGTTTGCTCTCCCGAAATGATTTGTCATATGGCTATGCTGTCTAGTCTGGAAGTTCAACACCAACACTGATTTTTTGTTCCATCTGCTGTCGGCCAATTGCGGTCGGACCAGATAGTCTGAGATGCGTCTGCTTTCTAATTGAAAAACGCGAGAGTTAACAATTCATAGGCACCTGGTAACTTTTGCGGTGATTTCGCCGAGATGTTAGACATGGAGAGTCAACAACTTAGCGAATCGGGCTGGACTTCGGAGCCGCAAAAGTTAACAATTTCCTATCAAAGTGTATCGCGACCTTCTTCTTCACAATCTAAATTGTTGTTTTCAAATGACCAAAATTTTGCTCTGTTGTGCTGCGTTTCTTCTCCTCACAGGCTGTGTCGGACCACCAAAACTACCAGTTGCCACAAATCCAACCCCGATTGGCCAAATCAGCGATAAGAAAACTGCACAAGGAGCTTGGAGGGATTCTCAAGTGCGCAAATATGGTGAGATTTGGACGCGTGAGAGCAATCCGGGAGGTGACCACTATGTTGCGGGTCAAGCTGCCTACTATCTGGCTCTTTCGACTTCTGAGCCAACATGGTCCAAAGCAGCGATTACTTCATTTGAAAGCGCGTTGAAAACTGACCTAGCACTCCCAGAACGTGCTCGAGCAGGTCTTGGGGCAGCGAATCGGCTGCAAGCAAGAGATTATCCAATTAAGGGGGCAGCAGAATTTCTAGCTCTTGGAACGCCTCGAATGTTGCGCCTTAACCTCGTCAGAAAGTCCGTTTCGAATCTGAATCGCGCTGTTGAGGCGGCTCCCTACGATCCAATAGTTCGCCTTTATCGTGCTTCTGCTTTTGTCGGAATACCCACTTTTTTTAGTGTGCGTGAAACGGGTCTTGCGGACTATGACGTTCTGGATCAATGGACACATCAACCGGAGAACAATTCAGAATATTCAAAGTTACTGTCTTCCGGGCAATGGCGTGACGAATACTTTCTAATGCGTGCCCAGTCAATGGAACAGGCTGGCAAGAAGAGCGAGGCAACGATGGCTTGGCATGTACTTTCAACAAGCGCCAGCGATTCATACTTGCAGGCGTTAGCTCTGCAGCATTTAGCAAACTGATCTGACCCGACCGGGCAACACGTTTACTAGCAAACTGCTAGCTTTCATTGTCTAAAGCTGCCGTTCGAAAACGCATTCCGACTGGCAGCCTCGGCACTTTTCAGCCTGTCACTTATACTTAGTTGTAAAACAAACTCCGGCCCAGAGCTGATGTTTGTCGAAATTAAATTTCACAGAGTAAACAAGGATTAATCAATGCCCAAGGTTGATATGTCGAAAGTTGAAATTCGTAC
>JBGCEM010000149.1:0-5026 GCA_045106335.1 Paracoccaceae bacterium | reverse complement strand
GTTCTGAAACTTCTGTGTTTAAATAGGGCAGCCGTCCTGAGGGACACAAGACTAACTGGGAGTATCACATGAAAAACAGCAATTTTCTTGCTGGCGTCATCGCCAGCTTTGTACTGGCGTGCGTGCCGCATGCTGGCGTGGCGCAAGAGGATGAAGCGCCGCCGCAAACCCTTTTCACGAATGTACATGTCTTTGATGGCGTGAACGAGGCTCGGATCGAAAACGCGAACGTCTTGGTTGAAGGCAACTTGATTAAGACGGTTTCGACCGAGGCCATAGATGCGGCGAATGCAACCGTCATTGACGGCGGTGGGCGCACTCTGACGCCTGGGTTCATCGACAACCACGTCCATCTGCAACTGCCCGGACCGACGATTCCATTGATGGAAACGAACAGCACTTGGGAAGACCTAGCGATTTCGGGTGTCGTTCAGGCGGAAATGTATTTGATGCAGGGGTTTACGACGGTTCGGGATGCCGGTGGTGCTAACGCCGGTCTTCAGCGCGCCATCAACGCCGGAACGATCATTGGACCGCGTGTCTACCCATCAGCGGCCTTTCTCGGCAGCCGGGGTGGGCATGCTGACTTTGCAACCTTCACTGCACCAGTTGGTGCAACCTCCAATTTCAACCGTCTAAACATGGCCCAAGAAGTTGACAACGTTGGTGATGTTCAAAAGTTCGGGCGCAACAATTTCCGTATGGGGGCGAGCCAGCTGAAATTCATGCAATCGGGTGGCGCCGTTTCGGCTTTTGATCCATGGCAATTGGTTGCTGGGTCTAAGGCGGAAATTGAAGCGGCTGTTCAGGTTGCCAACGAATATGGCAGCTATGTGATGTCACACTCCTACCGCAAAGAGGCAATCATGAACGCCTTGAACGCCGGAGTCCGTACAATCGAGCATGGATTTATGTATGATTGTGAAGTCGGTGAACTCATGAAAGAAAAAGACGCCTACATCACGACGAACCTAACGGCTTTTGATCCAGGTCTTCTCGATATCCCGGCGGTCAAAGACGTTCCGGCCAGTCTGGCCAAGGCCACGTCAGCAAGCGCTGCATTCGTTGATTATATCGACAACATGCTCCAATGCCCCGCCAAGCGCGGCCATCACACCGATTGTGTCGGAACCGCCGATGCCTGCAACATACAGATCGCCTATGAGAAGAAACTGGCAAATGATTTCTTCGGGGCGCACACGTCACTCGTTGCGATGACATCTGTTGGTGGCGAAATTGCGGCTTTGACTGGGGACTTCATGAACCCTTATCCTGATGGCAAGCTCGGAGTGATCGAAGAGGGTGCTTACGCCGATATCTTGTTGCTTGACGGCAATCCGCTTGAGGATTTTTCGGTTGTCGGCACTGGTGACAAATGGTTCGGCGCAGATCCGCGCCCTGACAGCCCTGAAACCATCCGTATCATCATGAAGGATGGCGTGATCTACAAGAATACGCTGGACTGATGATCTTGCAGGGCGGTTTCAAAACCTCGGCCGCCCTGCAAAACCTATGGAGTTGTATATGATCCGTCTTCCGAGACTAATTGCCTCTGTTGGACTTGTGCTGTTCGCGAGCCTTGTTTTTGCGGAAGAAGCTAATTGGCACGACCTGATTGATAAAAGTGCTCAGAATTTTGAAGATCCTTATATTGATCTCGACGACGAACAACTTGGGGATTTGGTGATTGTTGCCCGCGAAACGGCTCGACTTGAAGCCGACGGTCTTTCAGATCAGGACCGAGATGCGAGTAGTGCCAAAATTCGGGACGCGCGTGGTCGGCTGTCAGACGCAGGCATCGATGCGGATTGGATGATCCGCCAGCGATGGGTGGTTGCAGAGCGCCGTGAAAAAGCGGCCACTGCCGCGAACCCCGAACTCGACGGCGCGACGATTACATTGGGCGGCTTCGCAATACCTGCGCCGCCTGATGAGGATGGGACACCGGTTGTTTATCTCGTACCCGAGCGCGGCATGTGCAGCCACATGCCACCACCCAATCCCAACCAGATGATCCGCGCGCGTTTGAACGGAGACTGGTCGCCCCAAATGATGCACGAGCCAGTTAAGCTGACAGGCACGCTAACTGCCCGCGACACGCAGCATGAGTTCCGGATCGTGGATGGTGACGTTCCCATGCGCGCAAGCTTCGTGATGGAAGTTGAGGCCGTGCAAACCATGCCTGCCCTTTCTTCACAGACACAACAGAACAATGAATGGGCGACCAAACTGGCCGAGCAATTGCGCGCGTCCGGGCAGCTTCGTACGCAAAACCCAAAGGACTGAATTATGAGAAAGCTTTTGTGCGCCGCAATTGCGATGGTCTCAGGCCAGTGCGCATTAGCACAGGTTGGCCCAAACATCGATGAACTGGCAAAGGAACTGTCCAACCCGGGCGCTGCAAATGCCACTCTAAACTTTAAGCTGGAATATCGCACATTCGACGGAGATCTGCCTGATGCGGACGATCAGGATAGCGTAACGGCAACCTTTCAACCCGTTTTTCCTTTTGTGTTGGGAAACGGGAATAACTTGATTTTCCGCCCCGCGTTTTCTTACGTAATCGGCCAGCCAATTGCCGGCGCTTCCGGTTTCACCGACCGAAGCCAGTTTGGCGATATTCCCTACGATCTGCTGTATTCATGGAATAGCAGTGGCTGGACATTCGGCGCAGGCGTTGTCGGAGCTATACCCACAGGCAGCGGTATCTCTTCGGAAAACTGGCTGCTGGGCCCAAGTTTTCTGGCAGTTAAACCGACCGACTGGGGTATCTGGGGTCTCTTCCCGTTCCACAATGAAAAGGTTGGCGGTAGTGGAACTGACACATCCATTACATCTTTGCAGTATTTCTTATTCTTCAGCCTCAACGATGGCTGGCAGATCGGAACTGGACCCACGATCACCTATGACTGGAACGCGGACAGCGACAATGAATGGACGGTACCGTTTGGTATACAGGTTGCCAAAACCACCGCCTTCGGCAAACAACTCGTCAAACTTAATGCAGGCATCGAAAAGAACGTTGTCGCTCCTGATGATTTTGCGTCAGATTGGAAGTTCACCCTGCAATTCAGTCCGGTCATTGGCAATCCGTTCCAGCCAAACCCGCCGTCACCACCGGTCGACGCGGCAACACGCGCCGCTGTACTTGCACCAATCCGTTAGGCCTCACATGATTAGAAAAACACTCTCTCTAGCATCAGTTCTGGTCTGCTTGTCAGGCGCGGCCATCGCTCAAGGGTTGGGCGGACCATCTTCTGTACAGGCAGATTTGCAGCCCGGCGACGGACTCACCGACCCGCAGTTCCGGTCAAATTTTCCAGTAAACATTGCACCCGGCTACTTCCGATGGAAGGAACGCTTGGCCGAGAATGGCCTTAGCTTCAATTTTGACTACCTGTCACTGGGGCAGTGGTCGGACTCCGATCTGGGCGAGGGTAACGCGTCAGGTGGGATCTTCAGAATTTACGGGAACTGGAAGGCAACAGAGAATGGCTCCCTGACGTTCAAATTGGAAGACCGCCATGCCTACGGAGATTTCGCGCCGCAGAACTTCGGTTTCGATGGCGGCGCGCTATCCATCACGGGCACGGCCTTTAACGACAATGGGACACTGCTGACAAACCTGTTCTGGACGCAACGGGCAGACGATGGCGCGTGGACCTTCCAGATAGGCCAAATCGATGTAACTGACTTTCTAGATGTTTACGGGCTAGTCAGCCCCTATACCGCCTTCCAAAATCTGGCGTTCAATACGAACCCTACAATCAACGCCCCCAATCCAGGGCTCGCGATCGCGGGCGGCGCAAAGCTTGGCTCGAATTTCTATGTGACTGGCGCCGTCGCAGACGCTAACGCGGACCCGTCAAGCCCGGATTTTGATATCTTCTCTGATGGTGAACTCTTTAAGAGTGTCGAAATCGGTTACACGAGCGGCTTTGATCGCATTTACTTTGATAATATCCACTTCACGTTCTGGCACGCGGACGCGGCAGATGATGGCAGCCGCCGAGAAGACTATGGCGCAACGTTCTCGGCTGCATGGTTTCTTGAGAACAAATGGATACCGTTCTTCCGAGCTGGCACATCCAAGGGACGCGCAGCGCTCTATGAAAACTCGGTTTCAGCAGGTCTGGGTTATTTTGCCAGGAACACCGATCTGGCCGGCGTTGGTCTGAACTGGGCGGAAGCCGATGGTATTGACGGAGATCAGAAAACCATCGAGGCCTTTTACAGGTTTTCTATATCACCGAACCTACAAATCACACCATCTGTCCAGTACATCAAAGATCCGCTGCTCAACTCATCTGCTTCAAGCTTAACGCTGTGGGGGCTCCGGGCACGCATTGTCTTCTGATCAATAGCTGCATTCTACGGTTTGCTCAGCAGAGATGCTCAAGACACAAAAACTACGCGCATATAGACTGGACAAAATGCCGATGAAAAACCCTACCTTAATTATTGGTTGCCTTGCCATTTGGGTGGCTCTTGCTTTAGCAGACGTGGCGGTGGCAAAAGACAAGAACGACGAAGGCAAAGGTAAGAACGACAATGCGGTTCAGATTGATATCAAACCCGGCAAGGGACAAAAGGCGCTCCCGCCCGGTCAAGTGAAACGGTATACAAGGGGTTCAAAGCTTCCCAAAGACCTGGGTTTTGACGATATTTACGATCTGTCTAAATGGAATTTGAAAGCACCCGGAAAAGGCAATCGCTACATTCGTGTGAATGATGAAATCCTTGAAGTCACCCAAGACCTGAGCACGGTCGTTGATGCCGTTGGGATTGTTGGGGATTTACTAAAGTAAGTGTTTAATAAATTGCACTAATGTCAAAAGCAGTGGAGTTACTGTGATGAAAAAAGTTGGACTAATTGTCATAGTTGGAGTCGTTGCGGCGGCTGCGATCTATGCTTTGACGCGCCCCGAACCGACCCCGGCAGAACGTTTGTCCGAAGCGGCGCAAGAAGCGGGCGGTACCCTGTCTGACGCCGTCGACGATCTGACATCGGCGGCGGGTGAAGCGG
>JBGCEM010000148.1:0-14252 GCA_045106335.1 Paracoccaceae bacterium | reverse complement strand
TTGGAACATTTTTAAGTCTTTGCCGTTGCGATGTGAGCGTTGCCAAACGCCGACCGATACTTTGATCGGACAGTTGCTCTATGGCGGCGCCAAGAGCTACGGCCGCTTTAGGCATTCCGTAAACCACACAACTGCTTTCATTCTGGGCAAAGGTGTATCCACCGGTCTCTCGCAAGCGCTTTAGCCCAATCGCGCCGTCCGACCCCATTCCGGTCAGAAGCGCTGACGCAGTGTCAAGCTGCGCATCCGCTGCAGAATAGAACAAATCGTCAATATTTGGGCTGCAAAAAGTGTTTTTTGATGGTGCGGATAAATCACAGATTATATGTCCGGTGGCCGAACGTTTCAGCCGCGTCGATACGGTCTTGCCAAGTGCGATCACGGCCTGACCCGAGCGAAGTTCGTGTCCTTGGCTGGCCATGTAAAAGCGACGAGAAAATTGACCATTCAACCGTCGACAAAAACTGTGCAAGAAATTCTCGGGCATGTGTTGCGCAATCACGACTGGCCAGTCAGTTGCTTCAAGCTGGGTTAGGACAGTTTCTAAAGCCGTCACACCACCCGTTGACGCACCAAGTAAAATGACACCGCCAGACCAGGCTGCTTCAGCCGAAAATTCCGGCGGTTGAGGCGTACCTTTACTGGTCAATTTTCGTTCCGTGACACGCGTATTCGCGGCATTATATACCCGGTTGCAGATCGAACGGACACCGTCCGGGCCCAGCACTTTTTTTGGCTTTTCAATGCAATCCACGGCGCCCAATGACAACGCTTCAATCGCCGCTTTGCTGCCAACTTCCGTCAGCGCGGACAGCATGACAACGGGCATGGGCTTTAAGACCATCAACCGCGCCAAAAAGTCCAAACCGGATATGCCTGGCATATCCACGTCAAGCGTCACCACATCAACGGGTACGTTGCGCAGCACCTCGCGCGCTTCAATACCGTTTGCAGCTTCCGCAACGACATCCAAACGCGGGTCGTCGTTCAGGATTCTGCGCAGCCAATGTCGTATGCTCTTTGAATCATCAACGATGGCAACCCGGGCAGGTCGCTGGTTACGTGAACAATCAATCGTGTCATCAAACATCGTACAAGCGCCAGGTTTACGGGTCACCCGGGCCTAACGTGATTTGCTTCAACAGATCCTTAACATCCGCCCGCAAAGAAAATAAAAATCGGCGCGTTTTCTGTCGGACTGTCAATAGTCACGGCACACAGCCGCACTAAAATTCATTCCTTTGCAATCCCAGCGCTTTGGATTGTGCCCGGTTTTTCGCGCATCAATATCTGCAAATAAGCTTCAAATTCGATGGCTTTTCCCGTTGCGGCTGAATCTTGCGCAGCCAATCCCATCGCCACCGCCATCCAACCATCTTTCAAGCTGACCTCGGGCTGCGCGCGGTCTGCGCGAACCAAGTCAAGGAATTGTTGGTGTTGATAAAAGGTCGACCCATTGTGATCTCCAGCTTCAAGCAACTGTTCTGGAACAGGAATTTTCGATCGTTTGGGACCCTTGGGCGCACGTGGACTTTCGATGACGATGGGCTCTGGCGGTGCGCCCAGGTCTTGCGGCCAAAAGCGACCTGGCCCTGGCACCAAGGCTTCGATCTTGCCAGACTTACCGACCGCAGAGATTTCCTCTTGATATTCGGAGCCTTCGGCAAACATGCACAGTTCCAGCATCGCTTTGCCGCCGCGTGCAAATTCAACGATCACATAGCCATGGTCCAAAATGTCAGGCACTTTGCCCTCGTAACGCTCCTCTAGATGGTTCGCGGCTTGCCCGGCAGACGCCATAATCCGCACAGGCTCATCGTCCATCGCTAAGCGCATAAGATCAAAGAAATGGCAGCATTTTTCAACAAAAGTGCCACCTGAATAGCGGTTGAAGCGGTTCCAATCATTGACTTTTTCCAGAAACGGAAAGCGGTGTTCGCGGATGGTCAGCATCTCAATCCCGCCAGTGACGTCCTTCGCACGCTCTAGCAGAACTTGGATGGGCGGCATATAGCGGTACTCCATCGCGACCCAAATCGGGGCGGGATAATCGGCGGTCATCGCCATCAGACGCGCGCCATCTTTGGGGTCGGTAAATAGCGGCTTTTCCACAAGCAACGGCAGTGGGCGTGTCGCCGCGATGTGCATAACTTGATTTGCGTGCATGAAATTCGGGCTGACAATCAACAAGCACTGAATATCTTGCACCGCTAAAAGCGCATCCAGGCTGTCGACCATCTGCGCGCTTGGGCAAAGACGCGCCGCCTCGCCCGCCATCCCTGCATCGGGTTCGAAAATCGCACCGACATCGGCCCCCGGCAAAAGCTGGATATTGCGGATATGTTCTTGCCCCATCATCCCGCATCCGATGATGCCATAGCGCACTGTTTCCATGATCTTTTTGCCTTTATAGAATGCGTTGTACGTAAACCGCACGGACGGGATCGAACCACGTGCGGGAATATTCCACCGGAGTCGCGTCTTGCGACCAGCTGTAGCGTTCTGCGAACCCGACCGCCACGCCCGAGCGCATATGAAACGTGCCATTCGCCCAATCTGGCACAGCCCCAAGTGTCACACGATCCTCTGCGCGGCTGATCCACAGCCCTAATTGCCGCTGGTAGGTGTCATAAAGTGACGGAAACACTTGATCTTGCGTTAACGTCCCTGCACCAGCGTCCAACCAAATTTCTTCAACGGCGATCTCGATCTGATCCAACTGACGCAAACGACGCATCCGGGTTGCGCGATCTGAGGTGCCAAATTGCGGCAGGTCCTCGGGCTTCGTCAACACATCCACAGACAGAACCGTCGCTGTGGGCAAACCGCCGCCCTGGGGCAGTTCCAGGCGAAACATCGCGTAAAGCGTGTCGCGCATGCCCGCAGCATCCACATAATTGCCCGACCCTTGCACCCGGCGCAGCAGTGATTTCTGCTCAAGCAATGCAAGAGCTTTGCGCAAAGTCCCCACCGATACGTCAAGGCTTTGCGCCATCACACGTTCTGGGGGAAGCCGTTCCCCATCAATCAGCCGCCCCGCCGCAATGTCACGCTGCAACCGCTCGGCCACCTGCGCGTAGACCGGCAAAGAATGAGGAGAAGACACAGGTTCTATCATCGAAACAGCGCATGACCTAAAAATTGATACACGATTGATCTACATCAAAGACAGTGCTACGCAAGACAAAAGTGACTCGGATTTGAGAAGGCCAGGCATGACAATCGTTCCAATTACATCCCCCGACTTGGATGCAGCCGAAGTGTCTTGGTTCTCAGCGCTATGTTCGGATGATTATCAGTTTTTGGGTGTTCCAGATGGTAATCTGCGCTCAAGCTGGGATCATTGTTCTGCCATCGTCAAAGAGGCAGAAGCCCAAGGCTTTCGCAACATCCTGTGTCCTTCGTCTTACCAGGTCGGGCAGGATACGTTGTCATTTGTCGCCGGATGCGCGCCAATTACCAAAGATATCAATTTCTTAGCAGCCGTACGTTGCGGTGAGGTCCAGCCCATCATGCTGGCGCGGACAATCGCCACGTTAGATCACATGCTGGAAGGCCGATTGACCGTCAATATTATCTCTTCGGACTTTCCGGGCGAAAAGGCGGACAGCAATTACCGGTATCAAAGATCGCGCGAAGTCGTTGAAATCCTTAAACAAGCCTGGACTCAAGATCACATCAACTACAGCGGCGAAGTCTATGACTTCAAAGGCCTTACTACAGATCCTGTACGCCCTTACCAAATCGGTGGACCTTTGCTCTATTTCGGCGGGTATTCACCTGCAGCGCTAGAGCTTTGCGGCCAACACTGTGATGTATACCTGATGTGGCCCGAGCCCGAAGACACCTTGAAGCAACGCATGAAAGATGTTCATCAAGTTGCTGATAAATATAATAGAAAGCTAGATTACGGTTTGCGTGTGCACATGATTGTTCGTGACACAGAAGCTGAGGCGCGCGAATATGCTGATTACATCGCTTCTAAACTGGATGATGAATACGGACAATTGGTGCGGGATCGCGCCCTTGATTCAACATCCCTGGGCGTTGCGCACCAGTCGCGCGCCCGCGAATTGGCGGATCAATTCGGCTATGTCGAACCAAACTTGTGGACAGGGATCGGGCGTGCGCGGTCCGGATGTGGTGCAGCCCTTGTTGGGTCCACAGATCAAGTCATGTCTAAGATCGAACGCTATCAGAAAATGGGCATTCGCGCGTTTATCTTTTCGGGCTACCCCCACCTGGACGAGGCCAAGCATTTCGGCGCACGCGTTTTGCCACAGTTGAAAACATGCTCATTGCCCCACGCTTATGGCCGGGTGCCCGCAGCGGCCCCCGCGACCCCACTTGCAATAGGAGAACGCCGCTAATGGAGCGCGTATCGTTAAGCCCCACATTAGAATTCAGCCGCCTGGTCTATGGTATGTGGCGTTTGGCTGAAGCCGATGACACCTCACCGCAGCATGTCATCGCCAAGATCGAATCCTGCTTGGATCAAGGCATTTCAACCTTTGATCAGGCGGATATCTATGGCGGTTACACGGCCGAAGCCGTGTTGGGCGAAGCACTTAAAATGGACCCAAGTTTGCGGGCCAAGATGGAAATCGTCACAAAATGCGACATTGTGGCGCCGGTTGGACGGCATGAAAATTCAAGCGTGAAGCATTACGACACATCGCGGGCTCACTTGAACGCCTCTGTCGATGCGTCTTTGCGTGAAATGGCGATTGAACATATCGACTTGTTGCTAATCCACCGCCCCGATCCCTTCATGGATCACAACGAAACAGGCGCTGCGTTGGATGATTTGGTCGCGTCCGGCAAGGTGGGACATATTGGTGTGTCGAATTTCCGCCCTTGGGATTGGAACTTGTTGCAATCGGGTATGAAAAACAAGCTGCTGGCCAATCAAATCGAAATCAGCCTGGCGGAAATCGCGCCTTTCACCAATGGTGATCTCGCCTTCCATCAACAGCACGCTCAGCCCGTCATGGCCTGGAGCCCTCTGGGCGGCGGCAGCTTGTTGGATATAAACAGCGCGGCTGGGCGTGTTGCTGACACGATTGCCAAGCAATTCGGCACCGATCGCGCCGCAGTTGCGATTGCGTTTTTGCTCGCACATCCTGCAAAAATCCTGCCTGTTATGGGCACCAACAACTTGGACCGGATCGCGGGTATTTCCGATGCGCTCAAGGTCGAACTGACGCGGGAAACCTGGTACCAGCTTTACACCGCAGCTCTTGGACATGAGGTGGCATGATGAACGCTGTGTCGCGCGATCTGCCGCAGATATTTGAGCCCAACGCCGAGAACGCCCGTGCGTTGCGCGATGCGTTCGGTAAATTCGCAACGGGGGTCGCAGTTGTCACATGCGACTCAGATCAAGGGCCTTTGGCGATAACTGTGAACAGTTTTTCGTCCATTTCGATGGAACCTGCTTTGGTGATGTGGGCCGCTGGAGTAAGCTCACGTCGCTATCCGGCTTTTGCAGCGGCCGAGCATTACGCAGTGCACATCCTGGGTGCAGATCAAAAACACCTTTGCGATGCCTTTGTAAAAGATGGATTTGCGCTCAATACGTTACCACACGACCTTAATGCACAAAAGGTACCCCTATTGCAGGGATGTTTAGCGCGGTTTGAATGCCGTAAATGGTCCGTGCAAGATGCCGGGGATCACGCCATTCTGCTCGGGGAAGTCCTCCGGGTCAGCGCATTATCTGGCGACGCCTTGACGTTTTTCGGTGGCAAGTTCGCGCAAATAGCGCAAGCATAAGATATGGCATTGTCCCGCATAAAGCGGGACCGGCCGCACCAAAGGGAGGAGCAGCTGATGCAAGCTGCCATCACCGCGCTGGGGGTTCTCGGCGCCGTAAATGGGTCAATATTGAAGTTGGGCCGCGCCATTGGCATCGTCGCAGTGGCGCTGATGGTCGTCGCCATTTTGATCCAGGTGTTCTTTCGCTATGTGCTAAACAATGCCCTGCCCTGGCCCGATGAAGCTGCGCGTTTTTGCATGATGTGGATGACCGGATTGATGGCGCCAAGTGCGTTTCGCGCAGGTGGATTTGTCGCTATTGATATGGTCGTTGCGGCCCTGCCCCGGATGGTTGGTGCGTTCATTAGTTTGGGGCTTTTGTTCATCTCAGCGCTGGTGCTTTACACCGCCGTCCAGATTGGCCTGAAAGAAGTGTCGGGGATTGGTGGAAAATTTGGCTCTGCAGCCCTTTACGTGCCTTTCGCACCGTTGGGTATTTGCGACGGCTCCTTGGGTTTGAAAGTGACAGGCGATACATCATGGTGTCGCGTGCCACGCAGTTGGATGATGCTGTCTTTGCTGGTTGGGGTTATTTTGCTGCTGTGGGTGAATATCGAGCTGATCTTGCGCGCGATCGTCGGTCTCTTGGGGCACGGTGATGAGCTGCCCCCTATTGCAAATGCCGAGGTCGCCGACTGATGCTGATCTGGTTCCTCCCCGTCTTCCTGCTGTTCTTGATGATCGGTTTGCCGGTCTTCTTCGGTCTGCTCGCCGCCCCTGGGATCTTGCTTTATTTAAATGGGCAAGAACGTGACATCACCCTGCTTTACCGAAATGTTTACAACGGGATGGACAGCTTTCCGTTGATGGCGATCCCGTTCTTTATGCTTGCGGGCGAGTTAATGAACCGCGGCGGGATTACCCTGCGCTTGGTTGAGTTTTCGCAAGCCTTGATGGGCCATTTGCGCGGCGGTTTGGCGCAAGTGAATATCCTGTCCTCGATCTTATTTGCAGGCTTAAGCGGCTCGGCTGTGGCGGACACTTCGGCGCTGGGGTCCATGCTGGTGCCCGCCATGGAAAAGGAAGGCTACACAAGACGCTACGCCGCGGCCATTACTGCCGCCAGTTCCGTGATCGGGCCGATCATTCCTCCGTCTGGGATCATGATTATCTATGAGTATGTCATGGGCGAAAGCGTTGCGGCGCTGTTTTTGGCTGGGATTGTTCCCGGCATTCTGGTGGGCATTGGTCTGATGGTCATGGTGCGGCTGACTGCAGATAAGTACGACCTGCCGGCTGCGCACCGCGTTGTTCTGACAGGCACCACTATGGGCAAGACCGAATGGTGGGTATCCTTTATTCTGGTCCGTCTGAACATAGCCTTGCTGATCTGGGCCCTGTTGCCTGAACTGGGCGCGCCGCCATGGGCCACACTGCTTGTTGCGCTGGCTGCGGCGCATGCGTTGTTTTTTGGCCTGCGCCGGGTGGTCGGACATGATTTCCGGATGGTTTGCAAACGTGCCATGGTGCCTTTGCAAACTCCTATCCTGATCCTTGGCGGCATTCTGGCGGGCGTCTTTACCCCAACCGAGGCCGCGGCCATTGCCGTTGCTTATGCTTTGCTGGTGGGCTTTTTTATCCTACGCTCGCTCAAGATGTCAGACCTGCCGACGATCCTGGGAAATGCCGGTTTGACCTCAGCTGTTGTTCTGTTGTTGGTGGGCGCAGCTATGGCGTTCAAGACCGTGGTAAGCCTAAGCCACGCGCCCGAAACCCTTGCGGCGTTTATCCTGACCTTGTCGGAAAATCCGCTGATCTTGCTGTTCCTGATCAACCTGCTGCTGTTCATCGTTGGCATGTTTCTGGATGCGGGCCCGGCAATTATCATCCTTGGCCCAATCTTGGCGCCTATCTTTACGGATATCGGCGTCGATCCGATCCATTTCGCGATTATTATGTCCGTGAACCTAACTGTTGGATTGGCAACGCCGCCTATGGGGCTTGTGCTATTTGTGGCCGCAGCCGTGAGCCGCGAAAAGGTCGAAACCATCGCCAAAGCCATCCTGCCATTTTTGGCTGTTGAGATCGCTGTGATCTTTCTGATCACCTATGTTCCGGCCATTTCCATGACGATACCCCGTCTGACGGGATTCGCTAACTGACCAAAACGAAAAGCAAATAGGGAGAAAACTCAATGCTCAAAGGTCTGACGAAACTGGCGCTTGCCGCCACATTGACATTCGGGGGCGGCATGGCCGCATTCGCCGATGGTCATGCGGAATTCAAAATCCGCGCCACGGCAAACTCTAATGAAAATGACGAAGACTATGACGGTCTGGTGGTCTTCAAAAACTATGTCGAAGCGGCGTCTAATGGCGCGATCGAAGTTGAACTGTTCATCGGCACGCAGCTGTGTTCCAACGGCGCGGAATGTCTGCAAGGCGTGGCGGACGGCACAATTGATGTCTACATTTCAACCTCAGGTGGCGCATCGGGCTTGTTCCCATATGTTCAGGTTCTAGACCTGCCCTACTTGATGGCCGATGACCGCATCGCAGAACATGTTCTGTCCGGCGATTTCACCCGCACCATGCGTGACATGGCGCTGGAAGATTCCGGCGACGCGATCCGCCTGATGACCATCGGCAATACAGGTGGCTGGCGCAACTTTGCAAACACCAAACGCCGTGTTGCAAACCCAGAAGACATGGACGGGTTGAAGATCCGCACCGTGGTCGCCGACCTGCCCCAGGAACTGGTCAAAGCACTTGGCGCCTCCCCCACCCCGATCCCATGGCCCGAACTGTTCACGTCCTTCCAAACTGGCGTTGTTGAAGGCTCCAAAAACGGCATCACCGACATTATGGGCATGAAATTCCCAGATGCGGGTCTGCAATATGTCACGCTGGACGGTCACGCCTATATGGGTGCGCTGTGGTGGATGAGCAATCAAACCTTCACAGGCATGCCAGAAGACATGCGCCGCGTTGTTGTAGACGGGTTCTATGCGTTGCAGCAGGCCACCTTTGCTTCGCCCAAGCGCAAATCTCTCCAGGCTTACGAAGATTTTGTCGCAGGTGGCGGCGATCTTTACGTGCCAACACCAGACCAGAAGGCGGCTTTCAAAGAAGCGGCGAGCCCTGTTTATGACTGGTTCAAATCCAACGTCACACGTGGCGATGCGATCTTCACAGCGTTGACAGACGCGGTCGCCGAAGCCGAAGCGGATGTAAATGCCGCGCGGGCTGCAGATCTGAACTAAGTTCAAAGCACATACAGATCAGGAAAACCGCCTTCGTGGCGGTTTTTTTGTGTCCGCGTCCTGGCGCAATTGTCTAAATCTTCAACTTATTTACGCTCTGTTTAAGGTGCCTGATGTACTAACACCTATTTTTAAGGAGACAGTTGATGACAACGGCCAATGAAAGTCTTCAATTTGGCGCATCCCAAGCACTGTCAGTCCCTAAGCTTGAAGCCTATCTGGGACGCGTGATGGAAATCGCGCCAACCCTGATCTATGTTTATAATCAGATTACGCAATCGAACGAATATTCTAACCGCAATGTCGGCGAAGTCTTGGGATACTCTAAAGACGAAATCCAAGATATGGGTGAGCACATGCTGTTGCAATTGCTTCATCCTGACGACGTTGCGACGGTTTTTACACATTTTGATCATATGCTTAGCATGTGTGACACAGATGTTGTTTCGGTGGAATATCGCGTGAAACACCGCAACGGCAAATGGATTTGGCTTTTGTCACGCGACCGGGTGTTTCAACGCGATGATATCGGGGCTGTGACACATCACATCGGTGCAGCCATCGATATCACCAGTCAAAAGGAAGCCGAGGCAAAGGCCCTTTTGGCGGAAAATCGCAGCCAAGCCTTCAGTGAAGAGCTAAAGAGTTTCGCTTATGCCATGTCCCATGACATGAAAGCGCCCATCAACACGATGCAACTTTTGATGTCTGAGCTGCGTAATCTTCGTGCAATCCAACACGATAGCGAAGAAGAAGACCTGTTGGACATGGCAGACAAAACTATGTCTCGCATGCGCGGATTGGTCGATGACGTGTTGGATTATACCAAAACCATTGGTCAGGACGTGATCTTAGAAACGGTCGACTTGGCGCAGGTTTTTACTGACCTCACAGGTATTTTGCGGGCCGATATTCGTCATTCTAATGCAAGCCTTAGCATCGGGCCAATGCCAAAAGTTACAGGGTCACGGATGCAATTGTCGATCCTGTTTCAGAACTTGCTCCACAACAGCTTGAAATTCTCAAAGTCAGGACAAGTGCCAAATGTTACGGTCATGGCCTATGTGCACGCGTCAGGGGACGCCGTGACCATCGCAGTGGAAGATAACGGAATTGGAATTTCTGAACAAAAGCAGAAACAGATTTTTGGGTTGTTTGAGCGGCTCAACACAGCTTCACAGTATGATGGCAACGGCATCGGTTTAGCAATCTGTCGCCGCATCGCAAGCAACCATGACAGTCGGGTGGAAATCACATCGAAACCCGGAGAAGGCGCAACCTTTTCAATAGATTTGGAGTTGGCATGATATCTGCACAATCCAGTACAGCCCGCATCGCCACGATGATGTTAGTAGATGATAATGACTTTGATCAAGTCATGTACAAACGCATCATAGGGCGATCCGGACTGGTGGATACACTGCTTCAGTTTTTAAGCGCACGCGAAGCCTTGGATTATTTGCAGAATGGCACGCACCCCCTGCCCGATGTTGTGTTACTTGACATCAATATGCCCGGCATGAATGGGTTCGATTTCTTACTTGAGGCCACAGATTCTTTGGGCGCGCGTATGTGCCCCGTGGTTATCATGCTGACCACGTCCCTAAACCCGGCGGATGAAGCCCAGGCAAGCAGCTTTGACATCGTGAAAGGGTTTTATACAAAACCGTTAGCAAACGATATGCTTGAGACGATTTTGCAAACTCTGCCTTTGGAATAAGAATTTTGCAAATTCGCCGCCACCACCAATTGCTGCTTTTCAAAGAGGCCCAGCACTGGCAAGCTTATCGGAAGGGGTACATCCACGTTTTATAATCTTGGGCCAATATATGCGCTTTTTCAATTTGTTCGGGCGTCATCTTTTTGACCACTTCTTCCAGCGAAATCGCGGCATCGGGATCGCCGCCAATCGCGCTGAGCGTATACCACATATAAGCGCGCACCAGATCCGGGGCGGGCATGCCGCGTCCGACCTCGTAATACCACCCAATGCCAGATTGTGCACCCGGGTGACCTTTCAAAGAACTGCGCAGGTACCATTCAAAGGCGCGCACATCGTCACGCGCAACGCCCAAACCCATAGCATACATAACCCCAATCAGCTCTTCCGCATCGGCATTCCCAGACCGGGCTGCGGGCAACAACGCCTGCATGGCTTGCTCAAACTGACCCGTTTCCATCAAGTCACGCGCCACTTCAATCTCGGCTCGCACGGGACCAAGGCACATCATCACAATCAGCGCCGCACCCCCGGCAAGCTTTGCACATTGCTTCACGTTCTGGCCTTCCTTATGGTCCCATGGTCCGGCACTGCCCAGCAGCTTCCTAACCCTTTAGCAGCCGATGATTTCATCCAATTCGATCCTATGCAAGCCGCCTTGGGGCAATTGCTTTTTTATGACAACATCCTGTCAGGGAACGAAAATATCAATTGCGGCACCTGCCATCACCCGGCTTTTGGGACCGGCGACGGGCTATCATTGGGTATTGGCGAAGGCGGGCACGGATTAGGCCCTGGGCGAACCCCCGGTCACGGCGCGACCAAAGTGCGCAAACGCATTCCGCGAAATGCCCCGGGGCTGTGGAATTTGGGTGCCAAAGATCTGAGTGTGATGTTTCACGATGGTCGGCTCAGCACGTCGGATGATTTTGGCAATGCGTTTAATTCCCCCGCCGAAGAATGGCTGCCGGTTGGATTCAACTCGCTGTTGGCAGCACAGGCCGTATTTCCCTTAGTTGCACAATTTGAGATGGCCGGAAATTCTGGCGAAAACGAAATCAGTGGCGCGATTCATGACCGCATCGACGCGGCCTGGCCCCTCCTTGCAAAGCGTGTGCGCACAAAGGCCCCCTATGACCGCCTATTTGTCGACAGTTTTGCGCATATCACTGACCCAGCACAAGTTACGATCGTCGAGATCGCCAATGCTTTGGCGGCATTTCAAGCGACCGAGTGGCAAAGCTATGATAGCCCATTTGACGCCTTTCTGAAGGGTGAAAGCGCGGCTTTGACCCCTGAACAATTGGCAGGCATGGACTTGTTTTACGGCCGCGCGCAATGTTCGACCTGTCATGCTGGTGCCTTGATGTCGGATCAAAAATTCCACGCGCTTGGCCTGCCGCCTTTTGGACCCGGGCGGACCCGACGGTTTGACCCATATGCGCGCGATGTCGGACGCATGGGGGAAAGCGATGATTTGGCCGATGCATACCGTTTCCGAACCCCAATGTTGCGCAATGTCGCGCTGACGGCACCTTATGGGCATAACGGTGCCTATGCCACTTTGGACAGCATTATTCGCCACCATATGTATCCAGATCAAGAAACCGCGCGATGGCGCCCCAAAGATGCACAGCTGCCGGACATTCCATGGCTTGCCGCGACAGATTTTGTTGTTCTGAACGACCGCCTTGAAATGGCGCGCCAATCCAAGGCCCGCGACCTGAAAGCACCCGCACTAAGCGAAGTTGAGATCACCTATTTGGTCGCCTTCATGCATGCGTTAACTGGAACACAGTCTGTAACCGACCCGCCATTTGGCCTACCGCTACACGCGCAACGCCCTGAAAAATAGACATAGATTAAATGCAATAAAACTCATTGAGTTTGCAATTGTACAAATGTTTCACTAAGCCGCTTCGCTAGGTGATAGCCTGCTAACATGAAGTGACAATTGATTGCGAATTCGCCCGGCGGTGCTGAAACGGGACTCTATCCTCCGCCACATTGACAACGGGTGGTCCCTTTTTGAATGCTTGTAAACATTGAAAGCGGTTGATCGTCTTCGGTGCGACGCGGGCGCTTGTTGCGGTTGATCGAACGCGTGACCACTTGCGATTGTCGGTCTTGGGTTGTGATTTGGTAAGGCGCGCTATCAACAATCTGTTTGCAGTTAGAATTCTATCCTTGATCAGTCTGCGGATCACATGATTGGTCACACCGAGCTCTTTTGCAGAGTCGGACATGGTGCGCCACGGGCTGTCCTTGTCTGCGCAAAGGAAGCTGTGGATGTCGTTTACGCGCCTTATTGAGGACACGCGCTTGGCATTCTGGACCTGTCCCGGTTCAATCGGTAGCGTGTTGATTTGCCGGTTGAGAGAGTGTCCGATCTTCTGTGTATGAGTAAATTGGCCCATGCTTCCAAACTGAAGGAGCATGACGACAATGACGATCTCCAAAGACGTTTTAGACGAGTTGCTTAACGGCGTTGAGAACGCAGAAGATTTGCTGGGCGATAAGGGCTTGATGAACGAGCTCAAGGTGCGCCTGATGATCCGAAGGGAGCGTGGACCCAGTGGGGCCGCGTAAGCCCGAAGGTGTCAATCGGCATCCAACCTTGACCCCTTATCGGCGTCCAATTTTGACCCCCTTTGTGTTGAGCTGGCCCGGCGCTGCGTAGCCCTCATATAGCGCAGCTGCGACGGGCCAGCGGGGTTTCTGCTTGGTACTACGCTCGGTTTTTGAAGCGCCAGCTTTCGTTTCCGGTCTCGACGATCTCGCAGTGATGCGTGAGGCGGTCGAGGAGCGCTGTGGTCATCTTTGCGTCTCCGAACACGCTTGGCCATTCGCCGAATGCGAGGTTGGTTGTGACAATGATCGAGGTGCGTTCGTAGAGCTTGCTTATCAGGTGGAATAACAACTGACCGCCGGTTTGCGCGAAGCGCAGATAACCGAGTTCATCCAAGATCAGAAAGTCGAGACGGGATATCAGATCGGCCGTCCGGCCCTGCCGTTCAGCGCGGGCTTCGGCGTCCAGCTTGTTCACCAGATCGACGACGTTAAAGAACCGGCCTCGCCGTCCTTCTCGGATGCAGGCGCGGGCAATGCTGACGGCGAGGTGTGTTTTGCCGGTGCCAGTTCCGCCAATCAAAACCAGATTACACTGATGATCCAAGAAGTCGCCGGTGGCCAGATCGCGGATCAGGGTCTCGTTGACCTCGGCCGATTCAAAGTCGAACTCGTTGACCTCCTTTGCCAAGGGTAACTTGGCGATGGTCATTTGGTATTTGACCGAGCGCGCTTGTTTCTCGGTGATCTCAGCATGAAGTAAGTCACCGGTGATCTGTTGCGGCTCATGTTGGCGTTTGACGACTGTCGTGATGATCTCGTCGTAAGCTGTTCTCATGCCGTAGAGCTTCAATTTGCCCATGGCGTCGAACACCTGTTCCCGTTCCATTTTGTGGTCTCCTGAAGCTGTCATACCGGTCACAATTGGCCCCAGGCTCACAGATG
>JBGCEM010000147.1:0-9763 GCA_045106335.1 Paracoccaceae bacterium | reverse complement strand
AAGTCGTCGTGATTTGGGAGGTTGGCCACCTCGCGGCGCTGGTCGCGGGCTTATTGTTCCGCCAGTTTTTCTGGGCGGCTTGTTGGTCTGTCGTTTTGCCGGTTCAGATCATATCACGATCCTTGTTTCGACGGTCTTGGGCCTTAACTTTGCAAGTTTTCGGAGGTTCTGTGCTATTGCAGCAAGCGTAAATTCGTCCCTCACACCGCATGGCCCTCGAAGCCGGAGCCGTCCCAGGCCGAGAATGCGTTTGAGGTGGGCGAAGAGCATCTCGACCTTTTTGCGTTTGGCCTGGGCCTTGGGGTTGAAGGAAGACTTGGCAGCCAGTCGGGCTAAGTCGCGTGCGTCTTCATGTTCTTTGCGACCGATGAAACGGGTATTTGTGTTCGGGCAGCATTTTGATTTCGATGGGCAGGCATCGCAAATGGCTTTGGTTACGCGATAGCGGCGGCGCCCGGTATTGGGTTCTTTCCTGCGTGGGTCAGAGTAGTTGCGTCGAGACTGCAAGGGGTGCTGGCCTTCTGGGCCAGTATAGCGGTCGTTGTCTTCATCTCATTCAAAGTCTGAACGGGAGAACGTGCCGTCTGTGCGCTCCCCCTTGTCGACCAAAGGAATGAACGGAATGATGCCGCGCTTGTTAGTTAACCAGGCGAGGTTCTCTGCAGATCCGTAGGCGGTGTCCGCCACCAACCAGTCGGGTTTGATGCCGAAGCGGTCCTCTGTCCGGTCGATCATGGTTTGTGCGGCACCCACTTCGGCCTGTTTGATTGATCGTGTCGCTTCGACGTCCACAATCACAGAATGATCGGTGTCGATCAGATGGTTGTTCGACTAGGCGAAGATCGCAGGTCCTTTGCGCGCGGCAGTCCATTGGCTGGCGGGATCGGAATGGGATGTGAACTTGGGCTTGACCGGGGTTGATGCGCCAAAGGCCTTGTCGTCAAGAACGTCGAGATATTCCCGGACAGCGCGGGGCGCATCACCAGGATCGATGGTGGATGCATCCCATTCCGCTTGGGCGCTTGAGTTCATTCTGTCGACATCTGCCTCAATCAGACTGGCATCGACGGCAAAGCCGTGACCGCCAACGAGACCTTCAGAAATGCAGCGTGCAACGGTGGCTTCAAACACAGTACGGAGAAGATCGCTGTCCCGGAACTTGCCGTGCCGGTACTTTGAGAAGGTGCTGTGATCCGGCACTTTGCTGTTCAAATCGAGACGGCAAAACCACCGGTAGGCCAAGTTCAGATGAACCTCATCACACAGACGCCGCTCAGATCGGATGCCTAAAACGTAACCGACAACCAGCATCCGTATGATCAGTTCCGGATCAATCGAAGGGCGTCCCAGATGGCTGTAGTGCGGCGCAAGCTGATGACGGACTGTCCCGACGTCCAGAAACCGATCAACCTCACGCAATATCTGATTGGCAGGGACATGTGCCTCTATATCAAAGTCGTAAAACAAACGCGCCGGAGCTTCTTGCACACCCATCATCGTCAAATCCCTCCTCACCCTACAATAACGAGTGAATCAAATGGCTTGCTCCAAAGCAACAGAGACTTCTTCAACAAAATAGGCTCCAAGCCGCCTTTAGATCGACCGCAGCATATCGCTCGACTGACCCGCCTACCCCTGCGAGCTCGGCCCAAACCGGACACTCATGACCTTGCCCTGATGCTGCAGTCGCAGCCCGTCGAAGGAGACATTCGCTCCGGCAGCGAGATCTACGCATTACTTAACCTATGGAGAGCGGGACGTTTCAACAGATCGACGCAGCACTTTATTGTCTTTGGAAAGATGGGATGGAAGTCATGGTCCATAGAACACGGATTTAGTTCGAGGACATTAAAAAATGTAGACAGTTTGTTTCTCAAGCGCTTTTACTTACCCCACTGGCGCGACGTCGTTTTTTGATATTGGGGCAAACTTTTTCTATGAAGAAAAGCGGGGAAATACAGCTCATGTTATTGAAGACCTGGGCTTTGGAAAGTGGTGCACGCGAATTCAAAGTTGCCGGCCGCAAAAATCGCGCTTTGTTGACGTATCTGGCCATAGAACAAGGTCGGTCGCATACCCGAGAGAGCCTCGCTGATCTTTTATGGTGTGCCGCAGGAGATACCCGAGCCCGGGCCTCGCTTCGGCAGGGGCTAGCGAGCCTGCGGGCCAATTTGGCAGGGTCGGGCATCCAGATCGACGAAACCGCAACCAATGGCATAGAAATTGCGAGTGGCACGCTTTCGATAGATGCGTTCTTTTTGGATGATGAAGCGCCGCAACCGCCTTCTCTCGAGAAGCTGCTACAGGCCAGCCTGAGACTTCCAGAACTCCTGAGCGACTTGATGGGGCTCAGTCAGCCCTTCGACGAATGGATATGCGCTCTAAGAGAGCGGCTGAGTGACGCGGCCTTGAATGCACTAAAATCTTTCTATGCAGCAAATGGTCAACAGCCGGAGGACAGGATCGCAGCAGGGAGGGCTGCGCTACAGCTTGACCCCTTATCCGAACATGCGGTGCGCGCAATCATGGAGGCAAATGTGGACATGGGGCAAACGGCCAGCGCACTGCGTCTTTACGGCAGCTTTCACGAAATGTTGGCAGAGCAGATGGATGCGGAACCCTCTTCACAGACTCAAGACCTTGCGGTTGCTATCAAGTTAGGGAAACAGTCGGCTGCTCAAACCTTCGAACAGTCAGATATCGCTCCTCCTTCGACCGCATCGCGGACCATCACGACCTTGGCTGTTATCCCCTTCGAAACCCTTGGCACGAAGGAAATTCCTAGATTTGTTGTGGTTGGACTTCTCGAGCGCATCACCGGGCTCTTGGCCTCTTTGCCCGCGCCGCAGGTTATTTCCAGTAATTCAAGCCGTGTCTTTCTTGATGCCCCCCCTCAGCCCAAAGAAGTCAGACGAACTTTGAACGCAGACTACGCCCTCATGGGCTCGGTATTCGTCATGGATGACAAAGCGACCGTCAGCACGCAGCTGGTCGATACCCAAGATGAACGGGTCGTTTGGTCCGCCGCTTATGAGTATGCAATTTCGGATTTTCTAAAGCTGCAAGTACCCCTCGCCGAAGAAATCATGAGCGTTGTCTCACCCTCGGTGGATCAGGAACTCTTGCGCCGCGCACATATGTTGAATGACGCAGATATCGGACCTCATCAGCTTGTCATTCGCGCCCGCGATATCTTGTTTGGGCTCGAAAATGAGACTTTCGAGCATGCAGGTATACTGTTGCAAAGAGCGGCGAATACAGGGCCCCATTTTGCACTGGCCCATTTACGTTTGGCTGAGTGGCACTCATTGGGCCTTTGGGAAGGTCGGGCCAAGGGCGCAAATCAGGAAGCCTTAGAATTTCATGCTCAAAGAGCGCTGACTCTCCGGCCCGGGGATGGACGCGCTTTGGCATTTCGTGCTCACACGCGTTTCATGTTTGACCGGGCCCATGACGAAGCACTGCGATTGATTGAGCAGGCCTTGAGAGCCGGACCAAACGATTCCGAAACACTCTCCAATTGCATTGTCGCGCAGGCCCATAGTGGTGAGGTTGAAGCGGCCATGGAAGTTGCCGAAAAGGCGCTTCGCCTCTCACCGCTTGATCCTTGGCTTTTCCGAACCCAGCATTTTGCTTCTATTGCGTATTATTCGGGGGGAAATTTCGAAAAGGCCAGCGAACTTGGATTGGCGTCATTTCAGCAAACGCCGAACTATTTATCGAATGTACGAGCAACGATTGCCGCACTTGTTGCCGCCGAAAGAGTCGAGGAAACAATACCACTGGTGGATCATCACAAAGCAATGGAGCCCCACTTTTCGGTGAATGCTCTTGTTCCCAAACATGGTTTTCGCGTGGAAAAAGATCGCACTCTCTATGGCGCACGCTTACAAAAGGCAGGCCTCGAAGCCTAAGCATCAAAACATTAACACTTTTTTAACACTAGTTTTGCGCCAAACTTTCTATTCAGACTTTATCAACAAGGGAGAAAGACTATGAATTTTAATGGAGCAGGCGATGGAGCCTCAGATGGGGCAAGTGATGGCGCAAGTGACGGTGCAAGCGATGGCGCATCCCGTCGCCGCGGCTTGTTTATTTCAGCTGGCGGCGGCATTTCTCTGCCCGTTGTCATACCGCTCGATCCGGACGGGCGTGAACTGCTGGGTCTGCAAGGAGGCTTCGAAGAAAACGATGTAGCCCCCGGGCTTTGGGCGCGCAATAAGATCCTAACGCTGATCCGCAAACCCCCATTCAACAATTTTGATTTTGCCTTCGGTGGAGAAATCGTTGACCCGGCAACGATCAACAAGTCGCAAGTTGAAGAGTTCAAGCATGCGCTGGATCGCCGCCAACTGAATTTGACGGATTTCGGCGCGGAAATTGCAGATCAGGCGGGCAGCTTTGATCACTATTACTACCACATTTTATCAATCACGCCCCGCACCCATCCTAATACCGCGCGTCTGATTGCGCTTGGGATGCACATGGCGAGCCTTGTGGGTATGCATTTCAAACTCAAATATATGCGAGCAAGACCTGCGCAAGTGCATCCCGGCATGATGCCCATGTTACCAACGCCTGCACATCCCTCCTACCCCAGCAACCATGCGACGCAGGCCATGACAGTGTCGGAATTGCTTAAAGCTCTTCTGGATGAAGTTGGCATCGGCGCGCAGTTCGCGCTTTACCTTGATGAGTTGGCCAAACGCATCGCGATCAATCGCGAACGGGCGGGTTTGCACTATCGCTCTGACAGTGAGGCGGGCAGGAGTCTCGGATGTGAAATTGCAATAAGGTTGCGTGCAGATACGGACGTTCAACAAATCATTGCCAACGCGAAAACGGAACTCGCAAACCGTGTGCCGCACACAGGCGTACCACTCGGCGTGAAGTTGTGAGGCCGGGACAATGACGAACCTACGTCAAAGAAGCGCCCTCGGAGCCGCGACACCGGAAGAGTTTAACTTCAGTGTCGCAACCTTGTCGCGCATCCGTGTGTTTTCGGAGAGCTTGGAAGGCCAACCGTTCACGTTTCAGGAGCGCTTACCGGCTCCAGAGTTCATGCCTTTTGGTCTCGTAAACCTTAAGGGCCTTGAAGAGGACGTCACAGGCCTTTTTGAGAAGAATGCTGACAAGCTCCTCAAATTAGCCATTGCGCTTGAAGAGCAGCAAGGATGGCATGTGAGAGACCAGGGTGGGCGAAGCACTTGCAACGCCTTTGCCATTGTCGCTGCCGAGGAACTTTTTGAGGCGAACCGCACCTTTGAGGCTGATAGCGTGCCAAAAACACCGCCGATGAAAACATTTTCGGAGGATTTTTTGTACACCGCTATTGTTGGTGAAGAATTGCCTAAGCATGCTATGGGCAGTGCTCTGCAAATCGCGGAAGACGGCAGCACCTTTTTGGAGCAAGCTGTCAAGGCAGTTCAAAATACCGGCCTTTATGAAGGATCGCCTTCGGACTACGACGACAGTCCGAGGCGCGCGAAAAACTATAAACGTTCTCTAAGCGAAGCGACCGGAACTAGCGTGAAGACCAGCGGCTATGCTCATGAAATAGATACCAGCCATGCTTCGGGTTCGACGATAAGTAAACCTACCCGCCCCTTCCCGAGTAGCGGAAGTTCGGTTTCGTCTTTGTTTTTAAAGGCGTTGCAAAAGGAGGTTCCTGTGGTGGCGTCTTTTGCGATTGCGGAGGATCCCGGAGATGCCGCTTGGTTCGGTCACCGAGCTCGATTGGATGGCCATGTGCTTTACCCGGCGCCGGAGGTTTCAACCGACTTGGGTATTCAGGGTGGCCACACCGTCTGTATCGTTGGTTATCTTAGGGGTGGGCGATACGGCGCCGGGTCATTTGTGTTTCGCAATAGCTATGGCCCGGATGTTTTTGGCGGGGCACCGTGTTTGAATGCCAAAGACGACGACTTTGTTTTGCCTCGCGGCTATGGATACATATCCATCGAAGATGTGGACCGGTACTGCTGGGAATTTATGTACAAAGCCTCTTAACCAGTCACAATCCATGCTTGAAATTGATCAAGAGAGCGGGCCCTTGCGGTCCGTTTTTCATTTTTGGGACCAAATTTTTCTGGTCCCTTTACTGGCCCTTTGCACGGGTTTTACGCCGCTTTGATCGTCATTTTACGCTCTCCTTCTACTCACAATCCCATCGTGCCCTGTGTGCGGCCAAATGAACGCAGCCGTCACGGCGCGTCAGACAATGGGAGAAGAGACATGAAGACACCAGATACCGACCGCGATCCGCTGAGCTTGCGGATTGATGCAGCGAAACTGTCGACTGATGGGGTTTGGCCCGATCAAATCCCCAATCGCGATGAGATCTCGCCGTATCCTTTCAGCTTTACCAAGGGACTGCCTCACGAGCGCAATGGCCTTTTGAGCGATCCGACTGATTTTGAAGACTTTGCTGATGGGACCCTCGTTCATGATCCCAACCCATTCGCCAAGGCGGTGCCCTATCGTGGCGAGTTCCCAGGGGCCGATCTTTCTGGCCTTGAAGAAGAACTGGATCACTATCGGCGCTGGGAAAGCCCTACCGCGGGGCATGCCTATGTCATGGAAGGACCGGACCCGTTTCAGGTCACCATGCCACCAGCGCCAAAAGTAGGCTCAGCAGAGTTCGGCGCCGAGATTGCAGAAGTCTACCAGATGGCGCTTAGCCGGGATTGGGGCGTTGCGGCATTTATGGATGCAAGCCTTGTTGCCGAGCTGAAAAAAACCGATGGAGAACAGATCTCTAACGCGTGCCAAACACGGATCGAGCGTGACAACAAACGCGTGATCGAGGCCGCTGAGAGGCTGAGTAACATGCGGTGGTTCACAGGAGAAGCAGATGATTTGCAGCCCCAAGCGATCAAGGATCGCCGCCGCCATGGTATCCAGCAAACTCCCACCAATCTGTTTCGCGGAACCGGTGAGGATGGCTGGGCCACGCCGTTCCTGTCCCAGTTCATGGTCATGGGGTCCGGAGGCAAAGCTCGGGACTTGAGCAAACGCGCCGAAGGCTTTATTCAGTTTGGCGCACAGCGTATCCCACAACAAGTGCGTGTGGCGCGTCCTGAGATGGATTACATGACAGGCTGGAATGATTGGCTGAATGTGCAAAACGGTTTGAATGCAAGGGGCGCGCAAGATGCTGTGGACCCCGATGCCGAATTTGTGCCGGGAGCTTATCGCCCGATGGCTCGGATGCGCGATTTGGCGACTTATGTGCACGACGATGCGCTCTATCAGGCGTATCTTAATGCTGCGCTCATTCTTCTCGATGAGGGGTACGCCAGCGATGCGAATGTTCCCTATCACGGCGGGGCGCATCATAAGTTCCCGTTCCCCGATGCCATGCCGGGTGACACGAACCGCACACCATTTGCCCTGTTCGGCCCCCCTCATCTGCTGACCTTGGTGACGGAAGTCTCCAGTCGCGCGCTCAAAGCCGTGCGGTTGCAGAAATTTTCGATCCACCGGCGTTTGCGTCCGGAAGCGGCGGGTGCCTTGTTCCACACAGTCTATTCAGGCTACGAGCCCAATTGGGACGATGCGGCCAGCAGCGAATTCGATACAACGGGCCAAACAACCTCAGCCAAGGCCCGGCGTTTGCTAGCCAATACCGTCGCGCGCTATACCTTCCCACAAAACGAGGACATGGATGGTACAGAGCCTGTACTGGAACAAATTCTAACTGACGTTCGTTTGCACAATGACACGCAGAACAAAGGCGCATTAAGGAACTCATGGCTTTTGCCCATGGCATTTCCGGAAGGTTCGCCGATGCATCCAGCCTATGGTGCCGGTCATGCGACAGTGGCTGGGGCTTGTGTAACGATGCTCAAAGCATTTTTTGCGATGCGCAACGAAGACGGCACACCGGTTTATGTGGTCAAGCCCGGTGATGCGGCCTTGGTGCCCGATTGCGGCACAAGCCCGGCGGACAACACTATCGAACTGCTGGCAGTCAATATCGACAAAGGCCTTACTCTTGAGGGCGAGTTGAACAAACTCATGTGGAACATTTCAAATGGACGCAATGTCGCGGGTGTGCACTATTACACCGACTATATCGAGAGCGCCCTTTTGGGAGAGGCCATCACGATTGGTATCCTGCGCGAGCAGATGCTAGCCTATCACCCTGAAGAGCGCGTAAAAATGACCGTGCCTTTGCTCGTGCCGCGCACCCTTCCAGAGGCTTTGCTAAGTGGTCAAAGCGAATTGACCACGAAGGACGTTGTTCGCGAAGTCGTCATCAATTCGAACGGCACCCTGTCGGCCACTTGATCAAAGATTGGCGCGTCAAATGGCGCGCCAGACCTTTTAACTTTTTAGAACACAACTTTAAAAAAGGGAGGTTTTTCCATGCGAAATGCTGCCATGTCTATCCTTGTTCTTTCCCCTATCTTGCTCGCAATGGGTCTTGAAACTTTGGGCGCAAACCAGCCCCTGCGGGTTTTTAACGGCGACTCTACTATCCTAATTAGCGTGACCAATATCTTGCTGGTTTTTCTTGTCTTCGCGACGTTTATCGAACGGGCCTGCGAGATTGCACTCTCGCTTTTGACATCACTTAGATTAGTTCCTCAGAAAATCGAAACCGAAGCATCCGGAGGTCCGAATGATCGCACGCGCCGCCTTGTCGGGGGATCCATCTGCTTTGTCTTTGCGATGATTATTGCCTTGGTTGGCGTGCGCCTTATCGAAACGACGCTGACCCTTGCCACGCTGCCAGCAGATTACGCAGGCTCAGAACCATGGACGCTGACAGGGATAGGCCCGTCTTTTGTCGTATTTGATACGATCCTCACCGCGCTCATCCTGTCGGGTGGCTCCGAACAAATTCACAAGATTATCTCGAATTTCGAGCAATGACCGATGTCGGGCGGCGCTCCGTTTTCCACCTGGCCGGTCAGCTGCAGTCCCGATTGTCGATTCAACCAGCCTTAGAAAGGAATACCCATGGTCATTATCAAAGGGACATTGAGTGGTCGGAATCGGTATCGCACCGAGGGAAACATTACGTTCTCGCAGCAATCTAACGGTAACATCCTGTTTGAAACGAGTGACGATTTTTTCTTTGGCAACGCCCAAGGCGGAGGAACTCCTGCTCCGGGTTTCGCACTGTGTAATGGTAATGTTGACGCCATGACGAAGGAGGAGCTTGAGCGGATCGCACGCCAAACGGACTTTTTCCGTATTGCAAACTCTCCTGTCTCAGTTTCAGGAAAACAGATGCAACTGCTGCCCCGCGGTTTGGATTTAACTGCGTTTGACGCCCTTTTCTTGTGGTGTTTCGAGGTTCCTTTCCTTTTGGGTGTCAGTCTGTTTGAACCGGTTGCGCCGTTGCGGAGCTAAGAAGCTTAAGCTGTTATGCTTCCGCGCACGTAGCAAACAACTGCCTTATAGTAAGGCTGTCATGAATCAGAACAAAACACGCTTTGTAGCTTTCAATGTCTGCTTTGTTCATTTCGTCAAATTCTTGCTGCGGAGCAGCTAATGTCCAGAATCCGCCAATTCTGTTGAAAAACAACGTGTTGCGGGCGCAGAAAGTGACGCGTTGAACGGGGCGCGAGTGCCTTTCTTGTCAGGCTTTCCGGGTTTGCTGCGGTGCAGGGAAGATCTTGGCCAGTTTGCGGAGGTTCTGGGCGGTTGCAGCGAGGAGGAATTCATCATTTGCACCACACGGACCACGTAATCGGAGCCGTCCCAAGCCAAGGATACGTTTGAGGTGCGCAAAGAGCATCTCGACCTTCTT
>JBGCEM010000146.1:0-11310 GCA_045106335.1 Paracoccaceae bacterium | reverse complement strand
GAGATTTGCAGAGAGCATTCACGATGGTGACGAGTTTTCGGGCAACGGCTGTAATGACAACCTTGTGTGGTTTTCCAGCGGCACGCAGTCGGTCGGCGAAGGGTTTCAGAACTGGATTGTGATGGCTCGCCACGAGTGCCGCCTGGAATAGGACATGGCGTAGCATATGCCGCCCGCCAGCGATTGCGCGCTTTCCACGCAATGCGCCACTGTCATGAGCAATCGGGGCAAGACCCGTCAGCGCCGCCGCTTGTTCGCCAGATATCTGGCCTAGTTCTGGCATTTCCGCGATCAACATTGTGCTGGCAACGGGCCCAATCCCCGGGACTGAACGCAGGATCTTAGCGGTTTCGGCCAGCGTTTCATCAACAGCGATGAGGTGCTCGATCTGCTGTTCCAAAGTGGCGATCTGCTCGTTCAGAAGGAGGTGCAGTGCTGCATCAATTTCTTCGAACGGTTCATCCAGTCCTTGCTTTTGACGCGCCTTGATTTGTGCTAAAAGCCGTTTGCGCGTCTCGACAAGCTGGCCTCTCTTACTGGTTAAGGCTCTGAGAAATCGTAGCTTTTGAGCAGGCAAGGTACGCCCTGCATCAGGCCTGAATGCCAGGAAGCGGGCAATGAGTTCAGCATCTATCCTATCTGTTTTGGCGCGTGTCCCCCGACTTGCGGCAAATGCTTTGATCTGTGCAGGTGGCAATTGCCGTGCTTCTACGCCAGTGGCATCAAGCACCGCCCAGAGCCGCCACTCTTGACCACCGGTCGCCTCGAAGCAGACGACAGCTTTCGAACTATGTGCTAATTCTGCCAACCGTTGGTGGCCTGCATCGGTGTTCGGCAGCCGCTCATGCTGACCCCCAGGCAGACAATGAATGTCCAGCCAATCGCGCGAGACATCTATGCCGATGATGCTGTCTTGTGATACATTATCCATGCTCTCTTCCTTCTGATCCGTGGTCCTGATCGGCCACATTCAACTGTTCGAGACGATGAAAGAGAGACGGTGCTGGCTCGCTAGTAAACGTGGTCAGACCCACAAGGCTCAGACGCCAAACACCGCCTCACTACCGGCCTTCGCCAAGGCCGGTAGTGAGAACAGTCTAACAGATCGGAAATACAGAAGGCTCAGGACAGTATCACGTCGCGCTATTCCAATTCGACCAACAGATCCTTCGCATCGATCTGCGACGCTGCCGTGACATGCAGCGCTTTCACAGTTGCGTCGCGTTCAGCATGAATGCCGGTTTCCATTTTCATGGCCTCAATGGTCAGCAATAGATCGCCCTCTTTGATCGCTTGTCCTGCCTGCACAGCAACTGTGGCGACGACCCCCGGCATGGGCGCACCAATATGATCGTGATTGCCGTCTTCGGCCTTGGGGCGGGCAGCGGTGGTTGAGGTCACCATGCGATTTGGCACCCGGATCGTGCGGGGCTGGCCGTTGAGTTCAAAGAACACGCGAACTTCGCCTTTGTCATCCGTTTCGCCAATGGCTTGCAGGCGGATTTCCAGCGTTTTGCCTGGGTCAATTTCGGCTGTAATTTCATCGCCCGGCTGCATGCCATAGAAGAAGTTCTTGGTCGGTAGCGTGCGCACGGGCCCATAGGTGCGGTGACGGCCCATGTAATCCAGAAACACCTTAGGATACATTAGATACCCGGACAGGTCCTCGTCATCGATTTCTTTGCCATCTAATAAGGCTGTCACCTCGGCGCGGGTTGCGTCCAGATCCGTTGGGTCCAAATGCGCGCCGGGGCGTGTTGTGACGGGGGCGTCGCCTTTCAGGACTTTGGCGACAAGCGCGTCTGGAAATCCACCGGGGGGTTGGCCGAGGTTACCACGCAGCATGTCCACGACACTGTCGGGGAAGGCGACGTCTTTTCCGGGGTCCTCGACCTCGTCGCGCGTTAGGTTTTGGCTGACCATCATCAGCGCCATATCGCCCACCACTTTGGATGAGGGCGTGACTTTGACGATATCGCCAAACATCTGGTTCACATCGGCATAAGTTTGCGCGACCTCGTGCCAGCGATCCTCAAGCCCCAAACTGCGCGCTTGCGCTTTGAGGTTTGTGAACTGACCGCCCGGCATTTCGTGCAAATAGACCTCGGAACTTGGGGCCTGCATCGAACTTTCGAACGCGGCATAATGCAGGCGCACATTGTCCCAATAATCGCTGATTTCCCGCACGGCGGACATATCTATCCCGGTGTCTCGATCGGTGTGCTGCAGCGCGCCAACAACTGTGCCCAAAGTGGCTTGCGAGGTATTGCCCGACAGCGCATCCATCGCGCAATCGACCGCATCCACACCAGCCTCGGCGGCGGCCATGATGGTCGCAACAGCCACGCCTGCGGTGTCATGGGTATGGAAGTGGATCGGCAGCCCGGTTTCTTGCTTCAAAGCGCGGATCAGCTGTTTCGCGGCGGCGGGTTTGAGCAAGCCAGCCATGTCTTTCAGACCCAGAACATGCGCCCCTGCGGCCTCAAGTTCCTTGGCCATCCCAACATAGTAGGCGACCGAATATTTCGCGCGATCGGGATCCATTATGTCGCCCGTATAGCAAATCGAGCCTTCACAGATCTTGTCTTGCGCGATCACCGCATCCATCGCGACGCGCATGTTTTCCACCCAGTTGAGACTGTCAAACACACGGAACACATCAACCCCGGTGGTCGCGGCGGTACGCACAAATTCCTGCACCACATTGTCGGGATAGTTCGTATACCCAACGCCATTGCTGGCGCGCAGCAGCATTTGCGTCATCAAGTTTGGCATGCGGGCGCGCAGATCACGCAGGCGCTGCCAAGGACATTCCTGTAAGAAACGATAGGCAACATCGAACGTCGCGCCGCCCCAGCATTCCATCGAAAACAGTTGCGGCAGGTTCGCAGCATAGGACGGTGCGACCTTAATCATATCCAAGCTGCGCATCCGCGTGGCCAGCAGCGACTGGTGCCCGTCGCGCATGGTGGTATCAGTGATCAGCAATTGACGCTGAGCCTTCATCCACTCGGCCACGGCTTTGGGGCCTTTTTGTTCCAACAAATTGCGCGTGCCCATCATCGGCTCGGCGCGCAGGGCAGGGGGTTTGGGGTCCTTCAAATCCGCACGCGGCAGGGGGCGGTCTTTGACTTCGGGGTGCCCATTCACGGTGATATCCGCGATGTAGGTCAGTACTTTGGTGCCACGATCACGCCGTTTCTTAAAGCTGAACAGCCCAGGGGTCGTGTCGATAAACTTGGTAGTATATTCATTGCTTAGGAATGTGTCATGTTTCAGCAGGTTTTCCACGAAGGCAATATTGGTGGATACGCCACGAATCCGGAACTCGCGCAATGCGCGGTCCATGCGGGCAATCGCCATGTCTGGGGTCGGTGCCCAAGCCGTGATTTTGGTAAGCAGACTGTCATAATAGCGCGTGATCACGCCGCCCGTGTAAGCCGTGCCGCCATCCAGACGGATGCCCATGCCCGTGGCTTCGCGGTAGGCCGTGATGCGACCGTAGTCAGGGATGAAGTTGTTCTGCGGATCCTCTGTGGTGATCCGGGTCTGTAGCGCGTGGCCGTTTAAGCGCACATCCGTTTGTGACGCTTTGCCCGTGGCCTCGGCAATGGTTTTGCCCTCAGCGATCAGGATTTGCGCTTGCACAATGTCGATGCCTGTCACTTCCTCGGTGACTGTATGTTCGACCTGTACGCGGGGGTTCACTTCGATAAAATAGAATTTGGACGTGTCCATATCCATCAGAAATTCGACCGTGCCCGCACAGCTGTAGTTCACGTGTTTACAGATTTTATGACCCAACGCGCAAATTTCGGCGCGCTGTTCTTCGGTTAGATAGGGGGCAGGCGCGCGTTCCACGACTTTTTGGTTGCGTCGCTGTACCGAACAGTCGCGCTCGAACAGGTGGTACATCTCGCCGTGGGTGTCGCCTAGGATCTGGACCTCGACATGGCGGGCGCGGATGATCATCTTTTCCAGATAGCCCTCGCCGTTGCCAAAGGCCGATTCTGCCTCGCGACGACCTTCCAAGATCTTTTCTTCCATTTCGTCTGGACCTTCGATGGGGCGCATGCCACGTCCGCCGCCCCCCCACGAAGCTTTGAGCATCAACGGATAGCCGATTTCCTTGGCCTCAGCCGCGATTGCCGTCATGTCATCGCCCAACACTTCGGTGGCGGGGATCACCGGCACACCCGCGTCCATCGCCACGCGCCGCGCGCTGGCCTTGTCGCCCAAAGCGCGCATGGTTTCTGCGCGCGGGCCAATGAATGTGATGCCATTGTTTTCACAGGCATCCACGAAATCAGGGTTTTCAGAAAGCAGACCATAACCAGGATGGATCGCATCGGCACCACTTTCCTTGGCCACCCGGATCATTTCATCAATCGACAGATAGGCCGCCACTGGCCCCAAGCCTTCGCCGATCCGATATGCCTCATCCGCCTTAAACCGATGCAGCCCCAATTTGTCCTCTTCGGCAAACACAGCAACGGTTTTTTTGCCCATTTCGTTGGCTGCGCGCATAACGCGAATGGCAATTTCACCTCGATTGGCGATCAGGATCTTTTTGAAGTCGGGCATAGACAAGAACTTTCTGCTTTGATGTGCGCACAATAGGGCAGAGGACACTGGGTGCAATACCGACTGTTTGGTGGTGTCATCGACCGAGTGACCAAATTTTAGGCAAGTGTCGTCGTAGGTTACCGAATTTAGCGACTGGCTTGAAGGTCCGTTGGATGCGCTTGAGCACTGTTATACAAAGACTGAGCTTGATCTGCGCCACACTGGTGTGTTGTTGGCCACCGGTACATCGCCTACACGCCCTGCCCGCCTTCCAATTGAAAATGTGATATGTCGCGCCAGGTTGGATGCTTGCAGATAACCAAAGCTTTGTCTGATATTTGATGGGGCTTGGCGACAAAGACCGCGCGCGATGCGGTAACACTGATCGTGCTGATTCGCTCTTGGACAATTTCCTTGGGGGGGTGACACGTCTTTTCAATTGCCCACGGTTGCATGAACCGTCTAGCGGGGGGTGGGTAAATCTTTCAAAGTAGCAGCCCCCAACTGCCCCATATTTGCGACCAAATCAGCGCGTAAAAGCCCAACCAGGTGATCAGGGCCGATCGGATCACCCAAGGCCCCCAAAGCATAATGCCAGGCACGCCCCATCATCACGAAATTCGCGCCAAGTGCGTGTGCGCGCAGAATGTCCAAACCTGTTTCCACCCCGCTGTCAAAGATCAACGGCAGTTTGGTGGCGGCGCGAATTTGGGGCAAAACACTGATTGCAGCGGGGGTGCCGTCAAATTGGCGGCCCGCATGGTTTGACACCCAAAGTGCGTCGACCCCAATCTGTTCCAACTTTGGGGCATCTGATCCGCGCATCACGCCTTTGATAATGAAAGACCCGTTCCATGCATCGCGCAGCCAGCGCACGTACTCCCAATCCGGCGCGGTGCGCAGCAGATATCCAACATGCGCGGTCGAGGACAAACTGGTGCTATCGGTGTCGATATATTTGTCAAGCATGCGCATATGCGGCAGCCCGGTTTTGCGCATCCCCATCGCCCAGGTTGGACACATCATGGCCTGTGCAGCTAAGCGCGGGGTCAGCTTGGGGGGATTGGTCAAGCCAGAGCGCACTTGACGTTCGCGTCGCGACGCCACGGGAACATCGACCGTCAAAACAAGTGTATGAAACCCAGAATCTTGCACGCGCCGCAACATGTCTTGGCGAATATCAGGATCGCGGGGCGGATACATTTGAAACCAGCCCTGATCCCCCAAAACGGGCGCGACATCTTCGGGGGCTTGCGTGGCGACGGTCGATAACGTGTAGGGAATATTGTGACGCGCCGCAGCCCGAGCCAAGGCGCGTTCGGCCCCCGGCCAAATCAGCCCGGACATGCCCACAGGCGCGATCCCAAAAGGCAAGGGCAGTGTGCGCCCCAAGAAATGGACGCTTAGATCCGGGTCAAATTCGCCGTGCAAGATCGACGGCAACATCTGCACGGCGTCCAAAGCGCTGCGATTGCGGGCCTTGGCCTTTTCTTGGCCTGTGGCGCTGTCCAAATACTCCCACACAAATTTTGGGATGCGCTGCTGTGCACGCACGCGCAGATCGGACAAGGCTGGGTAACGGGTTTCAAGGGTCATAAAGGCCGATAATCACGTCTATCGCGGATGAGTCCATATCAGATCGCCTTGGGTGCCAACGAAAACTGCCCGACGCATGGCCAGGCGGAGACATCTTGGAACAGACGCGTCGTCAAGGGGGCTCATAGCGCGCTCAAAAATCAATTTTTTCGGGGCCCCGCTTTTTATACGGGGTGCACCGTTACGTATTACCTGGCCTCAATATATGCTTCGCGTAATTGGATGCGAACAGAATAAGAACATGCTTTCCAATCAAATCGGATAGGGTTAGATTGTTGGCATGAGCGGATTTGATGAAATGGACGCCTTTGAGGGCGCATCTTTGTCGGCACGGGCCATGGCGGCGCGCCCGGCGCCTTATCTGGACGGGTTAAACCCAGCACAGCGCGCAGCTGTAGAGCAGATGGATGGCCCTGTTTTGATGTTGGCCGGGGCCGGGACTGGCAAAACGCGGGCGTTAACCGCGCGCATCGTGCATCTGCTGACCCAAGGCAAAGCACGTCCGAACGAGATTTTGGCCGTCACGTTCACCAACAAAGCTGCGCGCGAGATGAAAAACCGTGTGGGCCAGATGCTTGGACAGTCGATTGAGGGCATGCCATGGCTGGGAACGTTCCATTCGATCTGCGTGAAATTGCTGCGCCGCCATGCAGAGCTGATCCATGCGGAAACAGGGCGCATGGGCGCAGATGATGTGATCGACAACGGTGCGACGCGCCGGGTGCATTTGAAATCGAACTTCACAATTTTGGACACGGATGACCAGCTGCGCCTCCTTAAACAGCTGGTTGTTGCAGCCAATATCGATGACAAACGTTGGCCCGCGCGGATGTTGTCGGGGATTATTGATGATTGGAAGAACCGCGCCCTGACGCCGGACAAGGTCCCCAGTGCGGATGGCGGGGCCTATAACCACAAGGGTGTCGCGCTTTACGCCCAATATCAGCAGCGTTTGTTGGAGCTGAATGCTGTGGATTTTGGCGATTTGCTGATGCATATGGTCACGATTTTTCAGAATCACCCGGATGTTTTGCAACAATACCAACGCTGGTTTGCCTATATTTTGGTCGATGAGTACCAAGATACCAATGTGGCGCAATATCTGTGGTTGCGTCTGCTTGCGGGGGGACACAAAAACATCTGCTGTGTGGGCGATGATGATCAGTCGATCTATGGCTGGCGCGGGGCCGAAGTGGGCAATATCCTACGGTTTGAAAAGGATTTTCCCGGTGCGCATGTGGTGCGGTTGGAACAAAACTACCGATCCACACCCCATATTTTGAATGCAGCGTCGGGGGTGATCCGGGGCAACCAGGGACGGCTTGGCAAAGAGCTTTGGACCGACCGTGAAGACGGTGAAAAAGTCCGCCTGATTGGCCATTGGGACGGCGAAGAAGAGGCGCGTTGGATTGGCGACGAAATCGAAGCCAGCCAAAGTGGAACCCGCGGTGTGCGGGGCATGTCCTTGGATGAAATGGCGATTTTGGTGCGCGCCAGCCACCAGATGCGCGCCTTTGAGGACCGTTTCTTGACCATCGGATTGCCTTATCGCGTTATTGGTGGCCCCAGATTTTACGAGCGGATGGAGATTCGCGACGCGATGGCCTATTTCCGTGTCGTGACCAGCCCCGATGATGATCTGGCGTTTGAGCGGATCGTGAACACACCTAAACGCGGATTGGGCGACAAAGCCCAGCAAACCATCCAGAAAACGGCGCGCGCCAATGGCGTGTCGCTGATTGAAGGCGCGCGCTTGGCCGTGGCGTCGGGGTTGATCAAGGGCAAAGGTGGCGGCGCGTTGGCCGCTTTGGTCGAAGGACTGACCCGCTGGGGCCGCATGGTTGACCAAAAAGACGTCAGTCACATGGAACTGGCGGAAATTGTGCTGGACGAATCCGGCTATACCGGCATGTGGCAAAACGACAAAACCCCCGAAGCGCCGGGGCGGCTGGAGAACCTTAAGGAACTGGTAAAAGCGCTTGAGCAATTTGAAAATCTGCAAGGATTTTTGGAACATGTCTCACTTGTGATGGACAATTCTACCGATGATGCCGAGGCCAAAGTGTCGATTATGACGCTGCATGCGGCCAAGGGGCTGGAATTCCCTATGGTGTTTTTGCCTGGATGGGAAGACGGGCTGTTCCCGTCGCAGCGCTCAATGGATGAAAGTGGAATAAAGGGCTTAGAAGAAGAACGCCGCTTAGCCTATGTGGGACTCACCCGGGCTGAAGAAATCTGCACGATCTCATTTGCCGCCAATCGCCGGGTGTTTGGGCAGTGGCAATCTTCGTTGCCGTCGCGGTTCATCGATGAATTGCCCGAAGCGCATGTGGATGTGCTGACTCCGCCGGGGCTTTATGGCGGTGGATATGGTGCGGCTGCCCCCAGTGCGGGCGTGACTTCGGGGATTGAGACCCGCGCGATGGAAGCCAATGTCTATAACTCGCCCGGCTGGCGACGCCTGCAAGAACGCAGCAATCAGCGCCCGGTCAGTCAGCCGAAAGAAACGCGGAATTCTGTGATTGATCTGGAAGCGGTCAGCAGCTTCACCGTTGGTGAACGTGTGTTCCACCAAAAATTCGGTTATGGGCTGGTTTTGGACATCGAAGGCGATAAATTAGGGATCGAGTTTGAAAAAGCGGGTCACAAAAAGGTCGTTGCGCGATTCATTTCCGGCTGTGACGACATTCCGTTTTAAGGAACTCAAAAACGGCTCCCGCAATTGGCAAGCCTCTGATCATTAGACAAAAAAAGAGCGGCGGTTGCGCTAGGGAGGAGAACGCACAACCGCCGCCTTCGTCAAGATATTCCGAGAGGGAGGGCCCAGAATATCCGATCTGGGAATTAGGATTTGCCGTAAGCGGCTTCAAAAGCGACTGATCTGATGTTGGACCAATTCAAGCCAATATCAGCCAAATCTTTGTTTGATAGGGATGCGAGCTCTTTGTATGTCTGGTTATAGACGCGACGGCGCTCAAGCGCGTAGGCCATGTCTTCTTTCCAAGCTTGAAAACGGTGTGCCAAAGAGGCGGCGGGCGATTGTGTAACTGTAAAAAAAGCCATTTGATCTGCCTTTATTCGTTGTTTTTGGTGACTTGAGATGACCATAAATGCAAATGCTGCATCTGCACAATAGAAAATGCTGCAATGCAGCTATGCGCCTAATGCAAGGATGGTGTGTGGAAAAATATAACTTAAATACAGTAAGTTGGCCCTGCGGCAACAATGGGGCTTGTAGCTTTTGAGCGCAGCGCTGATTAACTGTGCAAGATGTAAACGTGGGGCTTGGATATGGCAGGACTTGAAGACGCAGTGCGCAGCGCTTTGGCGGGTGTGATGTTGCCAGATGGGCAAAACTTGGTGAACGCAGATATGGTCCGTGCGTTGCAGGTGGATGGAAGCTCGGTGCGCTTTGTGATTGAGGCGCAAAGCCCAGAGGCGGCACAGCAAATGGAACCCGTAAGGCTTGCAGCTGAGGCTGCTGTGCAGGCTGTGCCCGGTGTCGCGTCTGTTCAAGTGGCTTTAACAGCGCATAGCGGAGGAGGGCAATCGGCCCCGCCTAAAGCCCCGTCCGAAACGCCTTCCAAAAAGCCGCCCCCGAATTTGAAAATTGGCGGACATCCAAAGCCGCAAGCCGCCCCGATGAAACCGTCCGGTGTTCAGCGGATCCTGGCGATTGGGTCCGGCAAGGGCGGGGTTGGCAAGTCTACAGTGTCGTCAAACTTGGCGGTGGCTTTGTCCAAAGCCGGGCGCAAAGTCGGCCTGTTGGATGCGGATATTTACGGGCCCAGCCAGCCGCGCATGATGGGGATCAACAAGCGCCCCGCCAGCCCTGATGGAAAGACGATTATCCCGCTGCAGTCTCATGGCGTTACGTTGATGTCGATTGGGTTTATGTTGGAAGAGGATAAAGCCGTCGTATGGCGCGGGCCGATGTTGATGGGTGCGCTGCAACAGATGTTGGGTCAGGTGGAATGGGGCGAGCTGGATGTGCTGATCGTCGATCTGCCGCCGGGGACTGGCGATGTGCAGCTGACCTTATGTCAAAAATCCGAGGTCACAGGCGCAATTGTCGTGAGCACACCGCAAGACGTCGCGCTGATAGATGCCCGCAAAGCGCTGAACATGTTTGCGACATTGAATACGCCGGTGTTGGGACTGATCGAAAACATGTCTCAGTTCACGTGCCCAGATTGTGGCAGTACGCACGACATCTTTGGCCAAGGCGGCGTAAAGGCAGAGGCCGAAAAAATGGGTGTGCCGCTGTTGGGCGCTTTGCCGATTGATCTGGATACACGTCTGGCCGGGGATGGGGGCACACCTATTGCAGCGGGCGATGGCGTGATGGCGCAAGCCTATGCGCGCATCGCCGAAGGGTTGATCCGGGGCGGGATGGCGTAGCCGCGTTAAGTGTTCAAGCCGCGTTCTTCGATCAACACGCCATAAAGCGTCGTCATCACGCTTACGCCCACCAGTGTCGACACCAGGGCCAGCCCCAAATTAACGCCGCCCATCAAAAAGAGAGGGGCGGCGTTTAACGCAAACGCAATCAGCCAGCCGAGAATGCTGTTTGCCAGGGACAAAATGACTGTCACCCAAAGAATAGGCACTGTCATAGGCGCCGTGGCTTGCCAGCTTTGCGCCATGCTAAGCCGGGTGCCAATCGATATCGCTGGCAGGATTAAGCTAAACCTCAGCATAATCACCCTAACTGCGATCACGCCAACCTGCGCGACCAAGGGCAATACCCACAGGTGAAGCATCGCAGCACCTTGGTTGACAAGCAATACAGGGACAAACAGTAGGATCGACATTAAGGACAACAAGATCAAACGCCCAATATATCCCGTGATCACATACGCTTGAGGACGCGACGCCACGGTTCGATCGTCCAGCAAGACATGGCGATGCCATAAGACGGCCATGACGGAAAACCCAACGCCAAAGATCAAGACACCCAACAAGGCAGGGGCCAGCGAAACAATCGGCCCTGGCGCCGTCATGTCCTGTGGGTTCTGTATAAAGACGCGCGCCGCCTCGGGGGCAAAGACCGCTAAGGTCAAAGCAGCGACCACAATAAGGCCTAAGGCTGGGGCAATCGCACGCAGGGTGCTGGGAATATCGCGCAGGATCAATCCGACTGCATGC
>JBGCEM010000145.1:0-14470 GCA_045106335.1 Paracoccaceae bacterium | reverse complement strand
ACGCTTTCATGACGAAAAATTGCGCATGGCGTTTTCGTTTCACCCGCTGTTTATCGGCGGTGATCCACTGCATGTGACCTCGATGTATATCCTTGTCAGCTATTTGGAAAAAGAGTTCGGCGTGCATTACGCGATGGGCGGTGTGGCTGGGATGGCCCAGGCGATGTCCAAGGTGATCGCAGATCAAGGCGGTACACTATTGATGAATTCCGAAGTGTCGCGGATTCGGTATAATGGGGATCGGGTCACCGGTGTAAAGCTCGGGTCTGGGATGGAATTGGACGCAGATGTTGTGGTGTCAAATGCGGATGCAGGACACACATATTCGACCCTATTGAAGGACATGCCCAAAAAACGCTGGACGCCCAAACGGTTGAAACGCACCCGCTATTCCATGAGCCTGTTTGTCTGGTATTTCGGCACTAAAGGCACGCGGGAAATGTGGGGCGATGTAGGTCATCACACGATCCTGAACGCGCCGCGCTATAAGGGTCTGCTGAAGGATATTTTCATCAAAGGCAAGTTGGCCGATGATATGAGCCTTTATGTCCATCGCCCGACTGTGACCGATCCAAGTGCCGCGCCTGATGGGGATGATACGTTTTATGTGCTGTCGCCTGTGCCGCATTTGGGTCACGACAATGGTGTCGATTGGGCGGTCGAAGAGCCGAAATACAAAGCCAAAATGCTGAAAGTGCTTGAAGAGCAGTTGCTGCCCGGTGTCGGCGAAAAGATCAGTACAGAGACTGTTTTTACCCCTGAAACCTTCAGAGATCGCTATCTTAGCCCCATGGGCGCTGGATTTTCGATCGAACCGCGGATTTTGCAAAGCGCTTGGTTTCGTCCGCACAACATCAGCGAAGAGCTGAAAGGCTTGTACCTTGTTGGTGCGGGCACCCATCCTGGCGCGGGTGTGCCGGGTGTGATTTCAACTGCAGAAGTTCTTGACCAACTTGTGCCTGACCCTGTGGTAAGCCGATGATGGATCCCAAAGACCTTGAACATTGCCGTGAGGCGATCAAGCATGGTTCGCTGTCGTTCTATGCGGCCTCACATATGTTGCCAGCCCGCGTGCGCGATCCGGCTTTGGCGCTGTACGCATTCTGTCGTCTGGCCGATGATGAGGTGGACCTGAAGCAGGATAAAACAGGCTCTGTATTGGCACTTCGGGACCGTTTAGATCAGGTCTATGCGGGCCGTCCACGCAATGCGCCCGCAGATCGGGCCTTTGCCGCTTTGGTCGATCAGTTCGAAATGCCCCGCGCGTTGCCGGATGCCTTGTTAGAGGGTCTGGCCTGGGACGCAGAAGAGCGGCGATATCAGACCCTAAATGACCTTTATGCATATTCTGCCCGTGTCGCTTCCGCTGTTGGTGCGATGATGACTGTTCTGATGGGCGTGCGCGACCCGGACGCCTTAGCGCGGGCCTGTGATCTGGGTGTGGGCATGCAGTTGACCAATATTGCCCGCGATGTGGGGGAAGACGCCTTTGAAGGGCGGCTCTATATGCCGTTGGATTGGATGGAAGAGGCTGGGCTGGATCCTGACCAATTCCTTGCAGATCCCAAACCAGGGCGTCAGATTCAACGTCTGACCAAGCGGCTGGTAAGCGAAGCAAATAGGCTCTATTACCGCTCTGAACCGGGTATCCCTGCGCTTCCACTGTCATGTCGCACGGGGATTTGGGCCGCGCGCTTGATCTACGCTGGGATCGGCAAAGAACTGGGCCGGATGGAGTACAACTCAATTTCCGCCCGTGCACGCACCAATAAAACTCAGAAAATCGGCTGGCTTGCGCAATCCGCGCTCCAAACGGGATTCAGTGTCATCATGCCCAAATCAGCTGTGCTTTATGCGCAACCCCTTCCCGAGGTCCGCTTTTTGGTCGATGCAGCCGCCCATGCAAGACCACAATCCCGTAGCATGGATCTTTTGGATACGTTGGCCGCGCTTGAAGCCAGGCGTCAAACCGTTGTTTGAGGGTTCAAGCAAGTTACCCGAGGTCTAAAAAATGTTCTGGCTTTTATTCACCATTTTCTTGCTGGCCTGTATTAGTGCCGGAATGACGGGCGGCCTGTTTCCGCCGGGACCGTGGTACCGTGCGCTCAAAAAACCCAGCTGGACGCCCCCTGATTGGGTGTTCCCGGTGACTTGGTTTGTCTTGTATGTCTGCATGTCTGTCGCCGGGGCTCGCGTAGCGCTTTTGCCGGCGAATGGCATCGCACTGGCATTGTGGGCTTTGCAAATTGCACTGAATGGCCTTTGGACCCCGGTGTTTTTTGGTCTGCAAAAGATCCGCATGGCGTTGGGCTTTGTGCTTGCGCTTTGGGTCGCTGTTTTCGCCTGCATGCTTGCGATGTGGCAGATTGATTGGGTGTCTGGCGCGCTGTTCTTGCCCTATCTGCTTTGGGTCACGATTGCCTCGGCGCTTAATGCGTCGGTTTGGCGTTTGAACCCAGAAGAGGCCCGTTCGGCGACTTAAACGACCAACCAGGGCGGCGGGGCACACGAACGGCCAACATTGGCTTCAGCAGAGGCGAGCGGAACCGGGTGAGGTCCAACGCTTCATGCACGCCCACAGTTTCCACCCCATCCAGCTTGGTGCGCACTGCTGATCGGCTGTAAAAAGGCGCATCCAGCATGTTTTGCACCTGGCGCGGTTGGTACCCGGCATCCGCGCGGGTTTCGCGTTTCACCGCCCACAGACTGCGTCGCATCGGAACTTTGGGCGGCAAGTCGATGTCCCGCGCACACCCAGCCCCATCAAAGGCAAAGGCCGCGGCCAAGGTCGTGCCATCCAAACGTTCAGCGTCATAAAAACACGTCGCGCCATCCGCTGTTGGATAGCGGCCCCAGGTCCAGTACGAAAAATCATCCTCAAGCGCGCGCGTGCCAAAATTCGCATCGAAATATCCCTCGCCTTGCCATTGCCAACCGGGGCGGTCGATATTGACGTCAATCCGACTGCGCGGGGCAAAAGGGCGCCAAATATGCGCACCATCTGGCGTCAAAGGCAGTTCGACCGAGGTGACTGCTTCGGGTGTGATCGTGATCTGACCACGTATCCGGGACACAAGCGGCGGCGAGCTGATCTCGTCGATATCAATAACAAGCGTGTCATTTTCCCAACGCATCATCGAGGGTCCGACCTCAAGCCGGGACGCGGTTTGGCGCAGCGCGCTTTGTCCACGATCGGTCATAGTGAACCGTCCACCGGGTCCATAAGTCGCCACATTAATACAGACATTATTCTGAGGATTTTTGCGCCCCGACCAGCGGTACCAAGGCGAAAAAACAGAGCCTATAAAGCCAATAACGCTGACTGCCCGCGTGCCACAATCACTTAGACCGTCGACATACCACCATGCATAGCCGTTTGGGCAGACGTCGATGTTAAAGTTCGGGCGCTCAAGATCGCCGCGACCGCGTGCCGTGCGGAGAGCGTCGCCATCGGCACCCCTGCCCCCGGATGCGCCCCGCCCCCGCTCAGATAAAGACCCTTGATCGCTGTGCGGGCTGTCGGGCGCTGAAACGCCGCCATCAACCCGTGGGGACTTTGCCCGTAAAGCGCGCCCTGACTGGCCGGAAACATGCCTGCGAAAGTTTGCGGCGTCGTAATCGTTGTCGTGTCCGGTGTCGGCGTGAAGGTCAGGCCGAACTGGCGCAACTGTGTCATGATCGACAGGTGCCATATGTCTAAATCCTCGGGCTGTGTGTGTTGATCTGTGGCGGGGGCGTTTGCGATCATCTCAAATCGCTCAAGCTGGGGTGGCGTTGTGGGCAGGCCGCGATCCTCGGCGCAGATATACAAAGTTGGATTGGATGGGATGCGTCCGGCGACCAGATCACGGAATTCGGATTGGGCTTCGGACGCAAAAAAGACGTTGTGATGGGCCAGATCGACTCCGAAAGGAATCGCGGCAAAGCTGTGCACGCGGGCGGAAAAGGATCGTTTGGCCTTGGTTGTTTGCGGCGCGATATTTTGCACAGCGGGTCCCAAAGCCCCAGTTGGCAGGGCGCGGGGATCTCCGGCGGCGATCACGTGATCACAGATCAGCCGCGCACCTGTATCCAATACGACTGCAGACACCGCACCGCTTTGTGTTTCAATCCGATCCACATGCGTGTTTGTGCGAATGTCTACGCCCATCCGTTCGGCCAAATCCCCCATGGCTTGCGCCAATTTGTGCATTCCACCTTTGACGACCCAGACGCCAGAAGCTTCGGCATGCCAAATTAGGGCAAGGACACCGGGCGACAGATGCGGGGCGCCGCCGACATACGTGGAATACCGCCCAAACAACTGACGCAACCGGGGATCGCTGAACGCGCCGCGCAGAAGGCCCGACAATGTGGAAAGCGGGGCCATTTGCGCAATGAGACCCGGATTGGCCATGACATGACGGACGAGCCCGCCCAGGCTGGGGTCACTGGCTTGCATCATGGGCACATCAAAGGCGTCAAACAGCTTGGCGGTCCGCTGGTTAAAACGGGCAAATTGGGTTTCGGCTTTGGGTCCGGCAAAGGCACGCACGGCCTCAAGGCTTTGATCTTGATCGGCGAATAGATCCAATTGACTGCCATCGGGCCAGAAATGTCGCGCCAGGATGGATTGCGGGATCAGATCGACATGATCTTCAAGACGCGCACCGGCGCAGGCGAACAGATCATCAAACACATGGCGCATTGTCAAAACAGTGGGGCCCGCATCGACAGGACCGGCTTGGCTGTTGGTGGTGCGGATTTTGCCGCCCAGATGCGCATGGCGTTCCAAAAGTGTGACTTGGATCCCAGCTGAAGCCAGCCGAATGGACGCTGCCAAACCCGCGACACCGGCGCCAATCACGACAGCAGTTTCATATTCGGATGTTTGAGGATGGGCCATTTGGCTCCTTTCTGAACGCTTGTATTGTTGACTCGTGCGGCCAATGTGTCCAGTATGATTTACACTTATGTGTACCGAATTCGTTACACACCTCTCAAAAAGGACAGCGCGCATGGCTTTGACGTCCCGCATTGAACAGGCAATTTCTTCGGCAATTGCTGTGGGTCAGGGGCACGGTGCTGTGCCTGGAAAATTGTCTTCTGCTCTACATTATGCAACGGCTCCTGGCGGCGCGCGCATTCGACCGACGATTTTGTTATCCGTCGCGATGGCCTGCGGCGATGATCGCCCGCAGCTTAGTAACACAGCTGCCGCAGCACTTGAATTGATGCATTGCGCATCGCTTGTACATGATGATCTGCCCTGCTTTGATGACGCCGATTTCCGGCGCGGCAAGCCGTCTGTCCATTGCGCCTTTTCCGAACCTTTGGCGGTTTTGACAGGCGACAGTCTGATCATCCTGGCCTTTGATATTCTCGCGCGGCAGTCTGATTTAGATGCGTACCGCGCGGCACAATTGATCCTGACATTGACCAAACGCAGTGGGATGCCTGGCGGTATTTGCGCGGGGCAGGGCTGGGAAAGCGAAAGCCAGATCGACCTGTCCGCCTATCACCAAGCCAAAACTGGCGCGCTGTTTATTGCGGCTACGCAAATGGGCGCAATTGCCGCCGGACAAGAGGCTGAACCGTGGTTCGAATTGGGTGCGCGCATTGGCGAGGCGTTCCAGGTGGCTGATGATTTGCGCGATGCGATGTGCAATTCCGACCAGTTAGGCAAGCCAGTGGGTCAGGACGATTTGCACGGGCGGCCCAATGCGGTCAGTCAGCTTGGTGTGGACGGTGCGACCTCGCGTTTGAAGGACATTCTGTCGGGCGCGATTGCCTCAATTCCCCATTGCCCGGGCGAGGCAGCACTTGCGCAAATGGTTCAATCTTACGCCAAAAAAGTCATGCCCGCTGCCGCGAAAATTAACAATGTTTGACGGCGCATCTGACCTTCCCGAGTGGCGCGGCAGCTGGTTAAACCGGCTGATCGCAAAGCCCGGCTTTCAAAGTTGGGCCAGTAAATTTCCCTTAACACGCAACAAAACCCGCGCTGATGGACAGGCGATTTTTGATTTGGTTCAAGGGTTTGTGCAAAGTCAGGCGCTGATGGCGTTGATCGAATTGCAGGTTCTGGAACGGCTGCGCGGCGGGCCTCAAACGGCGGAAGCGATGGGCATGGCCTGTGGCATTGCGCCGGATCGAATGGGCATCGCGCTGCAGGCTGGTGCTGCGATGGGCTTGCTGAAACGTCGTCGTGATGGGCGCTTTGCGATTGCCCGTCAGGGGGCCGCGATTTTGGGTGTGCCCGGGCTGCAAGCGATGATCCTGCACCACAAGGCGTTCTATCGTGATCTCGAAGATCCCGTTGCGTTGCTGCGTGGGCCAGAACAGACCGAGTTGTCGCAATTCTGGCCTTATGTGTTTGGCCAAAAGGGGCTGATCGCCGAAGATGTGGCGCGCACTTACACGGACCTAATGACGCAATCTCAAGGCTTGGTGGCGCAAGACACCTTGCGGCAGGTGTCGTTCAAAGGCACCCGTCATTTGATGGATATTGGCGGTGGCACTGGTGCTTTTTTGACCGCCGTTGCAAAGGCCGCACCAAAGCTGGACCTGACCTTGTTTGATCTTGAACAGGTGGTTGGGAATGCCGAGGCAGCCCTTCAAGAAGTAGGCATTGCGAATCGGGTCACGATTTCGCCGGGCTCTTTTCGCGAAGATCCACTGCCGCAAGGCGCTGATGCGATTTCACTGATTCGGGTGCTGTATGATCATTCCGACGACACCGTCGCGGATCTTTTGGCGAAGGTGTATGCCGTTCTGCCCAAAGGGGGGCGCTTGATCGTGTCCGAACCGATGGGCGGCGGCGCGAAACCCGATATCAGCGGTGATGTCTATTTCGCGTTTTACACAATGGCGATGCAGACGGGTCGGACCAGATCTGCTGAGGAAATCACCGCGCTTTGTGAACAAGCAGGCTTTGCCAATATCCAGTCTCCTAAGCCGCGTCGTCCCTTTGTGACACGCGTGCTCACAGCTGTAAGGTTGGATTGACACTTTAAGTGTCCATTGTATTTGACAACTGCGACTGTCAGGTTAAGATGACACATACACCAACGGCAGCAACCGAGTCTGTCAGAACCCAAGACCCAATTTTCAGGAGCTTTCGTGCAAACAACCGCCGTCATACTGAATGGACCAAAAGACTTAGCTGTTGATCAGCTAAATCTGGTCGATCCCGGTGTGAATGACCTGGTCGTTGATATTACCCATTCGGGAATCTCAACGGGCACGGAAAAGCTGTTTTGGACAGGTGATATGCCTCCTTTTCCGGGCATGGGTTATCCACTGGTGCCAGGATACGAAGCTGCAGGCGAAATCGTCGAAGCGGGCTATATGACAGGGTTCAAAACTGGCGAGCGGGTCTTTGTGCCTGGTGCGAATTGCTTTGATGGGGCGTTCGGCTTGTTCGGCGGCGCGTCGCGGCGAATCGTGACGGACAGTCAGCGCGTGACGCGAATTGATTCTGCCTTAGGGGCTGAGGGCGCTTTGTTGGCTTTGGCTGCAACGGCCCGCCATGCAATGGCCGGAATGAACAAAGCCGTCCCTGATCTGATCGTGGGTCACGGCGTGTTGGGCCGCCTTTTGGCGCGTTTGACGATTGCGGCAGGTGCGCCTGCGCCGATGGTTTGGGAAACAGATCCCACCCGTCGTACAGGGGCGCAAGGCTACGAAGTCGTTGATCCCAGCGATGACGACAGAAACACATATAAATCCATCTATGATGCGTCGGGTCATGGCGATTTGCTGAATGACCTGGTGGGCCGCATTGGTCGCGGTGGTGAAATCGTTCTGGCGGGGTTCTACACAAAGCCTCTCAGCTTCGCTTTTCCACCCGCTTTTATGAAAGAGGCCCGTTTCCGTGTCGCCGCCGAATGGCAGCGCGACGATCTGATCGCCACCCGCGCGTTGGTCGAAAGCGGAACGCTAAGCCTTGATGGATTGATCACACATACAGCCGACGCGATGGACGCGCCCGGTGCATACGAGACGGCGTTTACCGAGCCGTCTTGCCTGAAGATGATACTCAATTGGGGGCATTTGGCGTGAAAGACGAAATTCCAAATCTGAAAGACTTCGATCAGCGTTTGCGTGATGAGGCCAACGAAGATCTGGCGGATATCATTCCCGCCGAGGCAACAAAGAAGACGCAGATCATCGCGATCTATGGCAAAGGCGGGATTGGTAAGTCCTTTACGCTGGCGAACCTCAGCCACATGATGGCCGAACAGGGTAAACGCGTGTTGCTGATCGGCTGCGATCCAAAATCTGACACGACGTCCTTGTTGTTTGGCGGCAAGGCCTGCCCGACGATCATTGAAACATCGACCAAAAAGAAATTGGCCGGCGAAGAAGTGAAAATCGGCGATGTCTGCTTCAAGCGCGGCGGCGTCTTCGCGATGGAGCTTGGTGGGCCCGAAGTTGGTCGCGGTTGTGGCGGGCGTGGCATCATCCATGGCTTTGAGTTGCTGGAAAAGCTGGGCTTCCATGATTGGGACTTTGACTATGTTTTGCTCGACTTTTTAGGCGACGTTGTGTGCGGCGGCTTTGGTTTGCCCATTGCGCGCGACATGGCGCAAAAGGTGATCTTGGTCGCCTCAAACGATCTGCAAAGCCTCTATGTCGCCAACAACGTCTGCTCTGCCGTGGAATATTTCCGCAAGCTGGGTGGCAATGTTGGTGTCGCTGGACTGGTGATCAACAAGGATGACGGATCAGGCGAAGCGCAAGCTTTTGCGGAATCGGTTGATATTCCGATCCTGGCGTCGATCCCGCAGAATGACGATCTGCGCAAAAAATCCGCGAACTACCAGATTGTCGGCACTGCAGAATCTGAGTGGGGCGCGTTGTTCGCTGAACTTGGGGAAAACGTAGCAGTTGCCCCACCAGTTCGCCCAACGCCTTTGAGCCAAGACGGTCTGTTAGAGTTGTTCGATGGATCTGAAACCGGCGCCGGTGTTGAGTTACAACCAGCGACAGATTTGGACATGCGCGGTAAAAACGCAGCGCCCAAAGCGTCGCTTGAAGTTGTGTATGACGACGCATGAAGGGCGAGGTCACATACGACACCGCCGCTGAGGCTGACGTGATTCAAGGACATCCCCGCGAGGGCGAAATGCCTGTGGGTGATGGGTCGGGTTTGGGATGTCATTCGGGGTCCGAGATGAAGAAGGCCGCTGAAATGGCGGGCAATTCAGAGCTTCTAGAGCAGTTCGCCAAGGACTATCCGCAAGGGCCCCATGACAAGCCACAATCGATGTGCCCCGCTTTTGGGTCGTTGCGCGTCGGCTTGCGGATGCGCCGCGTGGCGACTGTGCTGAGCGGTTCAGCCTGCTGTGTGTATGGACTGACCTTTGTGTCGCATTTCTACGGGGCGCGCCGCTCGGTCGGCTATGTGCCGTTCAATTCTGAAACGCTGGTCACCGGCAAGCTGTTCGAAGACATCCGCGAATCCGTTTATGAGCTGGCCGATCCGGAAAAATTTGACGCCATCGTGGTGACGAACCTGTGCGTTCCTACGGCCTCTGGTGTGCCATTGCGGTTGCTGCCAGACGAAATCAATGGTGTGCGCATTGTCGGCATCGACGTGCCAGGCTTTGGCATTCCGACCCACGCCGAGGCCAAGGATGTTCTGGCAGGTGCTATGTTGAATTATGCCCGCCAAGAGATCGAGGCCGGACCTGTTGCCGCGCCTGCCCAAGGCAAGTCTGATCGTCCGACGGTCACTCTGCTTGGTGAGATGTTCCCAGCTGATCCGATGGTCATCGGTCAAATGTTGGCCCCTATGGGTCTGGCGGCGGGTCCTGTTGTGCCGTGTCGAGAATGGCGTGAATTGTACGCGGCACTTGATTGTGGCGCAGTTGCAGCGATCCATCCGTTCTATACGTCGGCCATTCGCGAATTTGAGGCCGCCGGACGTCCTGTTATTGGCAGCGGTCCTGTGGGCGTGAATGGCACAGTGACGTGGCTGAGCAAAATTGGCGATGCGTTTGGGCTGTCTGAAAAAGTAATTGGTCAGACAATCAATGCATTCGTGCCCTCGATTAAAGATGCGCTGGCGTCCGTGCCTGTCAAAGGACGGATCACGCTGAGCGGGTATGAAGGATCAGAGCTTTTGGTGGCTCGATTGCTGATCGAAAGTGGTGCGGATGTCGCCTATGTGGGCACTGCGTGTCCCAAAACGCCCTACAATTCGGATGACGCGGCCTGGCTTGCTGCCAAGGGCGTTGACGTCAAATTCCGCGCGTCATTGGAAGATGATTGCGCGGCGATGGAAGCGCTGCAGCCAGATTTGGCCATCGGGACGACTCCGGTTGTTCAAAAGGGCAAAGAGCTGGGTATTCCTTCGTTGTATTTCACCAACTTGATTTCTGCGCGGCCTTTGATGGGGGCTGCCGGGGCTGGATCTTTGGGCGAAGTCGTGAATGCGGCCATCGCCAACAAGGGCCGCATGGAGCATATGAAGGCGTTCTTTGAGGGCGTTGGCGAGAAAGACACCGCTGGTGTGTGGGAAGGCGATCCCAATTTGCAGCCGAACTTCCGGGCGCAGAACCAAAAGAAGCTAGACCGTCAGGCCAAAGCTGCCAAAGCGGCGGAGATGATCTGATGCGCGTGTATCGGTCATATTGCGCCATGGGGGTTTCACACCCCCAAACCCCCGTGGAGTTTTCAGGGCTAAGTGAAGTTGGGGAGTGCCGCGCATGTTGATCCAGGATCATGATCGGGCCGGTGGGTATTGGGGTGCGATTTACGCGTTTTGTGCCGTCAAAGGATTGCAGTGTGTGATTGATGGGCCTGTTGGGTGTGAAAACCTGCCGGTGACGTCGGTGTTGCATTATACGGATGCTTTGCCGCCTCATGAGTTGCCAATTGTGGTGACGGGTTTGGGCGAAGAAGAGCTGGGCCGGGACGGCACGGAAGGTGCGATGAAGCGCGCTTGGGGCACCTTAGATCCTGCTTTGCCTGCTGTTGTTGTGACTGGATCTATTGCCGAGATGATCGGTGGTGGTGTCACGCCAATGGGCACAAATATTCAGCGCTTTTTGCCGCGGACCATTGATGAAGATCAGTGGGAAGCCGGTGACCGTGCGATGACGTGGATCTTTACAGAGTTCGGCATGACCAAGGGTCGGATGCCGCCTGAGAAGAAGCGTGAAGAGGGGGCGAAGCCTCGTGTGAATATCCTGGGGCCAATGTATGGCACCTTTAATATGCCTTCTGATCTGGCGGAAATTCGTCGATTGGTTGAGGGCATTGGATGTGAAGTCAACATGGTGATGCCTTTGGGCGCCCATGTGGCTGAGATGCGTAATTTGGTAAATGCGGATGTGAATATCTGTATGTACCGCGAGTTCGGACGCGGATTGTGTGAGCTTCTTGCCAAGCCATACTTGCAAGCGCCGATAGGGGTCGAGAGTACGACGAAGTTCCTGCGCGCACTGGGGAACCTCGTGGGCCTCGACCCCGAACCTTTTATCACCCGCGAAAAGCATTCGACCCTGAAGCCCGTTTGGGATTTGTGGCGCTCGGTGACGCAGGATTTCTTTGCCACGGCCAGTTTCGGGATTGTGGCAAATGAGACCTATGCGCGTGGGATCCGGTTGTTCCTTGAGGACGACATGGGTTTGCCTTGTGGGTTTGCGGTTGCGCGGTCCCCTGGGTCCAAGACCAACAATGAAGAAGTCCGCAGCCTAATGGCGCAAAAGCGGCCTTTGATTGTGATGGGGTCGATTAACGAAAAGATGTATATGGCTGAGCTGAAGGGTGGGCACGGTCCGTCGCCTGCGTTTATTCCGGCCAGTTTTCCGGGTGCTGCCATTCGGCGTGCCACGGGGACGCCATTTATGGGCTATGCTGGGGCAACTTATCTGATCCAAGAGATCTGCAATGGTCTGTTTGATGCGCTGTTTCATATCTTGCCTTTGGGCACCGAGATGGACAGTGTCGAGGCGACGCCGACGACGTTGAAACGCGATTTGCCTTGGGACGATGAAGCGCAAACGATGTTGGACCGTATTGTCGCGACGCATCCGATTTTGACCAGAATATCTGCCGCCAAATCCCTGCGGGATGCTGCTGAAAAGGCAGCATTAGAGGCGGGGGCTGCGAGTGTGGCCGTTGAAACAGTACGAGCGCTGGATCCTACATCCGCGGGAACAGACCGGGAGGAACGATAATCATGACAGATTTAACCAACCATGCCGTCCAAGACAGCAGCCCACGTGCGCGCAAGACGCCGAAGGCTGAGTTTACAACCTATTTTGCGTTGATCTTTTTGGCGACGCTGCCGCTAAGCACCCTGACGTGGTGTTTGGGCGTGCTGCGCACCGGAAGTTTCGACCGTAAGAGCCCTTTGAAATCTGCCTGGTCTCAGGCGCGGATCATCACGCCGATGATCTTTCACGGATGAATTTGGCACTTACTCACCAGTTTTCGCTCAAATGTGCGCCTGAGCGATCAAAGCACTGCCTGCCGGACACGGCAGACAGAGCCCTCTGGAAGGCATCGCCTTTCATGGGACCCGGCCGCGGGGTGCGCGGCGTCAGCATATCTATCCGGAGGATATATAATGGCTGATCGTAGTGATCTGTCTTTCACAGGTCTTACAGACGAACAGGCGCAAGAATTGCACTCTGTCTACATGAGCGGGCTCTGGCTGTTTTCGGCCGTTGCTGTCGTTGCTCACTTAGCAGTGTTCATCTGGCGCCCTTGGTTCTGAGGAAAAGGGTAAATCATGGCAAAGTTCTATAAGATCTGGCTCATCTTTGATCCACGTCGCGTGTTTGTCGCGCAAGGCGTTTTCCTCTTCCTTCTGGCAGCAATGATTCACCTCGTTCTGCTCAGCACGGATCACTTCAACTGGTTTGAAATCGCAGCGCAAGCCGCGAACTAATCAGCCCTGAAGTGGGAATGACTATCGCTGCGGGCGGGACAACAGTGCGCCCCCGTTCGCCCGCAGCAAACAAATTGTAAAGCGACGCGCCCGAACTCTTGCGGGCAGACAAAGGATAAGAAGATGGCCTTGCTCAGCTTCGAAAGAAAATACCGCGTCCGAGGTGGGACGCTGATCGGGGGCGATCTGTTCGACTTCTGGGTCGGCCCGTTTTACGTGGGCTTCTTCGGGGTCACCGGAGCCTTCTTTACGTTATTAGGAACGGTTTTGATCTTTTGGGGGGCGGCGCTGCAAGGCACGTTCAACCCGTGGATCATCAACATCGCGCCACCGGATCTTAGCTATGGTTTGGGATTGGCCCCTCTGGCCGACGGCGGATTGTGGCAGGTCATCACGGTCTGTGCCACTGCGTCCTTCTGCAGTTGGGCGCTGCGCGAAGTCGAAATTTGCCGCAAACTGGGCATGGGCTATCACGTGCCTTTCGCGTTCAGCTTTGCGATTCTAGCCTATGTCACATTGGTAATCTTCCGCCCGCTTTTGATGGGTGCGTGGGGTCATGGATTTCCGTACGGGATTTTCAGCCACCTCGATTGGGTCAGCAACACCGGCTATGCCTATCTGCACTTCCACTACAATCCGGCCCACATGCTGGCGGTCACTTTGTTCTTTACCACCACATTGGCGCTGGCCTTGCACGGAGCGTTGATCCTGTCGGCGGCCAACCCTGAGAAGGGCGAGCTGATGAAGACACCTGATGATGAAGATACGTTCTTTCGGGATTTCATAGGCTATTCGGTCGGCACGCTGGGTATTCACCGGGTTGGCTTTCTGTTGGCCATCAACGCCGTGTTCTTCAGCGCTGTCTGTATCATTATCTCTGGTCCCGTCTGGACGGCGGGTTGGCCTGAATGGTGGAACTGGTGGCTTGAACTGCCCATCTGGGCCGCGGATCAGGGGGTATAAGCGATGAATTTTCCTGAATATCAAAACATCTTCACCCAAGTACAGGTCCAGGCAAAACCCGAATGGGGCATGGACAACGAAAACCAGATGATGAAGGAACGGATCGGCAACCCTTTCTTCTCAACTCTGGTGGGTTGGCTCGGAAACGCTCAGTTAGGGCCTATATATCTGGGTTGGACAGGCGTTGTCTCCTTGGCAACTGGATTGGTGTGGTTCGTGATTGTTGGGATCAATATGCTGGCGCAAGTTGGCTTTTCGATCCCGGAATTCATCCGCCAACTGTTCTGGCTGGCGCTTGAGCCGCCATCGCCGGAATATGGACTTAGCATGCCGCCGTTGGACGAAGGTGGGTGGTATATTATCGCCAGTTTCTTCTTGTTAGTGTCTGTTATGACCTGGTGGCTGCGTACCTATCTTTTGGCGCAGCAGCACAAAATGGGCAAACACGTGGCGTGGGCGTTCCTGTCTGCCATCTGGTTGTTCCTGGTGTTGGGTCTATTCCGTCCCGTTCTGATGGGATCCTGGTCCGAGGCTGTGCCTTACGGCATCTTCCCGCACCTTGATTGGACCACTGCGTTCAGTATCAGATACGGCAATCTCTACTACAATCCATTCCACTGC
>JBGCEM010000144.1:0-5924 GCA_045106335.1 Paracoccaceae bacterium | reverse complement strand
TGCGGGGCCGTCTGGAAACAGCGTTCCGTTAAGTTGATCAGCCATCAAGATCAGGATGTTGGGTGCGCTCATGTGGCAGGATCCGTCAATAAAGCATCAACAACGGCATGGGCGTGCTGCGCCGCTGTGCTGGGGGATTTGGCAGCCGTCAGCGCGGCACGCAAATAGAGCCCGTCGATCAGTGCAGCCAAGGTTTCGGCGTCTGCTTCGGGACGGTTGGAAACCGGGCGCAAGGCGTGACGCAGATGGGTGCGCATGCGCCGGTGATAAAGCCTGAGCAACCGCGCGGCTTTCGGATTTGCACGTGCCATACTGTAAAACAGCATCCAGGCATTGATGGTTTCGGATTGAAACGAGGCAGGCGCAAAACTGGCGTCGATAATGGCATGCACGCGGGCCGTTGGCGTGTGCGCTGTGCGCAACTGGGCCAGGACCTCAAGGCGGAATTCGGATAAGATATGACGCATGGCAGCGACGAATATATCGTCTTTGCCTCCGAAATAATGATGCGCCAGACCTGAGGACACGCCGGCCCGTTTGGCGATTTTCCCAACAGTGACATCCAAACTGCCCGCTTCGGCCAGCTCGGATATCGTAGCTTGCACAAGGGCCGCGCGGCGTAGCGGTTCCATTCCCAGCTTTGGCATGATCTGACCTTTTATTGACTGACCCGTCAATAAACCAAAATCGGACTGTTCGGAAATGATTCGTCGCGAAAATTAGAGCTTTGTGGCAGGCCCCGGTGGCGTGATTGGGCGGCGTTTTAAAACGGCCTCGCGCCAAGTGATGAAGCTTACGGCGGCCAAGATGACCGCCCCACCCAATATGACCCACATATCAATGGGTTCCGCAAAGACCAGCACGCCCAGCAATGTCGCCCATATAAGCTGCAAGAACGTAACAGGCTGCGTGACTGTGACCGGTGCCGCGGCAAAGGCTAGGGTCATCGTCAGATGCCCAGCCGTGGCAAAACACGCCACGACGAACAAAATTCCCAACTCAGGCACAGTCGGCGTCACCCAATTCAAGGCCGCAAACGGGGCCAACAACAAAGTCACAAAAATCGACAACATTGCAACAACGAGGGATGCGGGGACTTCATCTGCCAAGATTTTCGCAGTCAGATATCCACCCGCAAAGATCATCGCACAGAACAGCATTGCCAGATGGCCGTCCTCGATCTCGCGCAGACCGGGACGCAGAATAATCAAGGCGCCAAGCAAAGCGGCAACAACGGCTGCGATACGCCGCGCGGCCAATTTCTCGCCCAAGACGAACACAGCCCCGACCGAGACATACACAGGGGCCAAGTAGTTCATTGCCGTCACTTCAGCGATCGGGATTTGCGTCATGGCAAAAAACCACAAAATGACCCCAACTGTATGAAATGCCCCGCGCAATGCAAAAAGCCGCCAAAGACGCGGTGTAATCTGTGTGTTTAAGATCGGGCGGATCATCGGGATCAGGAACACAAGGCCCAGAACATAGCGCAAGAACGCCGATTGCGCAGGCGGGATCCGGTCCCCTAGATACTTCACCAAAGCCGTAACTGCAACAAAGCACAGACCAGTCATTAACATCCAGAAGATGCCAGCAAGGGGACGGGATTCGGATTGGCTCATAGCCGCATAAGGACCCGGCGGGCTACAGATGGCAAGGTGCAGATCACGTCAAGATCAAGCCCAGCGCCAAAATCCACATAGTTGCCGCCACAAGGCCGTCCAAAACTTGCCAGGCTTTTGGCGTTCGAAACAGCGGGTCCAGCAGGCGCGCACCGTATCCGAGTATGATGAAAAACGTCATACTGCCCAAAGACGCGCCGATGATAAACGCCCAAGGATCATTATACTGCGCCCCGATTGAGCCCACCAAAACCAACGTATCTAAATAGACATGCGGGTTCAGAAACGTGATCGCGGCTAAGGATGCAATGGTCTTAAGCAAGGCGCGGGTATTGTTGGCCTGTGGCTCTAAGGTCGTGCCACCCCGCCAGGCCGAGCGTGCGTTTTGCCAGCCATACAACACCAAAAAGGCAGCCCCCCCATACCGCATTGCCGGTTCGAGCCAGGGCGCGCTGTCGACCAAACGGCCAAAGCCCAAAACCCCAGCTGCAATCAAAACGGCATCTGCCAATGTACAAAATGTAACAATGGCCAACACGTGTTGGCGGCGCAAACCTTGGCGCAGAACAAACGCATTCTGAGCCCCAATCGCCACAATCAAAGACAGACTTAATAAGTAGCCAGCTACGAAGGGCGGCATCTGGTGTCTCGCTATATTTTCAAAGAGGCGCTGCGCTTCAGCAGATTAAAATGGTTAACGCCCGGCCTGATTGTCAACGTCGCGCGAACGATGCCAGCCGCGCGGAAAACTGTCACAAAACTCACATTGATCTGATCTACGTTGTCTGGCGTAAGACATACCAAAGACCATATATATACAAAGTTCAATTGAGATCGGTTTTGGAATAATGATAAGCAAACGTAACCTGGATTTAACGCCTCAAGAAATCGAAGTTATTGAAGCTGCTTTGAACACGCAGGAGAAAATTCTTAGCGTTCAATCCCGCGCGGGTCGTAACGCGGTGGCGGCAAGTCGCTTGTCACAGCTGCAATCGGTCTTGCGCAATGTCCGCCGCCAAAGCCCTGCCCGGACCCCCGCGACCGGCTTTGGCTATGTCGCGCGCTATTTGTTCGGCTAATTTGGGGCCAGCATCGCGCACAGGACTGGAAGGGCCGACCATGTTTGGGGCCGACCCATAAATGCGCGTTATTCTGCGTCTAGCTGCGCCATAACCTCGTCCGAAGCGTCAAAGTTTGTGGTGACGCGTTGCACGTCATCATCGTCTTCCAACGCATCCACCAGCTTCATAAGCTTTTGCATATTGTCCAGATCCAGTTCGGTCGTCATGTTTGGTTTCCAGACCAACTTGGTGGACAGCGATTCACCCAATTCGGTTTCCAAAGCTGTCGAAACATCGTTTAGATCTGTGTCCGCACACCAAATGATGTGACCCTCATCCGAGCTTTCAACGTCTTCGGCCCCCGCCTCAATCGCGGCCATCATAACCGTGTCGCCATCGCCCACCGAAGCCGCATAGCTTACCTCGCCCTTGCGTTCGAACATAAACGCCACGGACCCAGTTTCGCCCAAGTTTCCGCCATTTTTCGTGAAAGTCGACCGCACTGTGGAAGCCGTGCGGTTCTTGTTGTCCGTCATCGTTTCCACAATGACTGCCACGCCATTGGGACCATACCCTTCGTAACGGATCTCGTCGTAGTTTTCCGCGTCGCCCCCTTGGGATTTCTTAATGGCGCGGTCAATGACGTCTTTGGGCACGGATTGCGATCTGGCTTCTTTCACCGCCAGACGCAGACGCGGGTTCTTGTCCGGGTCCGGATCGCCCATTTTCGCAGCCACGGTAATTTCCTTGGCCAATTTCGAAAAGAGTTTTGAGCGTGCCTTATCCTGGCGTCCTTTGCGGTGCTGGATATTGGCCCATTTTGAGTGGCCTGCCATGGTGCTGTCCCCGGTTCTTAGAATATCTGTCGGGGTCGGTCTTACGCCACAGCCCCCCTGCCCTGCAAGGGTTCAGCGCCGCACCAAAGGGGCCAAAAAGGTCACAAGTGCCGGGCTGGCTGCGATCTCGCCGGTTTGTGGCCCCAGCGAACTGGATTTGCGCGCAGCGCCCGTGGGCCATCCATGCCCGCCACCCAAGATTTGCAAATGCTCAAGCACAGCGCGGCACGCCGTGTACCGCCGCGACACAACAGACGTTTTATCGCGTTTATTTTGATCAATTTTGCGAATGCGAACGGCGTCGGAACAGCCATTGCGCTTGGCCCAGGTGGCGACGGTTTGCGTGGCTGACAGATGGTCGGTATCACCGTCATGGGCTTGGATCGGATCCGCAGTGCCATGAATGAACATCGCAGGCCGGGCAGGCCCGCGCGCACAGCGAAAGGACCGCGGCAGTTTTGTCGACACAATGCCAAGCCCCGCCACCATATCTGGTGCCTCACAGGCAAAGTGCAACGCCATCGCCCCGCCCTGCCCGTGCCCTAAGATCAGCGCGGGAAAAGCGGCAATCCGGGGATCGCGTTGCAATCCCGTGATCACAGCACGCAAAAACGCCACATCACCATTTGTCCCAATCTGCCAGCCAGCCGGCGCAGGCGGGTAGATCACAATCGCACCAATGTCGCGCGCGGCCCGGTCCAGTTGCGATGATTTGCGAAACTGCCGTGGGCTGCTGCCATTGGGATGAAGCGCAACAATCAACGGGGCCGGACCCGCAAAGGATCCACGCTGATCGCTTATGATAACGTCGCGCCCGGCGATTTGCTCGGCATGTGCACTGTTTGCGACAGTCAGGCCCACCAGCGCAAAACACCAGAAGCTTAGCAAAAGCGTAACCAAGGGGTTTTTCATGGGTGCGCGCTCCGATACCGTCCAACCAAAGTAACCCCAGTGCGAGTATCACGCGACATGACACAAGACCAGATTATCCTGTTTGCCCTGTTTGGCTTCGTCTTTGGACTGTTGCTATGGGGACGCTTTCGCTATGATATCGTAGCCTTTTCGGCGCTGATGGCCGGTGTCGTGTTGGGGGTTGTGCCGTCTTCTGAAGCTTTTTCGGGCTTTGGTCACCCCGCAACTTTGGTGGTCGCGCTTGTGTTGGTCGTTTCGGCTGGTTTGGTGCGCTCGGGCGCTGTTTTCCTGATCACGCGCACCCTCATTGACAGCGCGCGCGGATTGGGTGCGCATATCGCGCTGATGGGGGCTGTGGGCGGTGTGCTGTCGGCATTTATGAACAATGTCGCTGCATTGGCGCTATTGATGCCCGTTGATGTACAAACCGCACGCAAGGCCGGTCGCAGCCCGGGCCTATCCTTGATGCCGCTTAGTTTTGCTACGATCTTGGGGGGCATGGTGACCCTGATTGGCACCCCACCCAACATCATCATCGCCACAATCCGCGAAGACAGCTTGGGCGCGCCGTTCAAGATGTTCGACTTCGCGCCCGTGGGCGGCGTGGCGGCGATTGCAGGGCTGACCTTTGTTGCTTTGATCGGATGGCGGTTTATCCCAGTGCGCGATGATGGTTCGGATGCGATCGCGGATCTTTCCCAGTATATCGCCGAATTGACAGTTCCCGAGGGCTCAAAACATATCGGCAAGCGCTTGGCCGAACTTGAGGACGATGCCGAAAAAGCGGATGTGGCGATCATCGGGCTGATCCGGGACGGTGCGCGGCGTTATGGGCAGGGTCGCAATTCGGCGCTGAAGGCCGGGGACGCGTTGGTGCTGGAAGCTACACCCGATGCGTTGGATGAATTCCGCGCGGCCATGGGCCTGGCTGTGGCAGATGCCAAACGCGAAGAGCTGTTAAAAGCCAGCGGGGACGGCGTTGAAATCATTGAGATTGTTGTGCAAGAAACCTCGCGTCTGGTGGGACGGTCTGCCCAGGCTGTGGGGCTGGCTTGGCGGCGCAGCACGGTGTTGATGGGGATTTCACGGGGCGGCACGCGTATCACAAAACAGATCCGCAAGACCGAAATCCGGCCCGGCGATATCTTGTTGGTGTTGGTACCGCGCGACACTGGCAGCGATGTCACCACGTGGCTGGGCTGTTTGCCGCTGGCCGAACGCGGGCTTGCCGTGACTGCCGATGATAAAGTTTGGCTGGCCATTGGGCTATTCATGGGGGCTGTGGTCGCGGCCAGCGTGGGTTTGCTGTATCTGCCAATTGCGCTTGGATTGGTCGTAATTGCCTATGTTCTGGCCAAAATTGTTCCGCTGTCCGAGCTTTACACCCATATCGAATGGCCCGTCGTTGTGCTGTTGGGCTCGATGATCCCGCTGGGGGCCGCGTTGGATTCGTCGGGCGGGACAGAATTGATCGCCGGGGCCTTGGTCGGGTT
>JBGCEM010000143.1:0-3687 GCA_045106335.1 Paracoccaceae bacterium | reverse complement strand
CTTTCAGGAGCAGTGATAGACGAAGGCCTTCCAGGCCTCGACGCCGAAACATTGGAGGAAATAGCAGTTGATCCCGAAGGGTTTGTTGCAACCAATGGGTTGGAGTTCGAAACTTTGGTTGAACGCGCATCCAGCGGATGGATCGCAAACTGGGTTGCTGCCTCCCTTACGCCGAGCGGAGCCGTGCCTGATAGCTTACTAGAGATTCTATCTAGTATTCCAGCCGAAGACCTTGCGCCGGCCTTGCAACAATTGGATTCACGCACTTCTGCTAACGTTATTGCTGCGTTGCCCCTTGCAAACGTATTTGCGACGCTAAACGCCCTAAGCGGCAATACTGCGATACGGGACCTTCCACAATTTGGTGCGCTGCCGTCGGTGGCGCAACAGGCCCTTGAGCCACTGCTCCAAGCCGTCGAGACCGCTACACCCTTTGCCGCCGCCTTCGAGCAAATGCAAAGTCCACAAGACCGCGCGACATTCCTAAACGAAACCTTCGGAGCAGATGCTCAAGGCAGCTTTACAAAAGCGTTCCTGCTGTCACTCTTACCTGCTGAAGAGGCCGCAGAAGCTGCCGCTCTAATGGCCGGCGACGAGGTCACAATCATCGCCAGCCTCCAACCGTTCTTAGATCCTGGGAGCCACAATAGTGAACTATATATCATAGACTTCATAACAGAACTGGGACTAAAAAGATCGAGTGAAGAAGCTTTCCAAGGTGGTGGAGCTGGCCAAGAACCAGCCGGAACCAATAATGGCGCGGAAGGCACCGGTGCTGGAGACCCAACCGGAGGAACAGGCGGAGCGGGTGATACAAACAATGCAGGCGGAGCAGGGGAGGGGCCACCAAATGGGCCAGGTGGCCTTGACGTCTCTGAGACGCTGATAGACGATATTTCAGAGGAACAGCTCCAAGTATTGTCGCTCATTGGCATGATCGAAGCAGGCGTCAGACAACAGGATATAACGGCCGAAGTTGAAAGAAATGGTGCTACTTTCAGCCGTGGGGTCTCAGGTCTGATTTCTGACGTTATATCTGGGCTTGACTTCCAAAATACACAAACTCCTCAAGAAGTTCAAAATCAAGTCCTTGGTATTCAATCCTTGATCAAAGCGGGCATTGATAGTTTTGGAGGCAATGCGTTAACAGGCGCTGATAAACCCAATAACGCGTTTCTGGTGCAAACGATTGATGCATTGGTAAATAACAATACGATCGGGCTGGAGCATACACTGGAATTTATTGGGCTGGTTAACGGGCTCGTGCGTCCAAATGGGCTTGGGAACAACCAGCCTCTTGGAACTTTGATCCCGCCTGGGCAAAACGACGTAAGAGCTGTTGTAGCAGAACTGAGCGACCCTGCTGCAAATAGAAGTCAGATCGATCTAGCGGGGCAAGTCGACGCGGCAGAAGTGTTAGCATTTGTTCCTCTCGGGTCTGACCCCTTCTATGAAGGTGGAGATCAAGCATACTTCGCAATCCTTGCGCAAGTGTTGTTCAACAATCAGTTGAGCCAAATTCCCAATACAATACCAAACGCCCCCGGAACTGCCACAGCGGTCGTAGACTTCCTAATGACAACACCATTGTTGCAGGACGTTACTGGAGATCCTTTTAACCGTTTCTTAACCGGAATTAACGGTATGATGGGTGGAAGTGAGCTAGTAAATGCTCTTCCTTGGGGCGTCGAGGGTGATGCAGCAGTAGAGACTTGGGGACTAATTTTGACTCAGTCGAATACAATCAACCTCAGACCTGGTCTCAATCAAGCACTCACTGACATCTATAATGCCCTTGGCCTGTCTCCGGATATTGGTCTAACGATGAGCGATAGGTTGATAACTGCCGGTAATCGCGGGTCGCTTACGGACGCCCAAACTCCTATTGATCCTGCTGCGACAGCAAACCTTTTCTTCGCCGGAAACGACAGAAACAGTCAATCAATTTTCGCCTCGCCAGAAATGGCCCGCAAGATTGGCATTAGGTTTGCTGTGCAGCTCTTGAACCACCGAGCTGTCATGAGGCCACGTGGGCAAATGTTGGCACAGGAATTTTTCGGTAAATACAATGCGGTAATGGAGGGAATTCAGACGTTACCGATTGAGCTGCAAAATACTTTCACAGAGGCGTTCTTTACTACCGTCGCTAGGAATGGCGTTGTCGATGAAAGTGAAGCATTTGGTGCAGGCGTAGCTGAAAGCTTGTTTAAATATTTTAAGTTTAGCAATGGCAATGCTGTAAAGATAGAAGATGAAGACAGATCTATACTCGAAAGAATTATAGAATCGTGGGCAAATCCTCGGAGCAACCCAGCAAAGAAACCTAATTTTGAACTGGCTGCTTTTGATAGAATTTTTAGTTTGGCAACCGAAGGAACCAACCTATCTTTCTCGGGAGGACCAGCCGGCGCATACAAAATCATGGTAGTTATGGCACAAAAGTCCTCACGCAATGGTTCGCCCCACACAGCTTTTGAAGCTGCCTTATTAAACAAAGGCACCTTACAGTACGCATCTGGTCCTAACGATCCTAGCACGAATCTAGTAGCTAATCTTCTACGTGGAATACTTCGGGGGAAATCTAGGGCCCGTATCGACAAAGTACTCGCGTATTCTCAAAACAATATCGCTGGTTTTAATCGTGCCGCTACTGAAGCCTACTTAAAGTTTCTAGCTACGGGTAGTTAGAGGTGATGGATTCAGGCGGTCACCGTAACACACTATGTCCGTCGTCATATAAAGTTGGACAACAGCTCGGCTTGAGCACAGGAGGCTCTGGTTCGTTCGTGTGATTATGCTGCTTGTTTTTGATGTTGCAAGCGGCGTTGTCGGATTGTCTGTTTTTTGATTTTCTTCCTTTCCCTCAGGATAGCTTTGTCGCGCCCGAAGTGGACGTCAGCGGGTGTGAGGTTGTTCAGGCTCTCGTGGTAGCGCTGGTTGTTGTAATACTCGACAAAAGCCCCGATCTGGCGTTCGAGATCTCCGGGCAAGTAATAGTTTTCCAGCAGAACACGGTTCTTCATGGTCTGATGCCAGCGTTCGATTTTGCCCTGGGTTTGCGGGTGGAACGGTGCGCCCCGAACATGTTCTATATTTTGACCTTCCAGCCATTCTGCCAGATCGCCAGAGATGTAGCATGAGCCGTTGTCGCTCAGTAGACGTAGTTTGTGACGCACGACAGCCTGATCGCAACCCGATGCCGTCAGTGCCAGTTCGATTGTATCTGTCACGTCCTCAGCGCGCATGTTTGTGCAGAGCTTCCACGCGATGATGTAGCGGCTGTAATCGTTCAAGATCGTGCTCAGATAATACCAGCCCCAGCCGATGATTTTGAAGTAAGTAAAGTCTGTTTGCCACATCTCGTTGATGGCCGTGGTTTTGTCCGTGAACTCGTCAGCGGCCTTAATCACTACGTAATCAGGCGCAGTGAAACCGGTGAACCGGTCTATGAAGAGGAAGGAGGTACAACAGTTTGGCTCGGTTCAAAAGACGCCGTATCCTATGCGCCAATATGATCATAGTGACTCGAAATTGGCTCGATGCGCGGCAGAGCGAATGTCCGTAGTGGCGATTTTTTTCTGAAACTTTTTTCTCTCTGATGTCGATTGCTGCCATTTTCATTCGTCGTGTGGGTGAAGAGGCAAGATAGCCCTTCTCAAACACAACGAGAGGACAGACCCATGAATG
>JBGCEM010000142.1:0-44524 GCA_045106335.1 Paracoccaceae bacterium | reverse complement strand
CCAAAATGCGCCAGCAAAACAGGCGAGCCGCCGGCTGCACGAATATCGCGAACGGTTGGTACGATGCGCTCAATCCGGGTCGCATCAGTGACCTGGCCCGCGTTGAAGGGAACATTGATATCAACTCGGGTCAGCACGCGTTTTGCGCGCACGTCCATGTCATCCAGCGATTTCCAACCCATGCCTATCCCCTTTTGATGCGGTATTGATGAGGTCTGTGTCGCCCGGAAAGGGCGTTTGGGTCAATGCCTCCCTTGGCTTTCGGCGCGCCGCGGCATACCTATTGGAAAAATTCAGACAAGGAGAGGCCTGATGGCTGACTATAAAGATCCCGAAAACACCATCTTGGTGGAATTGAAAGACGGTCAAGTTGTGATCGAATTGCTGCCAGATGTGGCCCCAAAACATGCCGCGCGTATGAAAGAGCTGGCGCGCGCGGGCTCTTATGACAATGTGTGTTTTCACCGGGTGATTGATGGCTTCATGGCGCAAACGGGCGATGTGGCCAATGGCAATATGGAAGAGGGTTTCAACATCCGCATGGCAGGCACGGGCGGATCCGAACATCCTGATCTGCCAGCAGAATTTTCCAAACTGCCACATGATCGTGGGACCTTGGGGGCGGCGCGCTCGGCCAACCCAGACAGCGCGAATTCGCAATTCTTCATCAACTTTGCTGACAATCATTTTCTGAATGGGCAATACACTGTGTATGGACGTGTCACATCGGGAATGGAGCATGTGGATGCGATCACCAAAGGCGAACCACCCGCCGCACCTGATCGGATGATCAGTGTCAAAGTTGCGGCTGATGTCGATGCGTAAGCTGCTTGGCGCGCTTGCTTTGATGGTCAGCAGCCCTGCGCTGGCCTCAGGCTTGGAAATCACTGTGTCAGGCGAAGCGTCGGGCACGATTACCATTGATTTGCTGGAAGATCTGGCCCCCAAACATGTGGAACAGATCACCACCCTTGCCGCGCAAGGGGCTTATAATGACGTGGTGTTTCACCGGGTGATTGATGGGTTCATGGCGCAAACGGGCGATGTGGCCAACGGCGTGCTTGGCGGCGATATGCGGCGTGCGGGCACGGGGGGCTCGGATCTGCCGGATCTTCCGGCCGAGTTTTCCGATGAGCCGTTTGAGCGTGGAATTGTCGGCATGGCACGCAGTCAAAGTCCAGATTCGGCGAACTCGCAGTTTTTTATCATGTTTCAGGCCGGGTATTTCCTGAACGGGCAATATACGGTTGTGGGTCGCGTGACTGACGGGATGGACGTTGTCGATCAGATCAAAAAAGGCCACCCCCGGTCTGGCCAAGTGACCGGTGCACCGGATGTCATGCGCGCAGTTGTCGTGACCGAATAAGCATACACAAGCGGTCACAAAACCGTGCAGGGGGCTGGTCGGCCCCCTGAGACGTCGGCAAGCTGCAGGTATGATACGTTTTATCCTGATCTTGCTGCTGCTGCCCGCGTCTGGCTGGGCGGATCCGAATTTTTGGCGTCATGAATGGCCCAACACTGATTTTTCCAAGACCACAGTCCCGTCTTGGGTTGAGATCTTGTCCGGCGGCCCGCCAAAAGACGGAATCCCAGCGCTGGACGATCCGCACTTCATCTCTGTAGGCGACGAAACCAGGATAGGGCGACGCGAGCCGGTGATCACGCTGGAACTGGATGGGGCAAGGCCACGTGCCTATCCTATCCGCTATTTGACCTGGCATGAGATTGTGAATGACATTGTGGCGGGGGTGCCTGTTGCGGTGACATTTTGCCCTTTGTGTAATTCTGGAATTTCCTTTGATCGGCGCATCAAGGGGCGCACGCTGAGTTTCGGCGTCAGTGGTAAGCTGCGCAATTCGGATATGGTGATGTATGACCGCGAAACCGAAAGCTGGTGGCAACAGGCCGTGGGGCAGGGGATCGTTGGGCAGATGAGCGGTGTTCACTTGCGCACGCTGCCCAGTTGGATGGAAAGTTGGGGGGAATTCAAGGCCCGCAATCCCGATGGTCTTGTGATGGCGAAACCTGGCTTTAATCGCGATTATGGCCGTAATCCCTATGTTGGGTATGACAGTGCCACGCGTCCGTTTTTGTATAGCGGTGAAGCCCCACCGCACGGCATTCCGGCTTTGGCGCGGGTGGTGCGCGTCGGGGATCGTGCCTGGCCTTTGACACGTCTGGCCGATTTGGGCGCGCTGTCAGAAGCGGGCGTGCATTTGAGTTGGCGCGCAGGTCAGGCCTCGGGGTTGGATACGGCCCGGATCGCACGCGGGCGCGATGTGGGGACCGTGCGGGTGCGGGACGACCAAGGGCGCGATCTGGCGCATGATGTGATGTTCGCCTTTGCCTTCCACGCATTCTGGCCGTCTGGAACGTGGATGCTGGGACAGTGACGTATTGCGCCTGCGCAGAACGGCATGTGTGCGCTGCCGCTTTTCATGTTGATCCCAAGCCATCGCGCATGACTTTTCGCGCCTGAGCAAACGCAAAGGCTGAGAACACGTGCATTACGTTTTAGCCGAAACGCTTTAAGACCAACCCAGGATGGCTTTGTCTTTTCGGGGGTGATTCGAGCAGTAAAAAGCCGTTTCGCCTGTGCTGCACAAGAAAAACACCGCCCAAAAGGGGCGGCGTCCAACGACCTGCGTTCGTCAAAAGCTTACGATTCTTTTGGCAAAATCGATTTTGCTTTGCCGCCGGTCAAAGGGTCGTCTTGGCGCTGCACAGAACCTTCGAAATGCGCGCCAGATTCGATGGCGATTGTTTTGTGTATAATGTCACCTTCAACACGCGCCGTGGACGTTAGACGGACCTTCAGTCCCCGCACACAGCCAACGATCCGGCCATTGATCACCACGTCATCGGCAACAACTTCGCCTTTGATCGTCGCACTTTCGCCAATTGTCAGCAGGTGCGCGCGGATGTCGCCTTCGACCGTGCCTTCGACGTTGATGTCGCCCGTTGTCTTGACGTTGCCGGTAATGTGCAAGTCTGACGACAAGGCCGAGGCCGCAGGTTTGGGCTTGGCGGCACTGGCTTTGAAATCCGGAGTAGCCGTTGTCGCGGGCGCGCCCATTGCTGGGGCGCTTGTCATATCAGGTTTGCCGCCCTCTGCGGGTTTCGCGCCTGGTTCGTTGATTTTACTTTTAGAAAACATCGTTCGCTGCCTTGATATAGATCATCGGATTGACCGCTTTGCCCCCGACACGAACTTCATAGTGAAGATGTACCCCGGTGACACGTCCAGACGCTCCCATATCACCAATCCGATCCCCGCGCGAGACCCTTTGACCCACTTTCACACGCATTTTTGACAGATGCGCGTAGCGGGTTTCGATGCCGAATTCGTGCTGGATCTTGACCAAGCGTCCGTAGCCAGACTGCCAACCTGCATAGGTGACCACGCCGTCACCGGTGGAAAGAATCGGGGTGCCGCTGGCGGCGGCGAAATCAACACCGCGGTGCATACGCCTTCCACCCGTCTTCGGGTCGCGACGTGGTCCAAACGCCGATGTAAAGCGAAAGCCTTGCGTGACAGGTGAGGCAAACGGCGCCTTTTGGGCAGCCAATCGATACAGGTTCAACCTGTCCATTTGGTTGAGCAACCTGTTTGCCCGTTGGGTGTCGGCCGTAATTTCTTCGCCCCGCGTCGAGAATGTCAGCGGCGTCAGTGGCCCGCCTTGCCCCGAATACCCACGCCGCACTTGTCGCAGCATCGAATCTGTATTCATCCCGGCTGCGCGAAACATTTTGTCTAATGGGGCCACAGATACGGTCATCGCTTCTTCCAATTGGCGGAAGATTTGATCGTTTTGCGCTTCCATCTCGGCGATTTGCGTTTCCATTTCTATGGCGTTGTTAAGCGCATCTTGCGCATCTTCTATCACTTTATCCCGCTCAGCGGCGGTGCGTGCCAGTGCGTCTGCCAGGAAATCGACCGGTGCTCCGGACCCGTTGGCAGCGCTGGCAATTGCGGTGTCGCCGCCCGCCACTTGGTCTTTCAAAGCTGTCAATTCGGTCTGAGCCGCTTGGCGGTCCTTCATCGTGTCGCGCAGGGTGGATTGGATAACTTCAATTCCGGTTTCCAATTCCCGACGGTGGGTTTCGGATTCCAAAAGCTGCGACTGCATAATCGAGATCTGATCCAGCGCTGCGTTAAACCGTTCCTGAGCCGCGGCGGCTTCTTCGGCACGCATATCCCGTTGTCCGGACAAATCGTCCAACCGGGCCTGATAAGTGCGCTGATCCCGTTTGGCTTGCTCGCGGAAATTGCCTGATCCGATCGAGTCCATCAAAATGATCGCGGTGGCGACAATGGCCCAGGACACCAACATGGCCGCACCTGCAAAAGCAAAGGCCTGAGAGCTAGATTTCAAACGAATAAACCGCGTGTCTTCATCGGACTTCAAAAATAGTCGGCGCTCGGGGAAGTACCGTTCCAGCACCGCGTTCGTTTTGATGGCGAGTTTTGTCCTCACACCGATTTCCTTGTTCTGTCCCAGGTGCCGCGCTTGCGCGCTGATCTACAACTCCGACTAAGTACGGACCCAGCGCGCATTGGGCAAGGGTGCGCGCTTTTTAGGCGCTTTGACGTATGTGAATTTGCAGCGGTTGGCAAAAAACCGCCTATTTCGGGGGTAAGCGCGGGCGCCCTGCGACGGATTGGCCACATCTTGCGGGCAAAACGATGCCCTTTTCTGGGGTTAAGCGCTGTGGATCAGCACGTTGCGTGAATCACCCGCCGAGGTCACTTCGTGCCTAAATCTTCCGCCAATGGCCAATAAAAGTCCGGGGGAATCCCCGCCTCGGCGCGTTTTTCTTCGTTGAATGGTGGCTTTAATGCGCCGTGGAAATAGCGGCGCACCAGGTCGTGAAACACCGGAGTTGGGTCCAAATTGTCGCGCCCGCAAAGAAAGTGAAACCACTTAGAACCATAGGCGACATGGTGGACCTCTTCTGCATAGATCACTTCAAGTGCTGCCACCGCGCTGTCCGCTTTGGCCTTGCGAAACAGCTCAATCATGCCCGGGGTTACATCCAATCCGCGCGCTTCTAAAACCATCGGGACAACGGCCAGACGCCCCAGCAGATCATCCACCGTGTCTTCGGCTGCGCGCCACATCCCACGATGCGCAGGAAGGGCGCCGTAAAAGCTATCCAGTTCTTCAAGACAGTCGCACATCAGATTGAAATGCTTGGATTCTTCATCGGCGGCCTTGACCCAATCATCGTAAAAGCCAATCGGCAAAGGCACATGGCCAAAGCGCGCAATCAGGTCCCAATGCAGATCGACCGCATTCAGCTCAATATGGGCCACGGCATGCAACAATGCGATTCGCCCCGTCGGCGAGCCCGGACGGCGGCGTGGCACATCGCGCGGATCCAGCAATTCAGGCCGGTCTGGGCGCGCGGGATGCAAAGGCGGCGTCGCTTGCCCAATGTCGATCGGCGCACCGGATCCTGCGCGGAAATCCCGCCACCGGGCCGCATGCGCGCGACTAAGTTTCGTTTTTTCCCGCCCGTCTGCACAAGACAGCACCTGAACGGCCATTTCAGTTAGGGTCAGTCCCATGCAGCTTTAACCGCTGCCAAAACGTCTTCGACATGGCCCGGAACCTTCACTTTGCGCCAGGTTTTCACGATCCGCCCATCTGAATCGATTAAGAACGTCGCGCGCTCAATGCCCATAAACTTCTTACCATACATGTTTTTTTCCATCCAAACTTGATACTCCTCGCAGGTCTGGCCGTGTTCATCAGACAGTAAGGGCACGGTGATATCGTGCTTATTGGCGAATTTTGCATGCGAGGCGATGCTGTCTTTGGAAATTCCAAAGACTTTACAGCCGGCTTGAGAAAACGCGTCCTTGTGTTGTGAAAAAGCGATGGCCTCTTTGGTACAACCCGACGTATCATCGCGGGGATAAAAGAACAGAACCACCAGCCCGTTACGCAAATGCGAAAGGGTCACAGTGTCGCCGGGATGGACCGGCAGGGTGAAATCAGGGGCGGTTTGGGGCATGTCTGTCATGATCACATTTCTTTGTTGAGGCCAAATTTAGCGGCAAAACACGTGTCAAACTGGCACACGCTTCCTATAGTATCGTGGTGTGATCAGGATCTAGGCCGAATATGAGCACATTAAAGGTATGAACGACACGCCCCCGCCTGCTGACACTGTTCCAGATCAGCCCGACCCGCCTATCCGGGGTCGGTGGTTGCTGCGCGGTGTGTTGGCGATCATGACACTTTGTGTGGTGCTGGGCCTGGGGATTGGCGGCGCCATTTTGTATCTTACGGATCGGCCTGTCAGTGCACCCGAATGGCTGCGCGAACGGATTGCGCAACGCGTGGCTGAAAACGCCCCCGATCTTCAGATCAGCGCCGGGGATATTCGCCTGACAGTCAATCGCGGGTGGCGTCCTTCGGTGCAAATGGACAATGTCGTCGTGCGCTCGGCGGACGGGATTGAGCTGATCGGCTTGTCCCGACTGGAAGCAAGTTTGGCGATGCGCCCGTTGCTGGAAGGCCAAGTGCAGCCCAAGACGGTTTTGCTGTCTGGAATTTTTGCGACGGCGCGGCGGGATCGTGATGGCACGATTGATCTGATTGGCTCGCCGACTGGCGGGCAGGGGCGACGGGCCGCGACATTGGCGCAATTGGTAGGCCAAGTGGACAAGGTGTTCTTACGCCCTGAAATGTCTGCCCTGACCGAGATCGCCGTAGATGCGGTGACGCTGCGCTTTGAGGATGCGCGTGCCGCCCGAGTGTGGACGATTGATGGCGCGCGCATGCGCGCCGAGCGTGAAGAGGAAACGCTCCGTTTGTCCTCAGACTTGGCGATTTTATCGGGCGGAGCAGATGCCGCAACAGTGTCGGCCAATTACACGACGCAATTGGGTGACCCGCAGGCGCAGTTTGGCATTTCCGTGGATGGGGTCTTGGCTGAAGATCTGGCGGCTTTTAGCCCCGCGTTTGGTTGGATGGCGGGTTTGCAGGCCCCGCTGTCGGGGTCTTTGCGCGGCGGGGTCAGCGACATGGCGACGCTTTCGCCCATTAATGCGGCTTTGCAAATCCGAGCAGGCGTTTTGCAACCGACCCCCCAAAGCACTGCTGTGCCCTTTAACGCGGCGCGCGCTTACCTGACCTTTGATCCAGCCGAAAGCGAGCTTCAGTTTGATGAATTGTCCATCGACAGCGCCTGGATCAAAGGGCGGATGGACGGGCGGGCCAGTCTTGCGGGGCTTGAGCAAGGCAAGCTGGACACGCTGGTGGCGCAGTTGCGCTTGTCGAATTTGGAAATCAACCCCCCGAATTTATATGCCACCCCACTTTTGTTGGAAGGGGCCGAACTGGATGTGCGCTTGGTTCCGGATCCGTTTCGTTTGGATCTGGGGCAGGTGCGTGTGATTGACCAGGGACGCTCGATGCGGATGGATGGGTCCTTAAGCGCGACAGATGCCGGGTGGCAGGCCGCTGTGAATGCGCATCTGCCCGAACTGACCCCCGCGCGATTGTTGGAATTGTGGCCCGCGCAATTGGGCGGCAAGATCCGGGATTGGTTGGTCAACAACTTGTTGGAAGGCGCGCTGAGCGGGTTGGAATTCGCATTGCGCGCGGATCCAGGGTCCAAACCTGACGTCTTTTTCAGCTTTGATTACGACCAGGCCCGGGTGCGATATTTGCCGACGTTTCCCCCTGTAGAGCAAGCCAAGGGAACCGCGTCGATGCTGCGCGATCGCTTTGTGGTCACGGTGGATCAAGGCATCGTTCCGGCCAAAATGGGCGGGGACTTGGACGTTGCGGGCTCGTCATTTATTATCCCGGATGTGGCGGTCAAAGACGGGGCACCCGCCGTGGTGCGCTTGCGCACGGATGGGTCGATAACGGCAACTCTGGCCATGTTGGACCAGGATCCTTTGCAGCTGATTTCCAAAGCGGATTTGCCCGTGACCTTGGCCGAAGGGCGGGCCATCGTGGATACAACTTTGGGATTTCCGCTGCGCAAAGGCGTCCCCGCGGATCAGATCAGTTATCGTGCCCGCGCCCAGCTTAGCGATGTTGAAACCACCAAGCTGATTGACGGGCGACGGATTGTTGCCCCGGTTTTAGATGTGAATGTCACGCCGCAAGCTATTGAAATTGAAGGGGACGGGCGCTTTGATGGAATTCCGGTTCAGGCCAGCTGGGCACAGACATTAGGTGCTGGACCTGCCGCGGCCAGCGTTTTGAACGCCCAGGTCGAATTGTCGAATGATGCCGTGACCGCCCTGAATTTAGGGCTTCCGCCTGGCTCGGTGACGGGGCGTGGGCTGGGTCAGTTGACCTTGCAACTGCCGCGCGGGGCCCCGGCGACGTTCACATTAGCATCCGACCTGGACGGCGTGGGGTTGCAGATCCCGGCCTTGGGCTGGTCATTGCCAAACAACCGCCGGGCCGAGTTGCGCATCGCGGGCACACTTGGCGCGACGCCGTCCATTGAACGACTGGCGCTGGATGCGCCGGGGCTGGATGCGTCTGGGCGGATTTCTGTAAATGCTGCGGGCGGTTTGGCGCGGGCCCAATTTGACCGCGTGCGCGTTGGCGGGTGGCTTGATGCGCCGGTCACGTTGGTTGGGCGCGGACCCGGTGCAGCCCCTGAAGTGCAGGTGCGCGGTGGACGGTTGGATTTGCGCGCAGCTGCCTTTGGAAGTGGCGGCGGCGGTGGGGGTTCAAACGCGGCGGGTCCGTTATCCCTGGCGCTTGATCGGTTGCAAATTACCGACACAATCGCCGTGACTGGGATGCGGGGTGATTTCGATTTGCGTCGCGGACTTCAGGGTCAGTTTTCGGGTCGTGTGAATGGCAGCGCCCCAGTGACGGGGCAGGTCGAACCCCAAGACGGGCGCAGTGCATTTCGGATCAAGTCCAACGATGCAGGTCAGGTGTTTTCCGCTGCCGGATTGCTTAAACAGGCGCGTGGCGGGGTCATGTCGTTGACTTTGCAACCTGTGGGAACAGCGGGCGGGTTTAACGGCGCGCTTAGCATCACCAACACACGGATTAAGGACGCGCCCGCCATCGCGGCGCTGTTCAATGCCTTATCCGTTGTGGGGCTATTAGAGCAGATGGGCGGGCAGGGGTTACACTTTGCCGAAGTGGACGCCGCTTTCCGCCTGACGCCAGATCGGGTGACCTTAACCCAAGCCAGCGCCGTTGGCCCATCAATCGGGTTGTCCATGGATGGGATCTATGACGTCAACACGTCGCAAATGGATATGCAGGGCGTGTTCTCGCCAATTTATTTGCTGAACGGATTGGGGTCTGTTCTGACGCGGCGCGGCGAAGGCGTGATCGGGTTCAATTTTCGCCTGACTGGCCCGGCCTCGAAACCGAAAGTTCAGGTCAATCCTTTGTCCGCGTTAGCACCAAGTTTTTTACGTGAAATTTTCCGCAGGCCTGCCCCAAAGATCACAGCAGAACCGGGCGAGACCCCAGGCAATGCACCGAAATTGGCGCCGCGCCAACGTGCGCCAGTGCGGGACGGCTCTCTTGTGGGCGACGGCGCGCAGCGCTAGAGCGAGCTTCATGAAACTGGATGATTTTGATTTTGACCTGCCCGAGGCGTTGATTGCGACCCGTCCAGCGGTGCCGCGCAGTTCGGCCCGGATGATGGTCGCTGGACCGACGCAGCTGCGTGATGCGCATGTCTTTGACCTGCCAGAGTTTTTGCGCCCTGGGGATCGACTGGTTTTGAACGACACCAAAGTCATTCCGGCCCGTTTAAGCGGCGTGCGCACGCGCGACAGTATGCAAGGTCCCGCTCGGGCCAAAATTGAAGTGACGTTGCTGTCACCGGATGCCAAAGGCCAGTGGCGCGCGTTGGTCAAACCTTTGCGCAAGGTAAAGCCCGGCGAAGACATTGTTTTTGACGCAGGTCTGATCGCGCGTTTTGTCGGGGCAGCGGAAGGCCAAGCATTGTTAACTTTCAACTTGGAGGGCGACGCGTTTCAGGACGCCTTAAACCAGGCAGGGGCAATGCCTTTGCCGCCCTATATTGCGGCCAAACGGGCTGCAGATGCGCAAGACAAGACCGATTACCAAACAGTTTGGGCACGCGAAAGCGGGGCTGTTGCAGCACCGACGGCATCTTTGCATTTCGACGCAGCCCTTTTGGATACATTGCGCGCCAAAGGCGTGACGATGTCGCATGTGACCTTGCATGTTGGGGCGGGGACGTTCTTGCCCGTTAAAGTCGACGACGTCACGCAGCATAAAATGCACAGCGAATGGGGACGTGTAAGTGCCAAGGCCGCTACCGAGATCGCCGCCACCAAGGCTGCGGGCGGGCGGGTGATCCCGGTGGGCACGACGGCGTTGCGGTTGATCGAAACCGCTGCGCGCACCACGGGTCAGATCGCGCCATGGGAAGGTGATACAGATATTTTCATCTATCCCGGCTTTCGGTTTCATGTCGCCGATGCGCTTATGACCAATTTTCACCTGCCCAAATCGACCTTGATGATGCTGGTCTCGGCCTTGATGGGGCATGCCCGGGTCCAAGCGCTTTACGCCCATGCCGTGCAGTCCGAGTACCGCTTTTTTTCCTATGGGGATTCCAGCTTGCTGATCCCGCACAAGGATACGCTTTAGGTCAAAAATCCTGTGCGCAAATCAACGCGGGGATCAAAAGAAGTTTGAGCCAAGCCTGGTATCTGATGGACACAACCGGAAATGGATCAAAAACGTCGGCAATAGGTCGCAAACCAATCCGACGCGCAGACAGACTTGGGATAACGCCGCGCTAGGCATTAGTTTAGCGTAAAGGCACAAGCCATGATCCAAGTGATGCAAAGCGCATGGGCGCTGTTGTTCGGGATGGGGTTGCTGATGATCGGCAACGGGATGCAAGGCACTTTGCTGGGCATTCGCGGCGAATTGGAAAATTTTTCGACTCTTGAGATGTCGATTGTGATTTCGGCCTATTTTGTCGGCTTCTTAGGGGGCAGCCGCATGGCGCCGGGAATGATCCGCCGCGTCGGTCATGTGCGGGTGTTTGCGGCCCTGGCCTCGCTGATTTCTGGGGTTATGATTATGTATCCCGCGTTGCCTGATCCTTGGGTTTGGACGTTCGGGCGGGTTCTAATCGGGTTTTGTTTTTCGGCCGTTTATGTGACAGCAGAAAGCTGGCTGAACAATGCCGCCAGCAATGAAAACCGAGGCCAGGCGCTGTCAGCCTATATGATCGTACAAACGGCCGGGATTGTGGCGGCGCAGGCATTGTTGCTGACGGCGGATCCATCGGGGTATGTTTTGTTTGTGATCCCATCGATCCTTGTGTCCATTGCGATCACGCCCATCTTATTGTCGATCAGCCCGACCCCGGCGTTTGAGACCACGCGTCCGACCTCGATCAAGGATTTATTGGGATATTCCCCGTTGGGGTGTGTGGGCATGTTCCTGCTGGGGGGGATTTTCGCAGCGCAGTTCGGCATGTCTGCTGTGTATGGAACGCGGGCGGGGCTGAGCATCGCGCAGATATCCACTTTCGTGTCCATGTTCTTTGTCGGCGCGATCATCACGCAATACCCTATCGGCTGGATGTCGGATCGGTTGGACCGGCGTTTATTGATCGTCGCTGTGTCCTTAGTGGGCGGCGCCGGCGCAATTGTTGGGATCCTATTTGGCGATATATTCGTATTTCTGCTGGTTTCGGCGTTTGTGATGGGGGGGACGGCGAACCCATTGTATTCCTTGCTGATTGCGCACACCAATGACTTTATCGACCCCGAAGAAATGGCCGGAGCTTCGGGTGGTTTGATTTTTATCAACGGGTTAGGGGCCATTGGCGGCCCGCTGATTACGGGCTGGGCGATGGACACGACTGGGCCTTCGGGTTTTTTCTGGTTCACATTGGTGTTGTTTGCGATGATGGCGCTGTATGGCAGCTACCGGGTGACACAGCGCGCCACAATTGATGTGGCGGACACGGCAAGTTATTCGCCGATTCTGCCCGTTGCGGGCGCAATGGCTGTTGAGGTTGCGCAAGACATGGCGATTGAAGATGCGCTTGAAGAGGCCCAATCTGACTAAATTTTAGCATTTAGGCGCATGCAGGGTTGAATATGACAGAGTGAAGTCAAATTTTACTTTGCGTGCGTGCAGATCAGTGCAACGTTTAACACATTGTTAATGTAATTGCGAAACACGAAGGAGTGATGGTGTGATCGGTCCCGAACAAGTACTTGAATTTTGGTTAGATCATGTGGGATCTGATGGGTGGTATAAAATGGATGACGCGCTTGACGCAGACATCCGGTATCGCTTCAAAGATGCCTGGACAGGCGCGACCGAGGGACGCCATTCGTTGTGGCTGACATATCCCAGCGGAACATTGGCCTATATCATTTTAACAGATCAATTTCCGCGCAATATGTTTCGCGACACAGCCCGTGCTTTTGCAACGGATCGTCTGGCTTTGGCGGCCGCGAAAGCGGCGGTCGATAAGGGGTGGGACATGCGCATCGACGAACCCGCGCGTCAGTTTTTCTATCTTCCGATGATGCATTCTGAAAACCTGGTAGATCAATCGCGCTGTATGCGTCTGATCTGCGAGCGCATGCCCAAAACGGGTGAGTCGGCACTGCATCATGCACGCGCGCACCGCGAAGTTATCCGCCAATTTGGTCGCTTTCCGTACCGCAATGAAGCCCTCAGCCGCAAGTCGCGCCTGGCGGAAACCGCTTATTTGGCTGCGGGTGGCTATGGCGAAACGTTGCGGATGATGGACGCGCAACAAGCCAGCTGACGCAACATAGTTGGTGTTATCAGGGGTGCGGCGTTTTTGTCGCGCCCTGCTTGCGTTGTGGCGTCTGAGAAATTTGTTTAATGTTAAACCAGTTTCAAGACACACAGCATGAGGGACATATCCAATGGCAACCCAAACCTTTGACGTGATCGTAATTGGCGCAGGTCCGGGGGGGTATGTGGCAGCTATTCGAGCCGCGCAAAACGGGTTAAAAGCCTGTGTGGTCGAACGCGAACATCTGGGCGGCATTTGTCTCAATTGGGGCTGTATCCCGACCAAAGCGATGTTGCGGTCCTCGGAAGTCTTCCACCTGATGCACCGCGCCAAAGAGTTCGGTTTAAGCGCGCAAAAAATAGATTATGATTTGGACGCGGTTGTTGGACGCTCGCGCAAAGTGGCTGCGCAGTTGTCAGGCGGTGTTGGACATTTGTTGAAAAAGAACAAGGTCAGCGTCATCATGGGCGCGGCAACCGTTTCAGCGCCGGGTCAGGTCAGCGTTAAGACGGACAAAGGCACGCAAACCCTGAACGCAAAGAACATCATCCTGGCCACCGGTGCGCGCGCGCGCGAATTGCCCGGCCTTGAGGCAGATGGCGATCTGGTCTGGACCTACAAACACGCTTTGAAACCGCCGCGGATGCCAAAAAAGCTTCTGGTGATCGGCTCGGGCGCGATTGGCATCGAATTTGCCAGCTTTTACAACACGCTGGGCTGCGATACGACAGTGGTCGAAGTGATGGACCGTGTGTTGCCTGTCGAGGACGCGGAAATCAGCGCCTTCGCAAAGAAATCCTTTGAAAAGCAAGGCATGAAGATCCTGCAAAAGGCGATGGTCAAGACATTGGACCGTGCCAAAGGCACAGTCACAGCGCATATTGAAATGGGTGGCAAAGTTGAAACGCACGATTTCGACACGGTTATCTCGGCGGTCGGTATCGTTGGCAATGTCGAAGGCCTTGGGCTTGAAGAGCTTGGTGTGAAGATCGACCGCACCCATGTGATCACAGATGAATTCTGCCGCACGGGCGTCGATGGGCTCTATGCGATTGGCGATATCGCAGGCGCGCCTTGGCTTGCGCACAAAGCCAGTCACGAAGGGGTCATGGTCGCGGATTTGATCGCGGGCAAACACGCGCATCCCGTCAAACCCGAAAGCATCGCGGGCTGTACCTATTGTCACCCACAAGTTGCCTCGGTCGGCTACACAGAAGCGGCGGCGAAGGAAAAAGGCTATGACATCAAGGTCGGGCGCTTCCCGTTCATGGGTAACGGCAAGGCGATCGCGCTGGGGGAACCCGAAGGCATGATCAAGACGATCTTCGATGCCAAAACCGGCGAATTGTTGGGCGCGCATATGGTTGGGGCAGAGGTCACGGAACTTATCCAAGGCTATGTGGTTGGGCGTCAGCTTGAAACTACCGAAGAAGATCTAATGAACACAGTCTTCCCGCACCCGACACTCAGCGAGATGATGCACGAAGCCACCTTGGACGCATATGATTTAGCGATCCATTTCTAGCCCAGGTCATCACTTACTAACGCAGAGTCCACGCCTGGATTGCTGACAGGTCAGCCTTGTGTCATAGCGAACTATGGTATCGCAAACACCCTTTGGTTTGATCTTGTTGCTGTGGGGCGCGGGGCTTGGCGCAGCTGGTCAATATGCCAAGGTCAGCGTTGTTTATGACCAGCTGGGCACTGTCTATCCAACCGGTGGTGTGGCGCTTGGGTTTATCGTGTCGATTGTCGGCTTTGTCGGCATTGTCTTTGGTGTCGTCGCCGGACTGCTGGTGGCGGGCTTGGGCTATCGGCGCACGCTGATTTGGGCGCTGTGGGCCGGTGCTGTCTTGTCTGCTGTGCAGGCGGCCTTTCCACCTTTGCCCATTATGTTGGGCCTGCGTGTGTTGGAAGGTGCGTCGCATTTGGCCATCGTTGTGGCCGCGCCGACTTTAATCGCACAACTGTCGCAGGCGCATCATCGCGGCTTCACCTTAACGCTGTGGGGCACTTTTTTCGGTGTCGCCTACACGTTATTGGTTTGGCTGGGACTGCCGTTGGTCGACACTTTTGGCCTGTCCTCACTGTTTTTGGTCCATGCGGTTTGGATGGCCGTGTTTGCGATGCTGCTGAAACCTGGGTTGGCCGCGTTGCCGACATCCTCGAAAGGCGCGCCGTTTCGCTGGACGGGACTGCTACAAAAGCACGTGGCGCTCTACCGCTCGCCCTATATCTCGGCCCCAGCACTTGGTTGGCTGTTTTACACCTTTTGCTTTCTGGCGATACTTACTTTGATCCCGCCCTTTATCACGGGCACTCAGCCGGCACTGATCTTAGGTGCGATGCCTTTGGTGTCGATCATCGTGTCGATGACGCTTGGGGTGGTTGCCTTGCGCTGGTTGACCCCAGTCCAAGTGATCGTCGCCGGGTTTGCGTTGACCTTGACCGCATTGGTGTGGTTGTTGATCGCACCGGGTGCGCCTTTGGCGTGTCTTGCAATGGCGGGCGCGTTTGGGGTGGTGCAGGGGGCCAGTTTCGCAGCCGTGCCATATTTGAATTCTGACGCTGCAGATCAAGCCCGCGCCAATGGGGCAATGGCCCAAATGGGCAATATCGGCAATACTTTAGGAACCCCCATGATCGCGGCGGTGTTGCTTGGGGCCGGGTATTCGGGAATGATTTTAAGTGCGGTCTTGGTGATGTTTGCCGGTCTGAGCGTGCATCTATGGCTTGCCGCGCGTCGCGCGCGGGGTGCTGTTTAAGGCTCGACTTTCAGACCGCGTGAAATTGTTCCTGTTTCGTTCGCAGTTTTCCATTGGAGACTCAGCGCCCATGGATTATGTATGCAAGGTTAACGACGCGAACCTGTAGAAAGCTGCCATGGCCGAGCTGAAAAATATCGAAGTGCGCGGCGCGCGCGAACATAACCTGAAATCCATCGACGTGGATATCCCGCGCGACCAACTGGTTGTGATCACGGGGCTTTCTGGATCGGGGAAGTCGTCTTTGGCGTTTGATACGATCTACGCAGAAGGTCAGCGGCGCTATGTCGAAAGCCTGTCTGCCTATGCGCGCCAGTTCTTGGACATGATGCAAAAACCAGATGTGGATCATATTTCGGGCCTCAGCCCCGCGATTTCGATTGAACAAAAGACCACATCGAAGAACCCGCGTTCCACGGTGGGCACGGTCACGGAAATCTATGATTATTTGCGCCTGCTGTTCGCGCGGGTTGGCACGCCGTATTCGCCGCAGACCGGCAAACCGATTGAGGCGCAACAGGTCCAGGACATGGTCGACCGTCTGATGGGGATGGAAGAGGGCACGCGCGGCTACCTTCTGGCCCCGATCATTCGGGACAGAAAAGGCGAGTATAAAAAAGAATTCCTTGAGCTGCGCAAACAAGGGTTTCAACGGGTCAAAGTTGACGGAGAGTTCTATGACCTGGACACGCCGCCCACCTTGGACAAGAAATTTCGCCATGATATTGATGTGGTGGTCGACCGCTTGGTGATCAAGGAAGGCTTGGAAACGCGCCTGGCCGACAGTTTGCGCACCGCGCTGGATCTGGCGGACGGAATCGCGATATTTGAAACAGCGCCCACCGAAGGCGATCCAGTGCGCATGACCTTCAGCGAGAAATTCGCCTGTCCGGTCAGTGGCTTCACCATTCCTGAAATCGAGCCACGCTTGTTTTCATTTAACGCACCCTTCGGGGCCTGCCCGGAATGCGACGGCTTGGGCAAAGAGCTGTTTTTCGACGAACGTTTGGTCGTGCCTGATGTCACGCTTAAGATTTCCGATGGGGCGTTGGCGCCGTGGCGCAAGGGCAAATCCCCCTATTTCTTGCAGACGATTGAGGCCATCGCCAAGCATTACGACTTCAACCGGAACACCAAATGGAAAGACCTGCCGGCCCATGTCAAACAGGTGTTTCTGTACGGCTCGGGCGACGAGGAAATCCCGTTTCGCTATGATGAGGGCGGGCGGGTTTATCAAGTGACGCGCGTGTTTGAAGGGGTCATTCCGAACATGGAACGGCGCTACCGCGAGACCGACAGCAACTGGATTCGCGAAGAGTTTGAGCGCTATCAGAACAACCGCTCTTGTGGCAGTTGCGACGGGTTCCGGCTGCGGGACGAGGCCTTGGCGGTAAAAATCGGGCCATCGGACCAGGCTGACGCCTTGTTGCACGCAGGCAATGTGGTGCAGATGTCGATCCGCGAGGCCTATGATTGGTGCCAAGAGGTGCCCGAGCATTTAAGCGTTCAGAAAAACGAAATTGCCCGGGCGATCCTGAAGGAAATCCGCGAACGGCTTGGGTTTTTGAACAATGTGGGGCTGGAATATCTGAGCCTGTCACGTTCAAGCGGTACGCTCAGTGGCGGCGAAAGTCAGCGGATCCGCTTGGCCAGCCAGATTGGGTCAGGCTTGACCGGGGTGCTGTACGTATTGGATGAACCCTCGATCGGATTGCATCAACGTGACAATGACAGGCTGTTGGAAACGCTGAAGAATTTGCGGGACCAGGGCAACACTGTCATCGTTGTTGAACATGATGAAGAAGCCATCCGCGAGGCCGATTATGTCTTTGACATAGGCCCTGGTGCGGGTGTGCATGGCGGCCAAGTGGTCGCGCATGGCACCCCTGCCGAGGTCGCGGTGCACCCAGAGTCGGTTACGGGTAAATACCTGCAAGGCACTCTGGCAATTGACGTTCCCAAAACCCGCCGCAAGGGCAACAAGAAGAAACTTACCGTCAAAAAAGCCACTGGCAACAATCTGAAAAACGTCACGGCCGACTTCCCTTTGGCGAAATTCGTGTGCGTCACCGGGGTGTCGGGGGGCGGCAAATCCACATTGACGATTGAGACTTTGTTCAAAACCGCCTCGATGCATTTGAATGGCGCGCGTCAAACGCCAGCACCATGCGAGACGATCAAGGGATTGGAACATCTGGACAAGGTCATCGATATTGACCAACGCCCGATTGGGCGCACGCCGCGCTCAAACCCCGCGACCTATACAGGGGCGTTCACGCCGATCCGCGATTGGTTTGCGGGACTGCCCGAGGCCAAAGCGCGCGGTTATAAACCGGGGCGATTTTCGTTCAATGTCAAAGGCGGGCGCTGCGAGGCATGCCAGGGCGACGGTGTGATTAAGATCGAAATGCACTTTTTGCCGGACGTCTATGTGGAATGCGAAACCTGCAAAGGGGCGCGATATAATCGCGAAACGCTTGAGATAAAGTTTAAGGGAAAATCTATCGCGGACGTGTTGGATATGACCGTTGAAGACGCGCAAACCTTCTTTCAAGCGGTCCCGTCAATCCGCGAGAAAATGGATGCGCTTATGCGAGTAGGCTTGGGTTATATCAAGGTCGGCCAACAGGCGACGACACTGTCGGGGGGCGAAGCGCAGCGGGTGAAACTGTCCAAAGAATTGTCCAAACGCAGCACCGGGCGCACGCTTTATATTCTGGATGAGCCAACAACAGGCCTGCACTTTGAAGATGTGCGCAAGCTATTGGAAGTGCTGCATGAATTGGCGGATCAAGGCAATACAGTGGTGGTGATCGAGCACAATCTGGATGTGGTGAAAACCGCAGATCATATCATCGATATCGGCCCCGAAGGTGGCGATGGCGGTGGTGAAATTGTGGCCACGGGCACTCCTGAACAGGTTGCCGAGGTCGAGGCCAGCCACACAGGGCGCTATCTGAAACCGATGTTACAGCCCAAGCAAGTTGCCGCAGAATAGGGACCTTTTGATGGGACCCGACGTTTAGGATCAGCGAGGCGCATAGAGCACGTGATGCGTCCGACATCTTCGCAACGCAAATTGCGCCGTTTTCCGCGTTAATCGCAGGACAATGGTCCAAGCTATCTGGCCTTTGGTATGGCACGGTTCGCAAAGACGCCGGTTAGGTCTGGCTGCGTTGGCGTTTCTCAAATCGGGGCAGCATAGCTGAGAAATCTTGACCCTTGCCGCCTTCAGTTTCGACAAATTGCCTGTACAACGTCAAAGCAGCTTGGCCCATCGGGGTGTCAGCATCCACGCCCGCGGCGGCTTGTTGTGACAGGCCCAGATCTTTCAGCATTAATTCTGCAGCAAAACCAGGGGTATAGTCATTGTCGGCCGGGCTTTGCGGACCAATCCCAGGGGCCGGGCAATAGGCATTCATCGACCAGCTGTACCCGGATGAGGTCGACACTACGTCAAACATTTTCTGCCGATCCAGACCTAATTTGTCGGCCAGGGCGAAAGCTTCGCAGGTGGCAATCATTGTCACGCCAAGGATCATATTGTTGCAAATCTTGGCCGCTTGACCCGCCCCAGCGTCACCGCAATGCACGGCCTTTTGTCCCATGATGTCAAACAGCGGCGCAGCACTGGCAAAGGCATCCGGATTGCCCCCCGCCATAAAGGTCAACGTGCCCGCCGCAGCCCCGCCGATCCCGCCAGACACAGGTGCGTCAACGCAGTGTATGCGTAACTTGTCGGCCTCTTCGGCCACCGCGCGGGCACTGTCCACATCCACGGTCGAGCAATCAATCAACGTCGCGCCGGGGCGCATCGTAGGCAAGATGTCGGCCGCGACACTGCGCAAGATCGCGCCGTTGGGCAGCATTGTGATCACGATATCAGCGTCCTGTGCGGCCTCGGGCGCGGAACGCGCATTTTGCACGCCTTGCGCCGTTGTGCCCGCCACATCAAAACCGCGCACGTTGTGACCTGCCGCCACCAAGTTTGCAGCCATTGGCGCGCCCATATTCCCAAGACCAATAAATCCGATATTCATGCGTCTGCTCCCCCAAGTCTCAGAGTGTTTTTGCCCAATGGTGCCAGCATCTTACTGATCGCAATCGCGGGAACATCCACGTTGTGATACTGCCATTGCGGCGTGCGATCTTTGTCGATGATCTGGGCGCGAATGCCTTCTAGAAGATCACCGTGTTCCATTGCGCGGAACGTAAAGCGGTATTCCAATTCCAATGCTTTCTCGATGCTCAGCGTCGTATCCAGGCGGCGCAACCGGTGGACCATTTCTAAGGTGCAGGCCATGGACAGCGGCGAATTCTGCTGCATTTTGGCCAGGGCTTTGGCGGCAAACGGGCCTGGGTCGGCGTTCAGCAGACGCAAGGTATCGGCCAAAAACTGACCTGCAAACGACCGGTCAATATCGGCTTGTGCGTCTTCAAGTGTTCCAGACGGCGGGGTCATGCGCGCCTGGTCTAGCACGTCGGTTTGACCGGTGGATTGCAGCGCGTCGATCAGGTCGGGCCAGCGCGCTTCCGGGGCGTAAATATCTGCGAACCCGGCATAAATCGCGTCTGCCGGTCCCATGCGCGCACCTGTGACGCCCAGATACTCGCCCAGAAATCCGGGCGCAAGGGCCAACATCAAAGACCCACCCACATCGGGCACCAGGCCTATCGTGCATTCGGGCATTGCGATCTGGCTGGTGTCGCCCACAATCCGGTGCGTGCCATGACAGCCCAAGCCAACACCGCCGCCCATTGTGAAGCCTTGCAGAAAGCTGACCACCGGTTTGGCATAGGTGAAAATCTTTGCGTTTAGGCGGTATTCGTCGGCCCAGAACTTTTGCCCAAACCCGTAATCGCCGCGCGTGCCTGTGTCATAGAGTTCGGCAATATCACCGCCTGCACAAAAGGCGCGGGGGCCTTCAGCGTCCAGGATCACCAAATCCACATTCGGATTTTCGGCCCATGTGTCCAGGGCGGTTTCGATTGCCGTGCACATGTCGTATGTCATAGCGTTCAGCGCTTCGGGGCGTTGCAACGTGATGTGGCCGGCGCGCCCGGTGATACGGATGGAAATATCGCTCATCTGTTTTTCAACATATCACGGGCCACGATGACGCGCATGATTTCGTTGGTGCCTTCCAGGATCTGATGCACGCGCAAATCGCGGACCAGTTTTTCGATCCCGTAGTCTGCCAGATAGCCGTAGCCGCCATGCAGTTGCAGGCATTGATCGACAACTTTGGATCCCGTTTCCGTGACAAATTTCTTTGCCATCGCGCAGAATTTAGTGGCATCTGGTGCGCCTGTGTCCAGCTTCCAAGCGGCTTGGCGCAGGAAGGTGCGTGCGGCTTGTAGCTCAATTTCCATATCGGCCAGACGGAATTGCAGGCCTTGGAACTGGTCGATGGTTGTGCCGAAGGCCTTGCGCTGTCCCATGTAATCCAGTGTTTGCGTCAAAGCCGTCTGCGCAGCCCCCAGCGAGCACGCCGCGATGTTCAGGCGCCCGCCATCCAAGCCCTTCATGGCGTAGGTAAAGCCCGCACCTTCTTGCCCAATCAGGTTGTCGGCGGGGATTTTGCAATCATCAAACTGCACTTGCGCGGTGGGTTGTGAGCGCCAACCCATCTTGTCCTCAAGCGCGCCAAAGCTCAGCCCCTGTGTGCCGTCCATAACCAACACGCTGGACACGCCTTTGGGCCCGTCTTCGCCCGTGCGCACCATGCAAACATATGCATCCGAGTAGCCGCCACCCGAGATAAACGCCTTGGTGCCGTTCAAGGTATAGCCCTCATTGCTGCGCGTAGCCCGCGTTTTCAACGCCGCGGCGTCAGATCCTGACCCAGGCTCGGTCAAGCAATAGCTTAACACCGTTTTCATCGCCAAAATGTCCGGCATCAGCTTAGATTTCATCGCGTCGCTGCCAAAGCTGTCGATCATGCGCGCGCACATGTTGTGGATTGACAGGAACGCTGCGACGGAAGGGCAGGCCATGGACAGGGCCTCAAACACCAGTGTGGCATCCAGGCGCGACAGGCCCGCGCCACCCGAGGCTTCGCTGACATACAAGCCACCAAACCCAAGGGCGCCAATATCAATCCACAAGGATTTTGGGATGGTGCCGTCCGCTTCCCAGTCCCGCGCATGCGGCGCGATGGCGTCTTGGCCAAAGCTATGGGCCATGTCGAAGATTGCGGTTTGTTCTTCGGTCAGTGCAAAATCCATGGATCACCGCGTGTTGGGACTGATGTCTTCATAGAGGCGGGGGGCCAATCTCGCAAGACAGGCCCCCATGCTGAAAGCTTATTCCATCACAGGAATGGAAAACTCGCCACCCTCTTTGATGCCCGAGGGCCAACGCGCGGTGACAGTTTTCGTGCGGGTGTAGCATTTGAACGCGTCTGGCCCATGTTGATTCACATCTCCAAAGCCCGATTTTTTCCCACCGCCAAAGGCGTGATAGGCCAACGGCACGGGGATTGGCACATTGACACCAACCATGCCAACGTTAACCCGTTGAGCAAAATCGCGCGCTGTATCGCCATCGCGGGTATAGATTGCGGTGCCGTTGCCATATTCGTGATCCATCGCCAGGCCAATCGCTTCTTCGTAGGATTGCGCACGCACTGTGGACAAGACTGGGCCGAAGATCTCGGTCTTGTAGATATCCATATCTTTGGTCACGTTATCAAACAGATGCGCACCGACGAAATAGCCGTTCTCATAGCCTTGCAAGTTGAAATTGCGCCCATCGACAACCAGGTTGGCCCCCTGATCCACGCCCGATTGCACCAAGCGTTCGATATTGGCCTTGGCCGCTGCGGTGATCACGGGGCCGTAGTCTACGTCGTTTCCTGCAGTGTAGGGGCCGACTTTCAGGGCCTCAACACGCGGGATCAGCTTTTCGATTAACCGATCTGCGGTGTCATTGCCCACAGGCACGGCCACAGAAATCGCCATGCAGCGTTCGCCCGCAGCCCCATATCCAGCCCCAACAAGTGCGTCTGCGGCTTGGTCCATGTCCGCGTCTGGCATGATGATCATGTGGTTTTTCGCACCGCCAAAACATTGCACACGCTTCCCGTTCGCGCAGCCCTTGGAATAAATATATTCCGCGATCGGGGTCGAGCCGACAAATCCAATGGATTGGACGATGTCGTTTTCAAGCAGCGCATCCACAGCTTCTTTGTCGCCGTTAACAACTTGCAAGATACCTTTGGGCGCACCGGCTTCTTCCATCAATTCCGCCAGCATCAAAGGCACCGACGGGTCACGTTCCGAAGGCTTTAGGATAAACGCATTGCCGCACACGATGGCAGGCGCGAACATCCACATGGGGATCATCGCGGGGAAGTTGAACGGGGTGATGCCAGCCGTCACACCCAAAGCCTGACGCATGGAATACATGTCGATGCCCGGCCCTGCGCTGTCGGTGAATTCGCCCTTCAGCAGGTGCGGCGCGCCGATGCAATATTCAACCACTTCCAGGCCGCGCTGAACATCGCCTTTGGCATCGGGCAGAGTTTTGCCATGTTCGCGGGAGAGGGCCTCGGCCAGCTTGTCCATGTCGCGGTTCAGCAAACCGACGAACTTCATCATCACGCGGGCACGGCGCTGTGGGTTCATCGCAGCCCAGGCAGGTTGCGCTTTGGCGGCCAATTCGACGGCCGCGTTGACCTCATCGGTGCTGGCCAAAGGTGCGCGCGCCTGAACTTCGCCCGTTGCAGGGTTAAACACATCAGCAAAGCGACCCGAAGTCCCCGCTACGTGTGCGCCGTCGATATAGTGTGTCAGATCTTGCATTGCTGTGCTCCTTAACTGCGGTTGATGCGTGTTTAGTCTTGCAAAAATTCCCGTAAAAGCGTCATTTTCACAAATCTATTTTGCATTCTTGCAAAACCTATGAGGCGCTATGCAAAACTGGGAAGATATTCGGATTTTTTTGGCGGTGGCCCGGGCGCAGTCTTTGTCGGCAGGGGCGAAGTTGGTGCAGATGGATCCGGCAACCTTGGGGCGGCGCATTGCGCGTTTGGAAGCGCAGATGGGCGTTGGCTTGTTTGTGAAATCGCCGCAAGGCTATGCGCTGACGCCGGACGGAATGGCCCTGATGGCACGGGCGCAAGCGGCAGAGGCCGCATTAGAAACAGGGCCGTCTGGTTTGAATGCAGGACAAGGCGGGCAAGGGTTGCAGGGTCAAATTCGGATTGGCGCCCCGGATGGCTGTGCCAATTATCTGCTGCCGCAGGTCTGTGCGCGAATTAGCCAGGACCATCCGAATTTGGATTTGCATATCGTGGCATTGCCGCGTGTTGTGAACTTGACCAAGCGCGAAGCGGATATGGCAATTTCGGTTTCGGCCCCCACGTCAGGGCGGCACTTGGTGCAAAAAATCGTTGATTATCAATTGCATTTGGCCGCTGCCCCGACCTATTTACAGGGCAAACCCCCTGTTCTGAGCATCGATGATCTGCGCGCCCATCGCGTCATTGGCTACATTCCTGACATGATTTTCGACAAGGAATTGGACTACCTTGCGGATCTTGGCGTGTCGCGGGTGCCGCTTGCGTCAAACTCGGTATCCGTGCAGCTGAACGCGATCCGGCAAGGGGCGGGCTTGGGGGTGGTCCATGATTTTTCATTGCCCATAGTGGGGGGCGTTAAACGCGTGCTGACCGACAAAATCAGCCTGACGCGTAGCTTTTATCTGGTGCGCCCGGTCGAAGACCGCCGGGTGGCGCATCTGACTCAATTTGCCGAACTGCTGGTGCTGGGATTGCGCCGCGAAGTGGCCCGATTGGAAGCCTTGGCTTGACACAACACGCCTAAGTGGAGGACGCTTCATCCCATCAACGCGGCGAAAGGCGTGCGGGACGTGCGATCCGACGTTATGCGCCAAACTAAGGAGAGCCCTGATGCAAGTTCAACATATCCTGAAATCAAAAGCCGATGATGCTGTGGTCACCGTGCAGCCGGGAAGCACTGTGCAAGCTGCGGCCGATGTGCTGGCCAAACGCAAGATCGGATCGGTTGTGGTGTCGAAAGATGGGCAGACAGCACTTGGGATTTTGTCGGAACGCGACATTGTGCGCGAAATCTCGCAACGTGGTGCGGCGGTGCTGTCGGATCCGGTCGAGGATTTGATGACATCGAAACTGGTCAGTTGTACCCGCGATGCGACGGCAGATTCGGTTTTGGCGACGATGACTGAAAAGCGGTTTCGCCACATGCCCGTGGTGGAAGATGGTCAGATGGTTGGCCTGATCACACTTGGCGATGTGGTCAAAGCGCGGATGGCTGAGCTGAGTATGGAAAAAGACGCGCTGGCCGGGATGATTATGGGGCACTGATACCTGCTTGCAATTGCTGAACAGGTTTGATGGATTGGCGCAAACGGCGTGGCAAAAGGACAAGGCCCATGCGCACAGGATTGTATCCCGGCACTTTTGATCCCATCACATTGGGGCATTTGGACATTATCCGAAGGGCCTCGGCGCTGGTTGACAAGCTGGTGATTGGGGTCGCGATCAATCGCGATAAGGGACCTTTGTTCGATCTGGATGCGCGCGTCGCGATGATTGAAGCAGAATGCGCCGTGTTGTCACAGCAAACGGGCATTGAGATCGTCGTGCATCCGTTTGAAAATCTGTTGATCGATTGCGCGCGAGATGTGGGTGCGCAAATGATCGTGCGCGGTTTGCGCGCCGTTGCAGATTTTGAGTACGAATATCAGATGGTTGGAATGAACCGTGTGCTGGATGACACCGTTGAGACGGTGTTTTTGATGGCCGAGGCCCAACACCAGGCGATTGCGTCGAAGCTGGTGAAAGAAATCGCCCGGCTGGGGGGCGATGTCTCAAAATTCGTGACACCGGCTGTGTTTGCTGCGCTCAATGCGCGGTTTAAAGGGGTGCGTTAAACCGCACCCTACACCGGGTTACAGGAATTTGCCCATGACTGTGGCGGTGTCCAGCATCCGGTTGGAAAAGCCCCATTCATTGTCATACCACGACATCACACGCACCATATTGCCTTGCATGATTTTGGTTTGATCCAGGGCGACAACTGAAGAATGCGCATCGTGATTGTAATCCACAGAGACCGTGGGCCGGTCTTCGACACCCATCACTCCAACTAAGGGGCCTGATGTTGCGGCGGCGCTCAGTGCTGCATTCACCGCAGCGACGTCGGTGTCTGTTTCCAATTCTGCCACCATGTCGACGCAAGACACATTCGGCGTCGGCACGCGAATGGCTTGGCCTGTCATGCGGCCTAACAGCTCGGGCAGCACCAGACCCACGGCCTCGGCTGCGCCTGTGGACGTTGGAATCATCGACAAAGCCGCCGCGCGGGCGCGATTTAGATCCGAATGGGCCGTGTCATGGGTGGGTTGATCGCCGGTATAGGCGTGGATAGTCGTCATCATCGCCCGTTTGATGCCAAACGTATCATTCAATGTTTTCGCGACGGGGGCGAGGCAATTTGTGGTGCAGCTTGCATTTGACACCACGATATCATCACCGTTCAGAGTGTCATCGTTCACGCCATACACAATCGTCTTGGGTTTGGGATCTCCCTTGCCAGGCGCTGAAATCAGCACGCGCGAGGCCCCATTTTGCAAATGCGGTTGCACGGCGTCGATGCTGTTGAAGATGCCCGTACATTCCAGCACGATATCGACATCGCCCCAGGGCAGGTCCGCTGGGTTGCGCAACGCTGTCGTCCGTATCGGGCCAAGGCCCGCATCCATCATCCCATCTGAAAGCGTCACACGGCGTCCCAAGCGTCCATGCACCGAGTCAAATTCCAGCAGATGCGCATTCGTTTCCGGGGACGCGAGGTCGTTGATCGCAACGATTTCCAGATCTGTCCGGCCCGATTCGATCAGGGCGCGAAGAACATTGCGGCCGATCCGACCAAATCCGTTGATTGCCAGTTTCAAAGTCATTATGCGCTCCTTTTGTGGGCCCCGGATGGGCCAAATCACGGTTAGCGCTAACAAGCGGGTTCTGATTGGAAAGTCAAGCATAGTGCGCAAATCTATGCGCAAAGGACCGCATGCGTGTAGCGTCCCGCAGGGCTCAACGCCAGAAGGCCAGCCATTCAATAAGATCAGTGAATTTGCGTGCCAGGAACAACAAGCCCGCGCCATCATGGGACATGGTGTCGTAAGCAACGCCACCCAACAGGATGAGGCCTAAAACCAAAGCGAGGGTATTCGTCATGTCGGGTCCGGCCTGCACGCAAAGAAAAGCAGGGCTGTTGATGCCAGCCCTGCGTGTATCGTGCAAGTCTTGAGATTTGGTTATGCGCAGTTCACGCGTTTGCAGCATCTCGTCTTTTCATTGACACACCTTGCACCGCCGATGTCCCGAGACTACCGCAGGTGTGGCAGGGCATTGGTGGTTCAGGTTTCAGGCGAGGTGCTTTAGACCAGCGTTCCCATCGCAACGGCGACATCGGCCATACGTACCGAAAAGCCCCACTCATTGTCATACCAAGCCAGAACGCGCACTGTGCGTCCGCCGATGACTTTGGTTTGCGCTGGCGCGAAGATCGACGAATATTCCGTGTGATTGAAATCTACGCTGACTTTGGGCTCGGGATCATAGGCTAAAACCCGGCCCATTTCGGTCTTGCTGGCAGCTTCCAAAGCGGCATTGATTTCTTCGACACTGGTGTCGCGCGCGGCTTCAAAGGTCAGATCCACAGCCGAAACATTGGGGGTCGGCACGCGAATGGCGGAACCATCCAATTTGCCCTTCAATCCCGGCAGAACTTCGCCCAAGGCCTTTGCCGCGCCTGTTGAAGTCGGGATCATGGACATGGCTGCTGCGCGGGCACGGTAAAGGTCATTGTGCCGGGTGTCATGGGTGGGTTGGTCGCCGGTATAGGCGTGGATTGTGGTCATGATGCCGCGATCAATGCCAACAGTTGCATCCAGAACTTTTGCAAGCGGGGCCAAACAGTTAGTTGTACAAGAACCGTTTGAAATCATCTTATCCGCAGCCGTCAAACCGTCTTCGTTCACGCCGAACACGATTGTTTTGTCGACATTGCTGGCCGGTGCGGAAATCAGAACTTTGGCCGCGCCGCGTTCCAGATGCGTCTTGGCTTTGTGACCGTCATTGAATGCGCCGGTGCATTCCATCACAACGTCACATCCTTCCCAGTCCAACTGGTTCAGATCGCGCGTTGACATCACCCGCATCGGACCTCGGCCCATATCCAACCAATCTTCGCCGTGGGTGATATCGCCGGGATAACGACCGTGCACGGAATCATAGCGCATCAAATGGGCGGCACTTTCCAAAGGCGCGGTTGCGTTGATTTTCACAACTTCAATATCGTTACGGCCCGAAGCCGCGATATGAGACAAAGCACACCGTCCAATGCGTCCAAATCCGTTAATACCCACTCTAATCGTCATCGAAAACTCCTTAAGTCCCGCGCACCCGCTGGGATGGGTATAGCGTGGAACATCGCTTCGCGGAATGCTCAAAACCTTGAAAATTCAGGATGTTAGCGATAAACACAAAATCTAGTTAACGGCTTGCGCTAACGGTGGCGCTAACGGATATTTTGAGGCTGGTTGTAAAGTTGCGTGAACATGGTAGGTCTGCGCAAGATAGTTAAAGGATGCGGATATGAGCGGTTTACTGGCGCTTTTGGATGATGTGGCGGGAATCGCTAAGCTTGCGGCAGCGTCGGTCGATGATGTGATCGGGCAGGCGGCCAAGGCGGGCTCTAAAGCCGCCGGTGCTGTGATCGACGATGCAGCCGTGACGCCGAAATATGTCCAGGGCTTTTCGGCGGATCGCGAATTGCCGATCATTTGGCGCATCGCCAAGGGGTCGTTTTTTAACAAGCTGGTGATCTTATTGCCCATCGCCTTGCTGCTGAACAGTTTCGCGCCTTGGCTGATCCCGCCTTTGTTGATGCTGGGGGGGGCGTATTTGTGTTTTGAGGGGGCTGAGAAGGTCGCGCATGCCATGGGCTTTGGCGGTCATGGTCATGATGATTATCCAGGCAAGGCCGACACCGTCGAAGATCCTGCGCATCTGGAAGAGCAAAAAGCCAAAGGCGCGATCAAAACGGACTTTATTCTATCGGCCGAGATCATGACAATTTCCCTGGCCGCGATCCCTGCCAGCAATTTCTGGATGGAGTCCGCGACCCTGGCCACTGTCGCGGTTTTGATCACTGTGGCGGTCTATGGCGCTGTGGCGATTATCGTTAAAATGGACGATCTGGGGCTGGCGATGGCGCGCACGGGCTCAGCACTTATGCGGGCATTGGGGCGTGGGATCGTGGCGTTTATGCCGTATTTCATGAAGGCGCTTTTGATCATCGGCACAGCCGCGATGCTATGGGTTGGCGGCGAGATCATCGTGCACGGCGCGGCCCAGATGGGGTTCAGCGCACCAGAACACGCGATTTACGCAGTGGCTAAGTTTGTTGCAGGGGCTTCGGACGGGGCTGCGGGATTTATCAAATGGCTGACCAAGGCCGGGCTGAATGGGATCCTAGGGCTGGGGATTGGCCTCGCATTGATCCCCGTGGGCGAAAAACTGATCACACCGATTTGGCGGTCAGTGTTCGCGCGGGGGCAGTAACAGCTACTGAGAGTCGCAAAGTTCCGAAAAATGCCCGAGGTCATTATTTCACCGGGTCAGGCGAATTTCGAAGCCTTTAGTCATAACAAAATGAGTTTAGACCAAACGCTCCATCGGCTGCCAGCTGGTGTGCGGGGCGCCATGCGGCAGATCAAAGCCAAACCAATTGCCGCCCCCTGCGGGCTGATCATGCGTCCGAGAAATCGAGGCATTAGACAGCGCGCACCTCAAAAGCGTGCCAACGGCCCCATGTCCGACGATCAGAACATCGCCACTTTGGTGCTCTTGCAGGCGCGGAAAAAGTGCTTGGGTGATCCGCATTTGGGCTGCGCGGGCGGTTTCCCACCCTTGCTGGGCTGTGTCGGGATGGGCGAAGAACGCATCTGCCAGAGCCTCAAAAGCTTCAGGCGGCAAATAGCCCGTGGCGCTGCGGTCGTTTTCATGCGTGTTGGGGATTATTTCGACCTTTAGCTGCAAGCTGTTCGCCAGCGGGGTCGCCGTTTCTATGGCCTTCGTTTCGTCACTGCACAGGATCCGCGTGGTGCCCAACAGCGCGCCGGATCGGGCCAGGGCGTCCACACGCGCCGCCCCAACATCGTTCAAAGACCAGCGCTGTACGTCCCGATCCGGGTCGATGATCACCTGAGGGTGGCTGAGATAGCGTGCGATTGCCATATTTGTGGATGTCCCCGGCACAGCACGCGCCAGGGACGACACTATATTATAAGTTCACAGCAGCGCTGTGGCTTTTTCGACCACCGCTTCGGCTGTAATGCCGAATTTCTCGAACAAGACCTCGGCCGGGGCCGAAGCACCGAAACTGGACATTCCGACGAAATCGGCCTTGGCCTCACGCCCCCGTTCGCCCAGAAGCCAGCGATCCCAACCTTGTTGGACTGCGGCCTCGATGCCGACGCGCACAGGACCACCGGGCAGCACGCGCTTGCGATAGGCGTCATCCTGCTGCGCGAATAGCTCCATGCAGGGCATGGACACAACGCGGGTGCCGATGCCTTTGGCTTGCAACATTTCGCGCGCTTCCATGGCCAAGGCGACTTCGGACCCGGTCGCGATCAAGATAACCTGGCGTTTGCCCATGGCTTCGGCCAAAACATAAGCCCCTTGTGCGCTTAGGTTCTTCGTCTTGTGCTGGGTGCGCACAGTTGGCAGGCCCTGACGGGTGAGGGACAGCACGGATGGTGTGTCCGTCGAGGTCAGCGCAATTTCCCAAGCCTCTGCCGTTTCCACCAAATCTGCAGGGCGGAACACATAGGTGTTGGGCGTAGCACGCGAAATCGCCAAATGCTCGACCGGTTGGTGCGTGGGCCCGTCTTCACCCAAACCGATGGAGTCGTGCGTCATCACAAAGACCGTCGGGATTTTCATCAACGCGGCCAGACGCATCGCCGGGCGCGCATAATCGGTGAAACACATGAACGTGCCGCCATAGGGACGAATTTGCCCATGCAGCGCCATGCCGTTCATCGCTGCGGCCATGCCATGTTCGCGGATACCCCAATAGACATAGCGCCCCTTGCGGTTGACGATGTCGAACACACCCATGTCGTCGGTTTTGGTGTTGTTCGATCCTGTCAAATCCGCCGAGCCGCCGACCGTTTCGGGCATGATCGGGTTCACAGCCCCCAGAACTTTTTCCGAGGCCGCGCGGGTCGCCATTTTGGGGCGTTCTTCGCTGGCCTTTTTCTTGACCGAGCGGATGATCGAGGGCAAGCGCTGTGGGATATCGCCTGCCAGCGTGCGGTTAAAGTCGGCCTGCTTGCCGTCGGAGAGGTCTGCGAACCGGGTCTGCCAGTCGGCGCGCGCAGCACTGCCTTTGGATCCGATGCTTTCCCATGCTGATTTGATGTTCGCGGGCACATCAAAGGCATCACCGCTCCAGCCCCAAATGGCTTTGGCGTCGGCGTTTTGATCGTCATTCGTCAATGCGCCGTGCCCTTTGGACGTGTCCTGCGCTGCGTGGCCCAAAGCGATATGCGTCTTACACGCGATCATGCTGGGTTGGTCCGAAGCCTTGGCGGCAACCAGGGCGGCATCAATTGCGACCGGATCATGACCGTCGATTTCCAGAACCTGCCAACCGGCTGCGCGGAAACGTGCCGGTTGATCCGTGCGATCGGACAGCGAAACGGGTCCGTCAATGGTGATGTTGTTGTTGTCCCACAGCACAATCAGCTTGGACAGTTGATGACGCCCGGCCAAAGTGATGGCCTCTTGGCTGACACCTTCCATTAGACAGCCGTCGCCAGCAATCACGTAGGTGTGGTGATCCACGACCTTTTTGCCATAGCGCGCGCGCAGGATTTCTTCGGCCATCGCAAAGCCCACCGAATTGGCAAGGCCCTGTCCCAGCGGACCTGTGGTCGTCTCAATCCCCGGGGCCAGGAAATTTTCCGGATGGCCCGCCGTCTTGGCCCCCCATTGGCGGAAATTCTTTAGCTCTTCCAAAGTGATATGCGGTGACCCTGTCAGATAAAGCAGCGCATAGATCAACATAGATCCGTGACCCGCCGACAAGATAAAGCGATCCCGATCAGGCCATTCAGGGTCCGCAGCATCGAATTTCAGATGGTTTTGAAACAGAACCGTCGCCGCATCCGCCATGCCAATCGGCATGCCCGAGTGACCAGAATTGGCCGCCTTCACCCCATCCAGGGCCAAAGCGCGAATGGCAGTCGCCATCTGCCAATGGTCAGAATGGTCTTGGCGCAGTTTTTCGATGTCCACAGATGCGTTCACGGGGTGTTGTCCTTATGCATTTAAGCGTGTTTTGACTGCTGCATATCAGTGAGGCTGGCAGGGTCAAGCGGCCTGGCGGTGCACACATCAACTGTGTCTTGCAAGTACTTGATCGTAAAGGGGGCGCAATTTCCCGGCGTTTTGGGTAAACTTAGACCATGACGCGGTTGGGCGATTCGCTGAGACGCGTTTTTGGTACAGGCATGTGAGTTTCAGAATGAGCGATATAGAGGCATATCAAACCAGAATATTGGCCGCACTTGAACGCGCAACGGTCGGGCTGGACAAAGTAGGGGCGGGCGACGCGGCTGCGTTGAACGACCTGCAAAGCGCGTTGGATGAGGAAAAAACCGTCACGGCGCAGCTGGAAGAGCGGTTAAAGGTCTTGAAAGAAAAACATACATCCGAGCTGGCAGCGATGGCGGCGCAGATGCAAGACACGCAAGCCAAGGTCAGCGCGTTGGATGTGGAATTGCAACGGATGCAGCAGGTTAATTCGGGTCTGCGCGAGTCCAACGCAGCGCTGCGGGATGCAAATGCGGCAGGTGTGGGGGATGCGACGTTGATCAATGCAGCGCTGCAAACTGAATTAGACGCGTTGCAAGCCGCAAGGGCCGCAGATGTGGCCGAAGCCAGCGCGATTTTATCTGCGTTGACACCAGTTTTGAGCGCAACTGAGCAACCCGAGGAGACAGCAGATGCCTGAAGTGACAATTGCGATCGGGGGGCGGGAATTCGAAGTTGCCTGCCAATTGGGGGAAGAGGCCTATTTGCACACGGCCGCCAAGATGTTGGACGACGAAGCCCAGGTCTTGTCGGATCAGGTAGGGCGCATGCCCGAGGCGCGTATGCTGTTGATGGCCGGTTTGATGTTGGCGGATCGCACGGCATCAATGGAAGACAAAGTGGCCGAGGTCGAAGCGCGCATCGCCGAACGCGACGCCGAAATCGCAGTTTTGAAAGAGCGTGCGCCCGAGACTGTCGAAGTGCCGGTGGAAGTTCCTGTGGTTCCAGAGAGTGTCACAGACAGTTTGGCTGTGATTGCAGATCATGCCGAAGCTTTGGCTTTGGTCGTTGAGGCGAAATCTGCCTGAATTTGTCAGTGCCCAGCTAAGACGGCGCGCCACGTCTGTCTTGTTGGGCTAAGTAAAAGGTGCGCCTAAGCGCGCACCTTGACCAGCGTCAGCCGTTGGCTTCGCGAATTTTGTCTGCAGCGTCTTTGTCAAAGCCGACGCCGCTGTCTGTGAACAATGTGTCCAATTCGCCCGACAGGGTCATTTCGGTGATAATATCACACCCGCCTACGAATTCGCCTTTAACATAAAGCTGCGGAATCGTTGGCCAGTCGGAATAGTCCTTGATGCCTTGGCGAATGTCTTCATCGGCCAACACATTCACGTCAGAATAGTCGACGCCCATATAATTCAAAACACCCGCCACGCGCGAAGAAAACCCACATTGTGGCATCTCTTTTGTGCCTTTCATGTACAACACTACGTCACTGGCTTTGACGGTCTCTTCGATCCGGGTTTTTGCGTCGCTCATCAGCTTGCGCCTTTCTTTGTGTTACATGCAGCATGGTAGGCCGCAGCATAGGTTTCATCTTGGGGCATTGGGCGCACATACGTGGCCCGGTTTTCTTGAGTTGCGTTATTCCCGGTCCAGCCCGCGCCCGCAACCCGTTCCAGCGCATCATTGCGCCGTGCCGCTTTTTCGACCAGGTCCAGATCTAAGGCCTCCATCCCAAGTGGAACGACCCGCGGCGCGGCAGAGTTTGCACCGTGCACATTTAGATCCGGACGCCGCGCAGCCAATGGCACATAGGTTCGTCGCGCAAACGGCATCTTCAGAACGCGCCACCAGCTCATATCTGCGGCCTGGCGTTTTGCGACCCAAACCGCCTACGCAGGGCAGCGACGGCCCAAACAGGAAGGACAAACGGGCCAAGGACGGCAAAAAGTGCTGCACCGCGCATCAACTTACGGCGCATCCGTTTACTCCGGAGCCCGCGTGGTCAAAGCCAGCGCGTGCAACTCACCCGCAGGTCCGTCCATCTTTCCCTTCAACGCGGCATAGACAGCACGTTGTTGCTGAACCCGGTTTTTGCCGCGAAAGCTTTCATCCACGACCATGGCAGACATATGCACACCATCATCGCCCCCAACGGCGATTTCGGCCTCAGGAAACGCAGCGCGCAGCAAATCTTCGATATCTTGGGCTTGCATGGGCATCAGACGGGGCTTTCTATTAAGGATCGACGTTTTTGCAAAGATAGGTCGCGCGGCGTCTGCTTGCAACCTGCCCAGCAGCCGATAGCACCTTGGTTTTTGCCTCAGACACCCTTTGTCGCAAACGTCCCCGGACCGGGCAGCACCGAAGGACATGGTTTTCCCAAATTTCAAACAAGTTACTTTAGAAGGAATTTGCAAGCGTTTGGCCCTTGAACCCTGCTGCATGTCTGGGCAGGCTGACAGCTATGACACAAGAGATTTTTGAAAACGCCCCCGAACAGGCACTTGAATGGCATGAAGCCGGGTTGGGGGCTGCCTTGGCCACTGTGGTGGATACTTGGGGCAGTGCGCCGCGCCGAACCGGATCTCAGCTGGTGATTGCAGGCGATGGCACGCTGCAGGGGTCCGTGTCTGGGGGGTGCGTCGAAGGGGCCGTGATGGTCGAAGCGCTTGAGGCGATTGCCGATGGGATGCCGCGCGTGTTGGAATACGGGGTCAGCGACGGGGATGCCTTTGCGGTGGGACTGGCCTGTGGGGGAACGATTCGTGTGCTTGTCGAACCTGTCGCCGACACGGGGCTGAGGCCCGACCACCTGCGCCAAATGGTTCAGGCGCGCGCCGCCCGCCAACCGATTGCCTATCAAACCTCGCTGAACACAGGTGGCGGGTCGCTTGGCGGACCAGACGACCATCCAACGCGCTTTCGGATGGATAAATCCGGCCTAGAGCCGGACGGCGATACCTTTGTCGCGATCTACAATCCGCCCTTGCGCCTGGTCGTTGTCGGGGCCGTGCATATCGCGCAAGCCCTAGTGCCGATGGCGCGCATTGCTGGGTTTGACCCGGTGATCGTGGATCCGCGCAGTGCGTTTGGCTCACAAGCACGGTTCCCAGGTGAAACCATCCATGAAGACTGGCCCGATGAGGCGCTCACCCAAATCGGATTGGATGCCCGTACTGCGCTGGTTCTGCTGACCCATGATCCCAAACTGGACGACCCCGCACTTGAAATCGCGCTAAGATCTGAGTGCTATTACATTGGTGCGCTTGGTTCAAAACGAACCCATGCCGCGCGGGTCGCACGGCTGCAACAGGCAGGTTTTGGCGATGCCGCAATCGCCCGCATTCACGGACCTGTCGGTCTGGACTTAGGGGCTGCGGGTCCGGCCGAAATTGCCGTGTCGGTTCTGGCGCAAATGCTGCAGATCCTGAGACAAGGCGCATGAAATTCGGACCCGTTCCTATCGAAAAAGCGGTGGGCGCGATCCTTGCCCATTCTAAACCCGTCGAAGGGGGCGTTCTTAAAAAGGGGTCGGTTCTAACGGAACAGACCTGCGCGGCTTTGGCTCAAACTGGGGCGAAAACTGTCACAGTTGCGCGGTTAGAACCTGGCGACGTGCACGAAAACGATGCCGCACTTGCTCTGGCACAGGCCATCGTACAAGACCCAGGCGTGCAAGGCATTCGTCTTTCCGGGGCCGGAACAGGACGTGTTAACCTTTATGCCACGCGCCCGGGATTGCTGCAGATTACACCGGACGCACTGGAAGCTGCCAACCGGATTGACCCGATGATCACAGTCGCAACCCTGCCGCGATGGGACCGAGTTGAGCCGGGTCGCATGATCGCGACAATTAAAATCATTGCTTATGCCGTGACCGCACAGATTTTGTCACAAGTGAACCAAATCGCCCAAGACGCGCTGAACATAAAATCCGCCGTCTATGGCTCGGCCACCTTGATTGAAACCCAAACCGGACCGCAGCGTGCACCCGACAAAGGTCGTAAAGCAATCGCAACGCGGTTGGAACGATTGGGCGTTCGCTTGGATCCAGAAATTCGCGTCGCACATAAAACGGCACCTCTTGCGGGTGCGCTTTGGGACGCAAAAGCGGATGTGATTTTGATCCTTACAGGCTCGGCAACATCCGATCCCGCCGACGTAGCGCCCGCTGCCCTGCGCGCGGCTGGCGGAACAGTCGAGCGCTTTGGAATGCCAGTAGATCCCGGTAACCTATTGTTTTTGGGTAATTTAAAAGGAAAGCCCGTGATTGGCCTTCCAGGCTGCGCACGCTCATTGGCGCTTAATGGGGCCGACTGGGTGTTGGAACGTGTGCTGTGTGGCGTGCCGGTTTCGTCAGATGATATCGCAGGAATGGCTGTGGGCGGTCTTCTTAAAGACAGTCCCAACCGCCCTGTGCCGCGACGCAAAATTGAAACTGACCAAACTTGATCGCGCAAGGCGCATGGCAATTGTTGTGCAAAAGTTTTTGGTTCCCATGTCGCAAGGCCCGTGCTTAACTCGATTCAAAGAAGAGATTGAAGGAGGAACACATGGTTGAGATCGCGGTGGTTGTGAATGGCGAAAGGCGCTCTGGCTCTGTTGAAGGACGCACTTTACTAAGTGGATTTCTACGCGAAGACTTGGGACTGACCGGGACACATGTCGGATGCGACACATCGCAGTGCGGCGCGTGTGTCGTGCATGTGAATGGAACAGCTGTGAAAGCTTGTACGATGCTGGCCGCAGAAGCGGATGGTGCAGACGTCACAACGATCGAAGGCATGGCCAATAGCGATGGATCGCTGTCTGTCATCCAACAAGCGTTTCAAGACCACCACGGGCTGCAATGCGGATTCTGTACACCTGGCATGGTGATGTCGACGGCCGCACTTCTTAAAGAAACACCTAAACCGACTGAAGCCGAGATCCGGACATATCTGGAAGGCAATATCTGCCGGTGCACTGGATACCATAATATCATCAAAGCGATTTTGGCAGCTTCGGGCCAAGATGTGGGTGCAATTGCCGCTGAGTGAGACGAACGGGACCGGAGGGCCAGCCCTCCGGACCACCCGGAGTTTAAAAGCTAAGTGAATGTAAAGATGTCATACTTCACTTAGCAAAGAAAACTCTGGGGGAGAGGCGCAGCCTCGGGGGCGGAGCCCCATCAGCGCGCAATTTAGATTTAGGACGAGACTTGTAAGGTGCGGCCGTGCCCGTACCCCACTTATAGGGAGGAATTGAGATGCCAAAAGATACAGGCATTGGCGCAGCACCTAAGCGGCGTGAAGATATTCGGTTTTTGACGGGTAATGGAAAGTACACGGACGATATGAATATGCGTGGCCAAGCGTATGTTCATTTTTTGCGCTCAGATGTGGCACACGGGACGATCAACTCGATTGATACGGCTGCAGCGGCTGCAATGCCGGGCGTTGTGCGGATCTTTACAGGTGCTGATTTTGAAGGCGTCGGAAGCATTCCTTGTGGCTGGCAGGTGACTGATCGTCATGGCGAGCCGATGCAGGAACCCGCTCATCCGGTAATTGCGCAGGGCAAGGTGCGCCATGTGGGCGAGATCGTTGCAGCAGTCGTTGCGGATAGTTTGGACCAAGCGCGCGATGCCGCCGAGGCGATTGATTTGGATATCGCGGACCTGCCCGCAGTTGTCGACATGAAGGCTGCGATCGCTGATGGGGCCACGAAGGTACATGACGATTTGACGTCGAATTTGTGCTATGACTGGGGGTTTGTTGAGGACAACAAAGCTGCAGTGGATGAGGCGATTGCCAATGCCGCGCATGTGACCACTTTGGAGTTGGTGAATAATCGGCTTGTGGCCAATCCGATGGAACCGCGGGTTGCGATTGGGGATTATGATCGTTCTGGTGACAACTCGACTTTGTATACGACTTCGCAGAACCCACATGTGATCCGTTTGTTAATGGGGGCCTTTGTTTTGGGTATTCCCGAGCACAAGTTACGGGTCGTGGCACCTGATGTTGGCGGTGGGTTTGGCACCAAGATTTTCCACTATGCAGAAGAGGCGTTTTGCACGTTTGCGGCTAAGGCATGTAACCGCGCTGTAAAGTGGACCTCGTCGCGCAGTGAGGCGTTTATTTCGGATGCGCATGGGCGCGATCACGTGACTAAGATTGATCTGGCATTGGACGCTGACAACAATTTTACAGCGGTGCGCACGGAAACCTATGCCAATATGGGGGCGTATTTGTCGACTTTTGCGCCGTCGGTGCCAACTTGGTTGCATGGCACGTTGATGGCGGGGAACTATAAGACCCCTGTAATTTACGTGAATGTAAAGGCGGTGTTTACCAACACGGTGCCGGTGGATGCGTATCGTGGTGCCGGGCGGCCTGAGGCGACGTTTCAGTTAGAACGTGTGATTGACAAGGCTGCGCGGGAATTGGGTGTGGATCCGATTGCGTTGCGTCGGCAAAACTTTGTCACTGAATTTCCCTATGCGACGCCTGTTGCGGTGGAATATGACACTGGCGATTATCACGGCACGATGGATGTGTTGGAAAACATCGCAGATTTGTCTGGGTTTGAGGCGCGTCGCAAGGCGTCTGAGGCCAAGGGTCTGTTGCGTGGTTTAGGACTGAACTGTTACATTGAGGCCTGTGGCATCGCGCCGAGCAACCTTGTGGGTCAGTTGGGCGCGCGTGCGGGTTTGTATGAATCGGCCACTGTACGCGTGAATGCCACGGGCGGTTTGGTGGTTATGACCGGCAGCCACAGTCACGGGCAGGGGCATGAGACCACGTTCCCGCAGGTGATTGCCGAGATGATTGGCATTGATGAAAGCATGGTTGAGATCGTGCATGGGGATACCGACAAGGTACCGATGGGCATGGGGACGTATGGATCCCGGTCTATTGCTGTCGGGGGTTCGGCCATGGTGCGGGCAGCTGAAAAGATCATCAACAAGACCAAGAAGATCGCAGCCCATTTGATGGAAGCCAATGAGGCGGATATTGAATTGAAAGATGGTGCGTTCAGTGTTGCGGGTACAGATAAGTCTGTGGCCTGGGGCGATGTGTGTTTGGCGGCTTATGTGCCGCATAACTATCCTTTGGAAGATATTGAGCCTGGCTTGGAAGAGACGGCGTTCTATGATCCGTCAAACTTTACCTATCCCTCTGGGGCCTATGCCTGTGAAGTTGAGGTCGACCCCGATACGGGACGCGTTACTGTTGAGCGGTTCTCAGCGGCAGATGATTTTGGCAATATTATCAATCCGATGATTGTGTCGGGTCAGGTTCATGGCGGGATTGCCCAGGGCATTGGCCAGGCGTTGCTTGAGAATTGTGCTTATGACGAAGATGGGCAATTGCTGAGCGCGTCTTACATGGATTATGCTATGCCGCGGGCGGATGATGTGCCGTTTTATGCGGTTGATCATTCGTCTCAGACGCCATGTACGCACAACCCGTTGGGTGTGAAAGGGTGTGGCGAGGCAGGCGCGATTGGCTCTCCTCCGGCCGTTGTAAATGCAGTGATTGATGCGCTGCATTCGGCTGGCAAAGAGGTAGGTCACATTGACATGCCGATGACGCCGTCACGTGTTTGGGCAGCTATGCAAGGATGAGAGGGTATGGACCGGAGGGCCAGCCCTCCGGACCTCCCGAAGTTTAAGAGCTAAGTGAATGTGGGCGTTTTTCGTTACGTCCTGTGTTCAGAGGACGCGGTTTGAAGGCGGGGATCTGCTTTTGGATGTGCGGGATGGAAAGGAAGATCGATGTATAATTTTGATTTTGTGAAGCCAGGATCTGTCGCCGATGCGGTATCTGCTTTGGCAGGTGAGGATGCGCAGGCTTTGGGAGGGGGGCAGACATTGTTGCCGACCTTGAAGCAGCGTTTGAACCAGCCTGCGACCTTAGTGTCGCTGAGTGGAATGGCCGAGATGGTCGGTGTGACTGTGTCGGGCGGGCAAGTTGAGATTGGTGGTGCGACGACCCATGCGCAGGTTGCGGCTGAGGCGGGGGCGTTTTCCGGCTTGGCGGGATTGGCCGCGCATATTGGGGATCCGGCGGTGCGCAATCGTGGTACAATCGGCGGATCTTTGGCGAATAATGATCCGGCGGCGTGTTATCCAGCGGCTGCATTGGGGTCTGGTGCGACCATCAAAACGAATGCGCGCGAGATTGCAGCGGATGATTATTTTCAGGGCATGTTTGCAACTGCGCTAGAAGAGGGTGAGGTGATCACAGCGGTGCAGTTCCCTGTCCCAGAGGCGTCGCATTATGAGAAGTTCGTGCAGCCTGCGTCTCGGTTTGCACTTGTAGGTGTGTTTGTGGCCAAGTTCGCGGATGGTGTCCGTGTTGCGGTCACGGGGGCGTCGGAAAGTGGTGTGTTCCGTTGGGCCGAGGCCGAGGCCGCATTGTCCAATAATTTTGCAGCAGAGGCGTTGGCGGATCTGAGTGTTCCAGCAGATGGTATGATTGGTGATTTGCACGGCACGCCCGAGTACCGCGCGCATTTGGTCAAGGTCATCACACAGCGGGCTGTCAAAGCGGCAGCGTGAAGGATTGGATCTTAACGCAGACGGGCCACCTGGTTGGGGTGGCCCTGGCTGGATTGATCCATTTGTTAACCGCGCCGCGCATTGTTTGGACGACTAAACCGCCCGGGCGTCAGGCCCGGGTTTATTTTGCCAACCATACTTCGAATGCAGATACAGTTTTGATTTGGGCCGCTTTGCCACCAAAGTTGCGGCGGCGGACGCGTCCGGTCGCAGCGGCAGATTATTGGCTCAAAAACGGTTTGCGCAAGTTTTTCGGCACGAAGGTTTTTTACACAGTTTTGATTCAGCGTCAGGCGGATCAGCGCGGGGACGAGGACCCTGTTGGTTTGATGGGCACGGCTTTGGATGGGGGATCGTCGTTGATCATCTTTCCCGAAGGACGGCGCAACGACACTGAAGATCCGCTGTTGCCATTCAAGACGGGTTTGTTTCACTTAGCCAGCGCGCGTCCGGATATCGATTTGGTGCCTGTTTGGATTGACAACTTGAACGGCGTGATGCCGCGCGGCGAGGTGATCCCTGTTCCTTTGATTTGTCAGATCTTCTTTGGTGCTCCAATACGGTTGCGTAACGACGAGGATAAAGAGTTGTTCTTGGCGCGGGCATCTAACGCAATGCTGGCTTTGCGTCCTGGGGATACGGCATGAGCGTTTGGCCTGCCCTGATTTGGGTGTGCGGCGTGTTGGCTGTGTTGTCGCTTGTGGGCTTTGGGGCATCCCAGCGCCGGGACGAGGTCGGCGATTTGAATCCGGTGGCCGACAATTTGAATGCGCGGTTGCGGGGCTGGTGGATCATGCTGGCGTGTTTGGCGCTGATCTATGCCACGGGTATGGGCGGTGTTGTGGTGTTATTCGTGCTTGTGTCGATGGGGGCATTGCGCGAATTCCTGACCTTGACCACGCGCAACAAGGCGGACCATTGGGCGTTTGTGGCCAGCTTTTTTGTGGTGTTGCCGATACAATATGTTTCAATTTGGGCTGGATGGTATGGGTTTTACACAGTTTTCGTGCCGGTCTATGCCTTCTTATTGTTGCCTATGTTGTCTGTGTTGCGGGGTCGGACGGACCGGTTCCTTACCCGCGTTGCCGAGACGCAATGGGCTTTGATGGTGGCTGTCTTTTGCCTCAGCCATATGCCTGCGTTGTTGTTTCTGGACATTGCGGGATTTGAAGCCCGCAACTTTCTACTGATGGTGTTTTTGGTGCTGGTGGTGCAGGGCGGTGATTTGCTGCAGCATTTCTGGAGCGCCTGTCTGGGGCGACGCCCGATTGCGCCGAACATTTCGACGTCACGCACCTGGGAGGGGTTCGTGGTCGGGACGTTGTCTGCGGGGGTCGTCGGGGTCTTATTGTCTTGGTTGACGCCGTTTGGACCGCTGGCTGCCTTTCTGATCGGGGTCATTATCGCTGCTGTTGGAAGTATGGGACGTATGGTGATGGCAGCCATCAAGCAAGATCGTGGCGTGACAGATTGGGGCCACATGAGCGACGGGCAGGGTGGTTTTGTCGACCGGCTCGATTCAGTCATTTTTGCAGCACCTGTCTTCTTTCATCTGTCGCGGTATTTTTGGCATGGTTAGATGCGTGCAAACTACACGGATGCGTATGGCCATTCCACGGCTTTGTTGATGGCGTGGATGCCCCGACCAACCGGCATCGTAATGTGCCCCTGTGGTGTTTCAGAAAGCAGCACTCAAACGGGAGATTATCCATGTCAGACGTCGCCATGATCGGCATAGACCTTGCAAAGCATGTGTTTCAACTTCACGGGGTTTGCGCGACCGGAGTAGTTATTTTCCGCAAGAAACTGACACGCATTTAGCTTCTTGCGTTTATGAGCCAACAATCCGCCTGCGTCGTTTCGACGGGGGCCTGGGCGACTGCGCATAGCTGGGGCCGCCAGTTCGAGAAGCTTGTCTTCGACTTTCCAAACAGTCGTGCGCGGACCAAGTTTTTGTGGTTGTGGAAAGCGCCCTTCTTTGACGCCTTGCCACCATGTTGATTTCGAAATGGGGATTGGGCCAGCAGGGGCGAGGATTTGGGAAAGGCGTACAAGGCCAGTTTTTGGGAAAGTTGGGTGATCCATTTGGGTTTGCCTAGGTGTTGCTTCATTCAGCAACATCCTCGGCAATCCATGCGCGTTTGTGGGGGAAACCCTAACTTTCCCTGAGGCATCCCTTTATCATTTTGGGGTCCAGTAGTCAGCACCAACGCAGCGGGCGGCTTCTTTCAACCATTTGCGAATGGTTTTGCCATCCATAGATTGCCCTATTTCCTCAATATCATCACGAATACGGCCAACAGCGGCGCTACGCTCATCTGTTGGGTCATATCGATATTGCTCACACGCCATTGCAGCTACCAATTTCAAAAGCGTATCCCGTTCTTGACTTGTAAACTTCAGCTAATCAGTAGCCGGTTTTACGACTTCAGATTGAGGCACCCTTTGATCAAGTGCCGCTTGGAAATCAGGGTGACCTTCTAGCGAAATACTTGCAAACCAATCCCGAAGGTCTTTTGGAGATCTAGGATAGAAGCCATTGTAGCCCGCTCGAAACGAACGCCGAAAAAGCTCGCGTCGCTTGAGCAAGTAATTAACAGCAGGAAGCATTTTATTTCGCTGGGGTTCCTTTTGCATCTGTTCGACGTCGTCAGACGTTATCTTTTCAGGATCAACACCCAAAGATAAAACTAGCGCCTCATGAAGCGAAAGGTGCGGCATCTGGCCCCAATATGACATGTCCACTGATTAGGCAGGATGCCCGAAGCCTAGAACAAGCTTTGAGGGGGTACTTCTCTTAAGATTTGCGGTTTCTTTCAGAAGGAAGCTGGACCACCATTCTGTATTGAATTTATCATAATCGACACCGTCGCCAGCTATGTGCATCAAGTCCTTGTTGGATACATCTGCTAACGCATCGCGAGCAACGTTGAGTACTTATTGAAGAGATTTATGAAATGCTTTGAATGCTTCTGGATCGCTTGGGCCAATGGTAACACCCTAACACCCGCGACTGTTGGCTCCCAATCAAGTAAAAACCAAACTTTTGTCGCAGCGCGGCTTCAACGAATGCACCACGAATTTTGGCGAACTGTTTTTCTTGATCGCTCAACTAATACCTGCATCTTTTAGAATCTAACGCTGCTAACTTGCCCTTAAGTCATCCAAATATCCAGCCCACCAATCCGCAAGCCGCACCCTTTCGTCTCAATGCTCGCCCCTCGCATACGCGCGACGCACCTCGTTCTTCTCGAAATGGGCCAACGCCCGTTCTATGGCGTCCGGGTTCCAAAGGCCGCTTTCGTTTGCCAATGTTGAGAATGAAGTACGGAAACCGTGCGCGGTCATTTCATCCCCCGCGTACCCCGTTCGGCGCAAAGCCGGGTTCAGTGTGTTTTCAGACATCGGTCGCGTCCAAGTCCGCAGCGACGGGAAAAGATAGTCCCCTGCGTTGTTGAAGATCTTTAGCTCTCCAAGCAACGCGACAGCCTGCATTGGCAAAGGTACGGTATGATCGCGCCGCATTTTCATCTTTTCCGCAGGTATCGACCAAACGCATTCTTCGAAATCGAACTCTGACCAAGTTGCATGACGTATCTCCCCCGGTCGTTGGGCAAGGATCGCCAGCAACTTCAATGCAATGCGCGTTGTCGCCTGCCCTTCAAATCCGTCAATCTCGTGCATCAGCAAGCAAGGCTTTCGCCGCGTGTCTCGCCTGCCGCGCTTTCGCCAGACTAACGGCGGGGTAGTCACCTATCACCAGCAACTTTTCCTTGCCGTCAACCCGGTACTTGAAACGCCAAGACTTTGCACCGCTCACTTTGACCCGCACAAACAGCCCTTCAAAGTCCGCAACTTTAAAGGGTTTTTCTCCAGATTTCAGGTTTTTTACTTTGATGTCGCTTAAGGACATCGTGGGGGTGCGCAGTCGGATGTTAAAAAAACAGCACTGGACAAACGATCTCATGATAAGCTTTACCAACAAGGCTTAATCGGACGTCATTGGATTATTCTGGAAGGTGAAATGGTGCCCCCACACGGCA
>JBGCEM010000141.1:0-4305 GCA_045106335.1 Paracoccaceae bacterium | reverse complement strand
TTTCGGTGATGATCGGCTTGCGGATCACATCGTAATGTTCTGCCTTCGCGCTCATTTCAACCGAGCCTCCAAAGCTTCGACACCTGCTTTTGTGAGCACTAACGTGTCACGCTTCAGGATGTCATACACATTTGCACCCATTGTCGGCAGGATATCCAAACCTTCAATGTTCGCGGCGGCCTTGGCGAAATCAGCGTTCACTTCGGCTCCGTCGATGACCAATGCGCGCTTCCAGCCCAGATCTTTGATCTGTTTGGCCAAAGCGGCAGTTTTGCCATCAGCGGCAGCGGCGTCGATGACGACCAACTCGCCTGCTTTCATCTTTGCGGACAAAGCATGGCACAAGCCAAGTTTGCGGACTTTCTTAGGCAGATCATGCGCATGGCTGCGCGGTGTCGGCCCTTTATAAATCCCACCCTTGCGGAAGATCGGCGCGTTGCGGTCCCCGTGACGTGCGCCACCGGTGCCTTTTTGGCGATAGATCTTCTTTTTGGAATAGGACGTTTCCGACCGCGTTTTGACCTTGTGCGTACCGGCTTGCGCTTTGTTACGCTGCCAGCGGACTACACGGTGCAAAATGTCAGCGCGGGGGTCGAGGCCGAACAAAGCCTCGTCCAAATCCACACTACCAGCCGCGCCGCCGTCTAGTTTGATCACATCAAGTTTCATGCTTCACCACCTTCCGCAGGCGCTTCCGCCGGTGCTGCTGTCGATTTCAAAGCGGCAGGCAAAGGCAGATCGGCAGGCGCCGCTTTCTTTACCGCATCTTTAATTGTGACCCAACCGCCTTTGGAACCAGGAACGGCCCCTTTGACCATGATCAAGCCACGATCCGCATCGGTTTTCACAACTTGCAAGTTTTGCGTGGTCACACGGGCAGCGCCCATATGTCCGGCCATTTTCTTGCCTTTGAAAACCTTACCGGGATCCTGACATTGACCTGTCGAGCCATGCGAGCGGTGCGAAATCGACACACCGTGCGACGCGCGCAGACCACCAAAGTTGTGACGCTTCATCGCACCGGCAAAACCTTTACCGATTGACGTGCCCGCAACATCCACGAATTGACCGGCCAGATAATGCTCTGCCGTGATCTCTTCGCCAACGGCGATCATATTGTCAGGGTCCACGCGGAATTCCGCCAGCTTACGCTTGGGTTCCACTTTTGCAGCCGCAAAGTGACCACGCATCTGCTTGGATACGCGCTTTACTTTCGCAGAGCCCGCCCCCAACTGAACAGCCGTGTAGCCGTCCCGTTCGGGTGTCCGCTGTGCAACCACTTGCAACTGATCCAGTTGCAGCACGGTCACAGGGATCTGCTTGCCATCTTCCATAAACAGCCGGGTCATGCCGACTTTTTTCGCTATAACGCCAGAGCGCAACATAGTGTGTTACTCCCTATACTTACGTTTGCAGCTTGATCTCGACATCCACACCAGCCGCAAGGTCAAGCTTCATCAGCGCGTCCACGGTCTGGGGGGTCGGATCAACGATATCCAGCAAGCGTTTGTGCGTGCGGATTTCAAACTGGTCACGGGATTTCTTATCAACGTGCGGGCCGCGCAGAACAGTAAATTTTTCAATCTTGTTCGGCAACGGAATCGGTCCGCGCACGGACGCGCCGGTCCGCTTGGCGGTATTGACGATTTCCTGTGTGGAGGAATCCAGCACACGATAGTCAAACGCCTTAAGACGGATGCGGATATTCTGGCTTTGAGCTGCCATTATCACATTCCCTTTTCGGGTCTTGTCCCTTGAGAGGAAGAGCGACGACCATCGCCACCCTTCATCAAGGTGTTTTTTCGAACATAGGGCGCCACTTCCGGCGCCCTACTTAACGATAGTTCGGTCGATTACTCGACGATTTTGGACACAACGCCCGCGCCGACGGTGCGGCCACCTTCGCGGATCGCAAAGCGCAGGCCTTGCTCCATCGCGATTGGTGCGATCAGCTCAACGCCGAAGGATACATTGTCGCCCGGCATGACCATTTCAGTGCCTTCTGCCAGCTGAACTGTGCCTGTGACGTCCGTCGTACGGAAGTAGAACTGTGGGCGGTAGTTCGCGAAGAATGGCGTGTGACGGCCGCCTTCGTCTTTGGTCAAGATATAGGCTTCGGCTTCGAATTTTGTGTGCGGGTTCACCGAACCTGGCTTACACAGAACCTGGCCACGCTCGACCGCTTCACGGTCAATACCACGCAGCAATGCGCCGATGTTGTCACCCGCTTCACCGCGATCCAGCAGCTTGCGGAACATTTCAACACCCGTACATGTTGTGGTCTGGGTGTCTTTAATACCCACGATCTCGATGTTGTCACCAACATTAATCACGCCACGTTCCACACGTCCGGTCACAACTGTACCACGACCGGAAATCGAGAACACGTCTTCGACGGGCATCAAAAACGGCTGGTCAATCGCACGCTCAGGCGTTGGGATGAACTCATCGACAGCGGCCATCAGCTTGCGGATCGATTCTTCACCGATTTCTGGCTTGTTGCCTTCCATCGCCGCCAGCGCGGAACCAGGGATCACGGGCATGTCGTCGCCAGGATATTCGTAGCTGGACAACAGTTCGCGGATTTCCATTTCGACCAGCTCAAGCAGCTCATCGTCGTCAACTTGGTCCACTTTGTTCATGAACACGACCATTGTGGGAATACCAACTTGGCGGCCCAACAAGATGTGCTCGCGCGTTTGTGGCATTGGGCCGTCAGCGGCGTTCACAACCAAGATCGCGCCGTCCATTTGCGCCGCACCGGTGATCATGTTTTTCACATAATCTGCGTGGCCGGGGCAGTCGACGTGGGCATAGTGACGGTTTTCCGTTTCATATTCCACGTGCGCGGTCGAGATCGTGATCCCACGCGCTTTTTCTTCAGGTGCGCCGTCGATTTGGTCATACGCCTGGAAATCACCAAAATACTTCGTGATCGCCGCCGTCAGCGTCGTCTTGCCGTGGTCCACGTGACCAATCGTGCCGATGTTCACATGCGGCTTCGTGCGTTCAAACTTTTCCTTTGCCATGATGGCCTCCTGTTAGTTGGAGGTAAGACACCCCTGTGGTGCCTTACACTTGAGTGGTTAGGCGAATTTCGCCTGAATTTCGTCCGAGATGTTTTGTGGTACCGGATCGTAGTGATCGAACTGCATCGTAAATTGCGCACGCCCAGAAGACATGGACCGCAACGTATTGATATAACCGAACATATTCGCCAGAGGCACAAAGGCATCGATAGCGATTGCGTTGCCGCGAGGTTCCTGACCGGACACTTGGCCCCGACGGGAGGTCAAATCGCCAATGATGTTGCCGGTGTAGTCCTCGGGCGTGATCACTTCGACTTTCATGATCGGTTCCAGCAGTTTTGCACCGGCTTTGCGCATCCCTTCGCGCATCCCCATCCGTGCGGCAATTTCAAAAGCCAAAACAGACGAGTCAACATCGTGGAATTTGCCGTCGATCAAAGCCACTTTGAAGTCGATGACAGGGAAGCCCGCCAATGGACCGGAGTCCATAACCGAGTTGATGCCCTTTTCCACACCAGGAATATATTCCTTCGGCACAGCACCGCCAACGATGCGCGATTCGAAAGAATACCCTTCGCCAGGCTCTGTCGGCGAAATGATCATTTTCACTTCAGCGAACTGACCGGAGCCACCAGATTGTTTCTTGTGCGTGTATGTGTGCTCAACTTCGTGACCAATTGTTTCGCGATACGCAACTTGTGGCGCACCGATATTGGCCTCAACTTTGAACTCACGCTTCAGACGGTCCACCAGGATGTCCAAGTGCAGTTCGCCCATGCCCTTCATGATCGTCTGACCGGATTCCATATCGGTTTCAACGCGGAAGGACGGATCCTCAGCGGCCAAGCGCTGCAGACCTGTGGACATTTTCTCTTGGTCACCCTTTGTTTTGGGTTCCACGGCGATTTCGATCACTGGATCAGGGAAGGTCATTGTTTCCAGAACAACAGGATCCGCGACCGAGCACAATGTGTCCCCAGTTGTCGTGTCCTTAAGGCCGCCCAATGCAATGATATCGCCCGCAAATGCTTCTGTGATCTCTTCACGATCATTGGAGTGCATCAACATCATGCGGCCAACGCGCTCTTTCCGACCTTTGGTCGAATTCAGCATCGAGTCGCCCTTGCTGAGCGTGCCCGAATAGATCCGCGTGAAGGTCAAGGAACCAACAAAGGGGTCATTCCAGATTTTGAACGCCAGCGCAGAAAACGCCATGTCATCATCGGCACGACGGGCAATATCACGAACTTCGTCGTCATCGCCAGGCTTGAAGCCC
>JBGCEM010000140.1:0-13820 GCA_045106335.1 Paracoccaceae bacterium | reverse complement strand
GGCCAAAATTGTTCCGCTGTCCGAGCTTTACACCCATATCGAATGGCCCGTCGTTGTGCTGTTGGGCTCGATGATCCCGCTGGGGGCCGCGTTGGATTCGTCGGGCGGGACAGAATTGATCGCCGGGGCCTTGGTCGGGTTGACGGACGGACTGCCCGCTTGGATGGTGCTGACCGTGTTGATGATCGTGACCATGACCTTGTCCGATGTGCTCAACAACACCGCCACCACAATTGTTGCAGCCCCTGTTGGCATCCAAATGGCGCAGACGTTGGGCGTAAACCCAGATCCGTTTTTGATGGCAGTCGCTGTCGCAGCCTCGTCGGCGTTTTTGACCCCCATCGGGCATAAGAACAACACACTGATCCTGGGGCCTGGCGGCTATCAGTTTGGCGACTATTGGCGCATCGGTTTGCCTTTGGAAGTGATCATCATCGCCGTATCGATACCCGCGATTTTGCTGTTCTGGCCGCTATAAAGCCACATCGATTTTTGGAACATGTCGGGGATGCTGCGCTTTTGCAGATGCCGCACGTCTCAAAGCAGCGCAAAAATCGAAAGCCGCCCCTAGACTTTTGCATTAAAGTGCATAAATAATCTGTATGAAATCGTTAATGTCGGTACCGCTGCCCAAAGCCGACTTTAAGCTTAGCCGGGTAGCTCAACGCCTACCAGAACGGCCCCCCGATTATGCAACCAGAGCATGATAATCGCCCTGACCGAAAAGAGCTTGAGCCTGCACAATGAATTCTGCCGACACTCACAACAAACATTCCCAATGGTGCCGCTTGGTTAAGTACATCAGATGGTCCAAATCATGACAGCGCAACCCGACCACTACCTTGAAGCCGAGCTGCGCGAGTTAATGACGCAGCCCCAAGCGTTCGATTTGCTCGACACCACGCATATGGACGGAATGTGGCTGGCAGATCTGGACAACCCAGAGCACGCATATTTCAGCCCACGATTTTGGCAAGCGCTCGGGTTTGATCCAGCGGAAAAGCAACATTTGGCCAGCGAGTGGCAAGATCAGATAGATTCAGGATGTCTTGATCTGGCAGACGCTATGGCGCATCAGCACATCGCCTCGCCTGATTGTCCGTTTGATCAGATTGTGCGCTATAAAAAACAATCCGGCGACGTGGTTTCGGTGCGCGTCCGTGCCAAAGCCCTGTCAACTGACGGCAAAAACCGGCGCATATTAGGCACACACACAATCGTTGGCGACTACCAACAAACCGATCTGGACCAGCCAACCGCCAAACTGCTGGAAATGTCACAAGACATGATCGTCACATGGACGGAAGAAACAGGGATCATCCGTTGGAACAGCGGTGCTGCGGCAGTGTTTGATCTGCCAACAGCACAAGCCACCGGACGCGCCGCGTTTGAAGTCCTGCATGTGCACACAGACACGCCCTGGATCGAAATCCGCAACCAACTGAGCAACGGCGACGACTGGACCGGTACGCTGATCCATAAATTACCAAATGGAAAAGCGCTTATTTCAAATACGCGCATTTCATCGATAACGTTAATAGACGGGCGGCGAAAGTATTTGCTGGTGGGTCGCGATGTGACCAAACAAACAGCCACAATTGCTAACAATCAGTTGCTGTTTCACGAATTAAAACACAGGGTGGCGAACCTATTTGGCATTGTACATGCGATGGTGCGCAGCTCTTCACGGGGCAAGCCTGAGGTCACTGCCTTTGCAAAAGAGCTTCAGGACCGTGTCGGGGCCCTGGCTGCTGCGCATTCGGCCAGCCTCGACCGCATGGAGAGCACCGACAAATCGGTGTCGATGCATAGATTGGTGGAAAATATCCTGTCGCGCTATCCTGCAACCGGGCTTGCGCTGCTATGTGACTCGTCCGATTTGGACATTCCGCCTCGCACAGTGACGCCAATTGGCATCATCTTGCACGAATTTGCAACGAACGCACAGAAACATGGGGCTTGGTCTCAACCCAAAGGTAAGGTATGTCTAGAGTGGCTGACACATGATATGCCTGATAATACGACAGAGCTGACGTTGAATTGGACCGAGCACGGGGATTTCTCTGCCGCATCCGAAAATATGACGCCAGGCTTTGGGACGAAACTGATTGACAGTAACGTGCGCCAACTGGGCGGGACGTTTACCCGGGAAGTTAAAGGAGAACGGTTTTGCAACACCCTCACGTTTCCTCTTTAGGTCCCGGCGCGCGTGTACCATTTCGCACGTCTAACCAGCAAACGAATTCCGGTGGCGGCCCAGGGTTCTTGCGCTTTACAAGATTGTATGAAGACCCCGCGATTCTGCGCGACAAAAACGTGCTGTTGGTCGAAGACGAAGTGCTGGTTGCAATGGATATCGAATTTGCCCTTGCAGACATCGGTGCCAAGGTTTTGGGGCCTGCGAATTCTTTGGCCTCTGCGCATGACGCCGTCGCCACCAATACCCAGATTGATATCGCAATTTTAGACGTCAACTTGAATGGAAACGAGATTTATCCTGTGGCCGAAATTCTGGCCGCCCGGGGTGTTCCCATTGCTTTTCACACCGGACATGGCGTCAGTATCGACCTGGAAGCGCAATTTCCCGGGTCATTGGTGTGCCTGAAACCCATGATAGCCATGGACCTGTTGGGCGCAGTTGCGTCATTGATTTCAAAAACTGATGGCTCATAGGGGCCATATGAGCGGAATTAACGCCGACGCTAGCAATCCAATAGACAGGTTCAGCGGGATCCCGACTTTGCAAAAATCTGTGAACTGGTACCCACCGGGCCCGTAAACCAGCATGTTGGTCTGATAGCCGATGGGCGTGGCAAAAGAGGCGCTTGCAGCAATCATCACGGCAATCACAAGGGGGCGCGCATCGATCCCCAAGGCACTGGCCAAACCAATCGCAATGGGCGTGACCACAACAGCAACCGCATTGTTGGACACCAGCTCAGTCAGCACTGATGTCAGCATATAGACCGCCCACACCAACAAAAACGGGGGGAGCGCGCCCAAACTCGGGGCAATCGCATCCACAATCAACGCCACAGCCCCAGTGGATTGCAGAGCCGCGCCAATGGCCAGCATTGAAAAAATCAAGGCTAACAAGCGCCCGTCGATAAACCCAAAAGCCTCGTCCGCGTCGATACATCCTGTGATCAACACAAGTGCAACAGCCAACACAGCCAGCAAGAAAATCGGGGCAACCCCAAACGCCGCCAGCGCAACCAAAGCAATCAATGTGACAATCGCAATAGGCGCATGACCCCTGCGAAACGCGCGTTGAGACGGTTTGGACACGTCGACCATATCCATGTCTTGCGCAAGGCGTTGAATATCCTCGGCGTTCCCTTCCAACAGCAGCGTATCGCCCAGCTGAACAATCAACGCATCCAAATGTTGGCCGATGTTTTCATTGCGCCGGTGCACGGCTAATGGATAAACGCCATAGCGCCTCCGCAACCGCATTTGCCCCAAAGACCGCCCCACCATTTTGCAGCCCGGCGTGATCAACACCTCAACTGTAGTGGTTTCTATCGCGCCCACTTGATCCAGCCGTTTCAACGACTTATCGCGCTGTAGTGACAAAAGTTCGGACATCTCTGTGCGCAAAATAACCCGGTCCCCCGTAGCCAAGACAACGTCGCTAAGATCCCGACGCAGCGATACATCCCCCCGGATTACGTCAATCAATCGCACCCCCTCACGTTTGAACAATTGCACGCCTAAAACCTCGCGCCCCACCAAGTTTGACTCTGGCGGGATCACCGCTTCTGTAAAAAATTTCATCTTGCGCCGATCCGACAGCAGCGTTGCCATCGACGCCCGATCCGGCAACAGACGCGGGGCGATAAAGCGCAGATAGATCATCCCCCAGACGACCAATACGATGCCCAACGGCGTGACCTCAAATATCCCGAAAGGAACAAGCCCTTCGGCGCGCGACACACCATCCACCAGCAAGTTCGTTGACGTGCCAATCAGCGTCAACGTTCCCCCAAGAATTGCAGCATAACTGAGCGGAATCAAAAGCTTAGACGCCGACATCCCCAATGTCCGGGCCAGCTGCGTAAAGACCGGGATCATCACAACCACAACAGGCGTGTTCGACACTATTGCCGAAGACAGCACCACAAATCCCATCAAAAGCACGATTGCCAGCGTCGGGTTTGTGCGTGCTTGGCCGTCCGCAAAGGCCGTGAATGCATCCAACGCGCCCGTGCGCACCAAAGCGCCCATGATCACAAACATCGCCGCAATGGTCCACGGTGCGGGGTTCGATAGAACGGACAAAGCGGCCTCATAGGGCAACAGCCCCAAGCCCAACATCAGCGCGGCACCCGTGATCGCGACGACTTCGGTCGGATAAGTTTCGCGCAAAAACAGCGCAAACATCGCAGCGACCACAGCCAGCGTCATAAACGCTTGCGACGTCGCAGAAAACTCGAAAATCTGTGTCATCTATGCCTTTGCCTCGGGGTCATCCTGCATCGCGACAGCCCTTGGTTGAACAAGATACATACCCACCAGCATCAACGCCAGCGCAACCCAGATCATTGGCGCATAGGCTTCTGCCAAAATCAGTTTTGCCCAAAAAAGACCAAACAACGTGACCATATAGCTGATTTGAACAGCAAACACGGGCCCCGCCTTGCCCACCAACCACACGTACCCCGCATAGACGCAAACATGCGCAACGGACGAGGCCACAAGTGCCCATTCCGGCGCGGCCCACGGACGGATCGGATTAATCCATTGCCCCGTCGAGACCGCAAGCGGTAGCGCAATCAACGCGCCCACCAGCGAAGCACCGAACAAAACTTGCAACGCATCCAGCCCTTGCGTGCCCCAGCGCGCGACGTAATTTCCCTCGGATGCATAGCACAGACAAACAAACAGCACGACGCCCAGCCAAAACACCGGCAAAGCGCTGTTCAAGTCCTGACCTGGCACAGCAATTAATAACACGGCGATCAATCCGATCAACAAACCTGCGACCCTGCGCCATTCAAAGCGATCCAATCCCAACGCCAAAGAAATTGGGAAGGCCAGCATGGGGATCATACTGAGCAAGATTGACACGATCCCTGAAGGCAAATGTGCAATGGCTTGGTAGCTTCCTGTATTGGGAATAATTGTCCCGATCAGCGCTAAAATCACGTATAATTTCAGATGGTTGCGCCGCAAAGGCAAGGCTACGCCGCGCAGGACACAGACAACGGCCATTAAGGCGGCTCCGATGACCAACTGCCAAAAGATCAGTCCCACCGGCGGGTGACCGGTGGACACTGCGATCTTGCTCATAGGTTGGGTAAAGCCCCAGCCCGCACCGCATAACGCTAAAAATGCGGTGTAAAACAGACGGTCTGCTGCGTTCACGGGCCAGAGGCTGGTATAGCACCACCATGGCGTACAGGCACAACCCGCGTCGCAGCGCCCGTGCGATCATCGGTTTCCACATAAACACCGGACAAGGTCGCCTTCCCGCGCGCGGGGGTGAAGCGATCTTTGGGCATGCCTGTGATAAAGCGGCGCAGCGGTTCGGCTTTATCCATGCCAATCACCGAATTATAATCGCCGCACATCCCTGCATCGGTCAGATACGCCGTACCTTCGCTTAAGATCATCGCATCGGATGTGGGCACATGGGTGTGCGTGCCCACCACCAAACTGGCACGGCCATTGCAAAAATGCCCCATGGCCATCTTTTCGGACGTGGCTTCGCAATGCATATCCACGATCACCGCATTGGCCTGCCCGCCCCGGGGATAGGTTTTCAGCGCGCGATCAATATTGGCAAAAGGGTCATCAAAAGCGCGTTTCATAAACACTTGGCCCAACACTTGCGCCACCAGAACTTTGCGCCCGCCCGGCGCATCAAACAGGCGCACACCTTTGCCGGGACAAGCTTTGGAATAATTTAAAGGCCGGATCATGCGCGGCTCTTGTTCGACAAATTGCAGCATATCCCGCTGGTCAAACGCATGATCGCCCAACGTCACCACATCTGCCCCTGCGTCAAACAAACCTTTGGCATGACTGCCCGACAAGCCCATGCCCGAGGTTGCGTTTTCTCCGTTCACCACGATGAAATCGAGCTTCCAGTCCGTGCGCAAACTCGGCAAATGTTCGGCGATGGCAGTTCGGCCAGACCGACCCATCACGTCGCCTAAAAATAAAAGTTTCATACGCAGTGGTAGGCACGCGCGCGCCAAGACACAAGGGCGCACGCGCAGGGATGCCAGACAGCGCCGGAAATCATTGGCGTTTTTCCGGTCAGAACTTCCGACTTAGGCCCAGTGTAATTTGCTGAACCGAGGATTTTATCGGTGTTTTTCCGCCGGACTGAGTGAAGTTCAGCCCATCAAAATCATATTGCATCGCCTCTACGCGCGCAGACCAGCCATCCTTCAAAGCAAGTTCGGCGCCAATACCAATTGCACCGGATGCGATGATATTTGTATCTGTGTCAGTCGTGGATTTAACAGCCAGATCAGACAGACCTAAGCCCAACACCCCGTAAAATAGTGTTTTGTCGGTGCCAAATCCAAATCGTACACGGGGACTTAGCAGAAATGTCGCCTCCATTTCCGTGGATCCAAAGTCACTATCCGTCGCAGCGCCCGCGCCAGACAATCCGGTCACCAAAAGTTCTGGACCCCAGACAAACCCGTTGGAGCGCACGAAATTATACCCCCCGAACGCGCCTAAACTGGCCGAGTCCTCGCTGAAGTCATGGACGGCGCTGCCTTCCAACTTTGTCTGAGCGCTTTGCATAGAAAGGGCGACGCCGGCATATGCGCCTGCCCACCTGTCTTGCGCCTGGGCGCTATGTGTCAAAATGCCAAGCGATATCACGCAGCCAAGGCTGATTGTTCGGTAGATCATGGTCTTTGGGTCCTGTATGTTAAACACACTGCAATTCCGCAGTGGTTGTATTAATTATTGTTTTACGATAATTTATGCAAGCAATAATTATTGGAGCCCGCAATGTCTGTTCTCACTGCCCCCCAGCGCCAACCTGTAATTTCCTTATCGCGATTTGGGTTTTGGTGTGCCTGCCTGGCGTTTGTCGTTGCATTGGCAGCTTTGGGATATTCTGGTTGGGCCGTGGCATCCCAACAGCCAGGTCTCAAAGATGATATTCTGCAAAGCTTTGAAATCACACATTATGTGACAGACTTAACAACGATTCAGACATGTGTTGCTTGGTTTTTCTGGATTTGGGTAGATTTGCTTGGGCTGGTGATGATCTGGCAGATCCTTGTGCTTTTTCAGTCCCTGCGACATGGCCAAATCGTGCTGAAACAGATCTCGATGCAATTGAGGCGACTGGGGCTCATCTTAGTCGCGCTGCCGCTTGTGAACATATTGGGCATCTTGATTGGGGGGATGACACTCAGTTTTTGGATCACGAACGGTCAATTTCACGGGTCAATTTCCATTGATGATTCAGATGTTTATGCTGTTATTGTGGGCTTGGTTCTTGTGGCATTGGGGCATATCATGGTGATGGCGGCTGAAATCGAAGACGAAAACCGTGCATTTGTATAATTGGCGTTCAAAAGGGGCGACATGGCGATCGTTGTGACGCTGGATGTGATGCTAGCGCGGCGCAAAATGCGGTCTAAAGAACTGGCCGAGCGGGTCGGTGTGACCGAGGCGAATATTTCTTTGCTGAAATCCGGCAAGGTCAAAGGCGTGCGCTTTGAGACGCTTGAAAAGATCTGTGACATCCTCGATTGCCAACCCGGCGACCTTCTGGAATGGGTGCCCGACAAGAAGTAGCCCTTTTTACAACGGGATATCGATCACCTGCGTGTCGGTCACGATCATGTCCAAAGGCTGATCCGTAGGTTCTAGCGGCAAGTCATCCGCGCATTGTGCATCATAAGCGAACCCAATGGCCAAGGTCGGACGTGTGGCACGCAAAGCTTCCAATGTGCGGTCATAAAACCCGCCGCCATAGCCCAACCGTCCGCCATCGCGCGTGAACGCCACCAGCGGGACTATCACGATCTCAGGTTCAAAGAAGTTATCCTGTGCAGGAACTTGCGCGCCAAAAGGGCCCTGGCGCAGTGGGATATCAGGGGCCCAACGTGAAAACTTTAAGGGACGGGATTCGCCCAAAATCACCGGGACACCGACGGGTCCGTGCACAGCTGCGTCAGCCATGGCGGGCAAAGGGTCAATTTCCGTACGAATAGGCATGTAGCCTGCCAATGGCACGCCTTTATAGTCAGATAAAATAGAAGACAGCAGCCCCGCAGTCATAACTTTGCGCTGTTCATGTGCAATTTTGCGCCGCGCGAAGCCCTGTTTGCGGGCCACAGCTTTGATCAAGGTAAGATCGCTCATAACAAAACCACCGCTGCGAGTCCCAAAAAGGCAAAGAACCCAACCACATCCGTCACTGTCGTCACGAACGCGCCAGATGCCAATGCGGGGTCAATGCCCATACGTTCCAAGATCACGGGAATGACTGTTCCCGCCAACCCAGCAACCACCATATTCACCACCATCGCCGCCGCAATTACATAGCCTAGTGCAGGTGAGCCGAACCACACAACGCCGACAATCCCCATGACGATCGCAAAGATCACGCCATTGATCAGCCCCACCAGCACTTCACGCCGAATAACCCGCCACACATTTGCGCCGGTCAAATCCTTAGTCGCAATCGCGCGCACAGCAACAGTCAAGGATTGTGTGCCCGCATTACCCCCCATTGACGCAACAATCGGCATCAAAACCGCCAGGGCCACAATCTGAGAAATCGCCATTTCAAACTGCGCGATCACCAAACTTGCCAGGATCGATGTCACAAGATTGACCGCCAACCAAGGAAAACGCCGCTTTGTCGTTCCAATCACCCGATCCGAAAGCGAGCTTTCCTCGCCCACCCCCGCCAATCGCAGGATATCTTCTTCATGCTCGTCGTCCAGCACGGTCATCGCGTCATCAATGGTGATCACACCAATTAGCCGTCCTTCATCATCCACAACAGGCGCAGAAATCAGATGGTATTGATTGAATGCATACGCCACATCCGCTTCTTCTTGGCTGGCGGGAATGATCTGGAAGGTATCTTCTTTAATACTGGCCAAAGCGACATCGCGGCGCGAACGCATCAGTTTGCCCAACGTAACATTTCCGACTGGGTGCAGGCGCGGATCAACCAAGGTGATGTGGTAAAACTGCTCGGGCAGGTCTTGTTCGGACACGCTGCGCAGATGGTCAATCGCCGCGCCCACGGTCCAGTGTTCAGGCGCCATCACCAATTCACGTTGCATCAAACGGCCCGCAGAATATTCTGGGTAAGACAACGCTTTTTCTACGGCGACCCGGTCTGCATCTTCCAGCGCATCCAAGATCACCTCTTGCTGCGCATCGCCCAGATCTTCAACCAGATCCACCACATCATCACTGTCCAAATCGCGCACAGCCTCGGCCAGCACGTCGGGCTTAAGAACTGCAATAACCTCTTCGCGAATGGACTCTTGGACCTCGGATAGGATTTCCCCATCAAAGGCGCGGTCATATAATCGGATCAGGCGTGAGCGATCAAAGGCGTTAATCTGCTCTAAAAGGTCAGCAATATCAGCAGCGTGCAACGGTTCCATCAACTCGGTCAACTGCGCACGATCTTCTATATCGACGGCATACAAAATCTGGGCAGTGATTTTGGGATCCAATGCATATCCTGCATCGCTGTTCTGGTCCGGTATGTCTGCTGTCTGTGCCATTTGGACCTCCGGTTGTTTGCGTGAACCATAGGCAGGACCTGTACGGGGGGCAATCCGTCTTGCCCTGGATTGAGACAGGCGCCGTTGCTTTTGACGTTTCAATTCAAAGGCAAACCGCGTTAGGACAGGACAATGAGCCAGCAACTTTTACTCACCGGCCAAGTCCTTCGTTTTGTCGCGGATCCTTTTGAGGTGCCGCCAGAACAAGCCGTCCGCTGGGACGAGGCGATTGTGATCGAAAACGGTCGGATCATGGCAATTGGCGCGATTGATGCGCTGTCCGGCCCAAACCAGCACCGCGTAGATTACGGACAGCATGTGATTTGTGCCGGGTTTGTGGACGCGCATGTGCATTATCCGCAGACGGCGATTATCGCCAGTTGGGGCAAGCGGCTGATCGACTGGCTCAACACGTATACCTTCCCAGAAGAGTCCCGTTTCAGCGATCCGGCTTACGCAGCTCTGATCTCAAACCGGTATTTGGACCTGGCCATAGCACATGGGACGACGACGATGGCCAGCTTTTGCACATCGCATGCGGTCAGTGTTGATGCGTTCTTTGAGGCGGCGGGCGCGCGCAATATGTGTGTGGTTACCGGCAAAACGTGTATGGACCGCAACGCGCCGCACGCTGTGTTGGATACGGCGCAGACCGCTTATGACGACAGTCTCGCTTTGCTGACCCGTTGGCACGGAACCGGGCGCGCGCATTATGCAATCACGCCGCGTTTTTCCCCCACCTCAACGCCTGAGCAACTTCAAGCACTCGGCGCTTTGTGGGCGGCGCATCCCAGCTGTTTGATGCAAACGCATCTGTCTGAACAAGTCGATGAAGTTGCTTGGGTTCAGCAACTTTTCCCAAAAGCGCGGGATTACTTGGACACCTATGAACAGTTCGGTCTGCTGGGCGCGCGTGGCATTTACGGCCATGCAATCCACCTGCAACCGCGCGAGGTCGATCAACTGGCCGAACATACCGCAGCTATCGCACATTGCCCAACCTCGAACAGTTTTATCGGTTCGGGGTTGTGCGATGTCACAGGTTTGAAGACGCGCGGTATTCCTGTTGGATTGGCGACGGACACAGGGGGCGGGTCCAGTTTTTCCATGCTGCGCACGATGGCCGCCTGCTATGAAGTTGGGCAATTGCGCGGTGCAGTTTTGCACGCGGCCCAATTGATGTATTTGGCCACGCAAGGGGCTGCGCGCGCGCTGCATTTACAGGATCAGATTGGCAATATCGCTTTGGAACATATGGCTGATCTGGTGATCCTGGATATGGCCTCGACACCCGCGATTGCACAGCGCAATGCGCATGCGAACAGTCTTTGGGAACAGCTCTTTACCACCATTATGATGGGCGACGACCGCGCGATAGCCGACACCTATATCGCGGGAAAGCGTGTGGCACCCAATGCTTTCGACAGCACGCAGCCTTAAACCTTTGGCATCACTTGCAGTAAACTTCCCAAAGAACCGTCAGCGCTTTTGCAATACGCGTGTTTTGAAACGCCATGACTTCAATTGAACGCGACGCGCTCTAATGCCCGCCGCCAAACAGCCCCCGGCGCACGGGATAATCTGTGGCAACTTGGTATTCGGGATCGTCTTCGGCCTCATCAATAATCATGCCTGTCTGGCTCAATAAAGCACGGCAATCCCGGCTGAGATGGCGCAAGTGCAGCTCTTTGCCCTCATCGGCATAGCGCCCCGCCAAGGTCTCAATCGCATTCAAAGCAGATTGATCCGCGACACGGCTTTCGGCAAAGTCGACAAACACAACATCAGGATCGGTTTTAATTTCGAACATTTCGGCAAAGCCTTCCGCAGATCCAAAGAACAACGGGCCCTCAACTTGGTACACTTTCGCGCCTTCGGGCGTCACAAACGATTTCGTCGAAATGCGGCTGGCATTCACCCAAGCGTATTGCAAAGCCGAGACAATTACGCCGACGACCACGGCCACAGCCAAATCTTCAAGGACCGTGACGACAGTGACCAAAATTGTGACAAACGATGCAAATTTGGTCGACACGCGCATAATCCGAAACGTGTTCCAAGCAAAAGTCCCGATCACCACCATGAACATCACCCCAACCAAGGCGGCCAGAGGGATCTGTTCGATCAAGGGCGATGCGAATAGAATAAAACTAAGCAAAAACAGCGCCGCCGCGACCCCCGCGATCCGGGTCCGCCCACCAGATTTAACGTTGATCATAGACTGACCAATCATCGCACAACCGCCCATACCACCGAAAAATCCAGTCACGGTATTGGCAACACCTTGCGCCACACATTCTTGGCTGGCCCCACCGCGCTGGTCGGTCATCTGGTTCACAAGGTTCAGCGTCAACAGACTTTCGATCAGTCCAATAGCGGCCAGGATCAAGGCGTAGGGAAAGATAATTTCCAGTGTTTCAAAGTTCAGTGGCACCATGGGAATATGCAAGGGTGGCAAAGATCCTTCGATTGAGGCCATATTCCCAACGCGCGGCACATCCAAATTCAATCCAATCACGATCAAGGCGACAATTCCAATGCCTGCCAAAGGGGCTGGCACTGCATTGGTGAATTTCGGCATCACCCATATGATCAACATGGTTAGCGCAACGAGACCGAGCATTAAAATCAGCGGCAGCCCGGTTAACCATTCGCCACCAGACATGCCATGGCCCGATGCCTCAGCGGTACCAGGCACCTGAAATTGTGTTAGTTGCGCCAAGAAAATGACAATCGCCAAACCATTGACAAACCCCAGCATGACCGCGTGCGGCACCAGTCGGATAAACTTGCCCAGCCGGAAGACACCGGCCAAGATCTGCATAATGCCCATCAAAACGACTGTCGCAAACAGATATTCAACCCCGTGCTGCGCGACCAAAGCCACCATCACAACGGCCAAAGCCCCTGTTGCGCCAGAAATCATTCCGGGACGCCCGCCGATCAAAGCAGTAATCAGCCCCACGATAAACGCCGCATAAAGCCCCACCAACGGGTGCACGCCTGCCACAAAGGCAAAGGCAACGGCTTCGGGGACCAACGCTAATGCAACCGTCAGACCAGACAGGATCTCAGTCTTAAGCAGTTCCGGGACCGGGCGCGTGTCCGACGCCGGGCGTAAGGTCAACGAAATATTCTTCGCGAATTCTGAATAACTGTCGGCCAAATCAAGGTCCTTCCGAAATGCGGGGTTGGTCAAAGCGCTAACACGGGTCGAAACGCGCCACCACGCATACCCTTTATGCATATAACACATAGCTCACAACAAGGTTAACGCCGCACAGTTTTTGCAAGGCGCGGGTTTCCCGCCACAGCGCTCGCAAACCACATGTGAAAACTGCTTTACCCGCCCCTTTGAAACCGCAAATATCGGTCAAAACAGGCAAAGGACTTAGCTATGCGCGACACAATGATTGCAGTGATTGGTGGATCCGGCATCTACGAGATTGACGGGTTGGAAAACGCGCAATGGCAAAGCGTCGATAGCCCCTGGGGCACACCGTCGGATCAAATTTTGACCGGCACCTTGAACGGCGTTCGAATGGCGTTTCTACCCCGCCATGGGCGCGGCCATGTGCATAGCCCGACCACTGTGCCCTATCGTGCCAATATTGACGCGCTCAAACGGATTGGGGTTACGGATGTAATCTCGGTCTCGGCTTGTGGCTCTTTTCGCGAACACATGGCCCCTGGTGATTTTGTCATTGTAGATCAGTTCATTGACCGGACGTTCGCGCGGGAAAAATCGTACTTTGGAACGGGATGTGTGGCCCATGTCTCTGTCGCGAATCCGACCTGTCCGCGCCTGTCGGACGCATGTGAAACTGCCGCTAAATCTGGCGACATTACAGTGCATCGTGGGGGCACCTATTTGGCGATGGAGGGCCCACAATTTTCGACATTGGCCGAATCCAAGATGTATCGGGACAGTTGGGGTGCGGATGTGATCGGTATGACCAACATGCCCGAGGCAAAACTGGCCCGCGAAGCCGAGCTGTGTTACGCGTCCGTCGCCATGATCACCGACTATGACAGCTGGCATCCCGACCACGGCGAAGTCGACGTGACCGACATCATCAAGACGCT
>JBGCEM010000139.1:0-40013 GCA_045106335.1 Paracoccaceae bacterium | reverse complement strand
GACGGCCCAAGGCCTCTTCCAAAGCGGGTACACGGATGGCGCGATCTGTGATCCCAAAAAACGCAGCGCGGTAGCTGTCCCCTGTTTGCGCCAGCGCCACACCTGCCAAGGCGTAATCCCCATGGCGTTGTGTCAGCTCATGAAAGGCAAAACGCTGATCCGGGGTCGCGGCGGGAATGTGAATGGCGACGATCAACTCATCTTCCAGGGCCGTTTCAAACATCCCCAAGAAGAAATCATCTGCTGAAATTTCGCGCGGCCCGTTTGGGCCAATCACCTCGATCTGCGCATTCAAAGCCAACATCAGCGCGGGCATTTCTGCGGCCGGATCGGCCAAGGCCAGGGATCCTCCAATCGTGCCGCGATTGCGCACCGCATCATGGGCGATATGGGGCAGGGCCATGGCGAACAGCGGGATTTGGGCCTGCACGATGTGATCCGCCATCAGCTCTGCATAGCGTGTCATTGCGCCGATCCGGACTGTGCCATCCGTCACAGAAATCCCACGCAGATCAGCGATATCGGCAAGGTCAATCAACGCCTCGGGGGCAGCCACGCGGAAGTTCATCATCGGCATCAAGCTTTGCCCCCCGGCCAATGGCATGGCCTCGCCCTCATGCTTTGCCAACATGGTTAACGCAGCCTCAAGCGTGGCGGGGCGCAGATAGTCGAAATCCGGTGCTTTCATTATGTGTCCCCGCTTGGGTGGCGATCTTTACGTCCGATGAATGCTAAGTTATCGAGTTATAAATAAGGATCAAGTGAGGATATCGCACAATGACACAGAAACTGGTGCCAGACAGCCAAGCACCTGCCCTGACACTGCCTTTGGTGGGCGGCGGCACGTGGTCTTTGGCGGAACAAAAGCCTAAGAATTTCACGATGGTGGTGTTTTATCGCGGTTTGCATTGCCCCGTTTGTAGGATGTATTTGAGCAAGCTGAACGGCTTGGTCGATATGGCCGCAGAGGCTGGCGTCACCGTGGTTGCAGTATCCATGGATCCCGAAGATCGCGCGACGCAAACCAAGGCAGACTGGGAGTTGGGCAATATCGATCTGGCTTACGGTGCGACGACAGACGATGTGCGCAACTGGGGTTTGTACCTGTCCACCGCGTTCAAAGACGCCGAAATCCCGCAGTTCGCCGAGCCTGGCCTGTTCTGGATCCGCCCTGATGGACGGGTTTATCTGGTCGATATTTCAAACATGCCGTGGTCGCGCCCCGATGTGGAATTCCTACTGTCCAAAGTGCGGTTCGCGATGGATAATGACTATCCTGCGCGCGGCACCACGGTTTAAATTCACAAGATTTCAGCGGCAGGGTCAGGGGTCAATTTGATCTTTAGCCCTGCCATAAAGGCTGCAATTGCGTCGGCGATTACACGCTCTTTGTCGGTAGAAATCGCACTTTCATAGATCAGATCACGGATGCCATAATAGAAAATCCCGCCATGCATGATCCAGGCGAATTCCACTTCGCAATCCTTGGCGGGCGCGTCTGGCACTCCGAATTCGACCCGGGCCTCGATCAAGATCGGTTCCAAAATCCTCTCTCGTACCAGCAACATGTAACGGCGGTTGATATCGACGCCTTTGAGACCGGAAAACAGATAGATCCGCATCCATTCCCGATTGAAAATAACATCCGTATAAACATTGTAAAACGTGTTCAGGCGATCCGCCAAAGGCCGTGTGCGATCCCGCAGCAGGGGTTCCCATTCGGGCTGCCATCGGTTGATATAGACCGCATCATAGACTTCGGAAATCAGGTCATCTTTGGACGGGAAATAGCGATATAGCAGCGGCTGTGTGACGCCCAGCTTTTTGGCCAAACCTCGGGTCGAGCTTTCAAAACCCTCTTCAGCAAAGAACTCAATCGCTTTATTGATGAAATCTTGACGGCGCGCAGATGAAGACAGCCGCTTGCGTTTGGGTGTCTCGTTTTCCGCCATGTCAGAGGACGTCATGTCCGCCCCTTTATGCGTCGTGCCACGTGCCACCGATCTGCAACCGGTGACCCACTTCCAGACCCTGCATCAAAGTCGTTTCAATAAAACAGCCCTTTTTCGCTGCGGCCAGCAAGCGCATCTGATCTTCATGCGGGGCCGAGCTGTCAAAATCGATGTCCAGATGGAACCCAACGGGCGCAGTCGTGTAAGGATCCATCCCGACTTGTTCAGCCCGCCAATGCAGCCGAGTGTTCACTTTCACCTGCCCAATGGGGATCTTCAGCCGCTTCGAAAAAGCCCGGATCTGCGTCATGATACACCCCGTCAAGGCAGCGGTGAACAACGCCAAAGGCGGTGGGGCTGTACCATCGCCGCCGTGAAAGCTGCCCTCATCCGTGGCCAAATCGAAGGTTTCATTCATCATTGGGAAATCGACTTTGATGTCATTGCGCATTTTGCCAGAGGCCGTGCCCGTGCCTTCAAATATAACATCGAATGTTTTCACTTCTGGATCTACCATGACACCCAAGCCCCCAATTTAAATTATCGTTTGATAAAAACATGACACCCCAACCCGCGCAAGTCCATTGACACACGCCCAGATTTAATTTGTCATTCGATAAATAAGGATCGCATTTCGGGGGACAGACCAATGACCAAGCTAACGCGCCAGGATATTTATGACACAGCAAAAGAGCTGTCCAATTGGGGTCGCTGGGGGGCGGATGACCAGATTGGCACGCTGAACAATGTCTCGGCTGAGGATGTTGTGGCTGCGGGTCAGTTGATCAAAAAGGGCAAAGTGTTTGCCCTCGGCTTAGATCTGAAAGAGAAAATCCAATCAGGGCTGTTTGGCGGGCGTTGGAACATGATCCACCAAATGCTCGCCACCGGGACGGATGCGGTGACCGGCGAACAGGATGGTGATGGCAAGGCCTATTTACGCTATGCGGATGACGCGATCAATTTGCCGTGCCAGGGCAGCACGCAATGGGATGCGCTGTGCCACATTTTCCTGGATGACAAGATGTATAACGGGTTCCCGGCCACAGATGTGACAGTCAATGGCGCCAAGAAACTGGGGATCGAAAATGTGCGCGACAAGATGGTGGGGCGCGGTGTTTTGTTGGATATCGCGCGCTGGAAAGGGCTGGACAGCCTGGCAGATGGATATCCGATCACCAATGCTGACCTGGATGGATGCGCAGCGGCCCAGGGCGTCGACATCCGCAAAGGCGATTTCGTCATCGTGCGCACGGGCCATCAAGAACGTTGTTTGGCGGCAGGTGACTGGACCGGATATGCGGGCGGCGACGCGCCGGGGCTGGCCTTTGAAACGGCGCGCTGGATTAAGTCGCACGACATCGCTGCGATCTGTGCGGACACCTGGGGCTGCGAAGTACGCCCCAATGAATCAGACGAGGCCAATCAACCCTGGCACTGGGTGGTGATCCCCGCCATCGGTGTGTCGATGGGCGAGATTTTCTATCTTAAAGAGCTGGGCGAAGACTGCGCCGACGATGGTGTCTATGAATTCTTTTTCTCAGCCCCGCCCTTACATATCCCAGGGGCCGCAGGTTCGCCGATCAACCCCCAAGCGATCAAATGATCCTGTGGGGGCGGGCCAGTTCGGTGAATGTGCAAAAGGTGCTTTGGGCGCTGGATGAGCTGGGTTTGGCGTATGAACACAAGATCGTCGGAGGAAAATTCGGCGGTTTGGACAATCCAGCTTTTGCGACGCTGACGCCCGTGCGCCGTGTGCCCGTGTTGCAGGATGGCCCGGTAACCCTTTGGGAAAGCAATGCTATTTTGCGATATTTGGCCAAGGATCAGATCAGCCCAGTTGCGGATATGTGGATGGAATTTGGGTCAACAACGCTACAGCCGCCATTCATTGGGATGTTTTGGCAGCAGGTGCGTATGACCAAAGCCCAGCAAAATCCCACCCAGTTGGCAGCGCAGATCAAGGCCACGCAGGCGGCTTTGGGCATCTTGAACGACGGTCTGTCCGACAGGCGCAGCTTTGTGGCAGGGGACCACTTTTCGATGGCAGATATCGCGCTTGGCAGTCTATTTCACCGTTTGACGGATCTGCATCCGCGCATTTTAGACAGACTGGCGCATGTGCAGACCTGGCATGACAAGATTGTTACGCGCCCCGCCTATCGCAAATGGATCGCCACATCCTACGAAGAGCTGCGCGTTACAGGATGATCACATCCGCGTCTGATAACTGACTGGCGTCCACCGATATTGACCGCCCAACCTCTCAACATAGCCAAGGCACGGAAACGGCATGTGAAAGCCGCTGACCAACAGCCCATCCGTCGCGACCATATCTAGGACTCGGTTTCGGGTGGCAATGGCACGGTCCTTGTCATCATCAAACCCCACCAAGCTGTCAGGATATTGTAGTGAGAACACAAAGTGATTGGTCACATCGCCCCAAATCAGCAAAGATTTCCCCTCACTTTCAAGGCGATACATCATGTGACCGGGGGAATGACCAAAGGCGGCCTCGGCTGTAAGCCCCGGCACGACGCTGTCGCCATCTTCCAGAAACGTCATACGGTCGGCCAATGGCGGGATCAATTTCAGGAAAATATCCCGCGTCCCCGCCCGCTGCTCTGGAATGCCTGCGCCACTCAGCCAGGCGTCATATTCCTGCCGGCCAATCACATAGCGCGCATTGGGATAGGTCGGTGCATCGCCGTCCATAACGCCCAAGATGTGGTCGGGGTGACAATGGGTAAAGGCCACAATATCAATGTCTTCAGGGGTATACCCCGCATGGCCCAAGCGTCGCTTCAGATGACCCACCGGCGCGTCCGTCCCTTCGGGCGCAAAGCCCGTATCAAACAGGATCATCTGGCCACCAATTCGGATAATCGTCGGGGTGTAACCGTTTTCGAACCCCTGGGTGGGCAGATGATTGAGGGCTGCAATCTGCGCGATCTCTTCGTCTGGTTTTTCCAACATAAAAGGTGGGTTGATCGTGTCACGGATATGCGCGCCATCATGGATCGTGCTGACAACAGCCTTACCCAGCGAAAAGCGGTGAAAAGAGGATTTGTAAGTGTCGTCGCTCATGGCATCGGAACATCTGTGGTGAATTTTGGTACGGAATATCCGGCCTGAACAGCGGGGCGTTCTGCGATGCGCACATACCAATCACGCACATTGGTGAATTCATTCAGATCGATTTCTTGCCATTCAAATCGCGACACCCAAGGCCAGCAGGCCATATCAGCAATCGAATACATCCCGGCGCCCTCCCCGGCGATATAGTGACGCCCCTTCAGCCGCGTGTTCAAAACGCGGTATAACCGGCGCGCCTCGGTGGAATAACGTTTTTCGGCATAATCTGATATACCTTTGTTATATTTCACAAAATGATGCGTCTGCCCCAACATCGGACCCAAACCGCCCATTTGCCACATTAGCCATTCCATCATGCGCCAATACTCCGCGCCGTCGCATTGAAACTTTTTATATTTATCCGCCAAATACAACATGATTGCGCCAGTTTCCATCAGTTGCATTCCAGTGTCATGATCGACAATTGCCGGAATGCGATTGTTCGGAGCGATCTTCAGAAAGTCAGACGCGAATTGTTCATCCTTGGAAATATCAATGGCCTGGACAGTATACGGAACGCCCAACTCTTCGAGCAAAATAGACACCTTACGCCCATTTGGCGTGGTCCAAGTATAAAGATCGATCATGGGATGTCCTTTTCGTTGATATCGACGCGCGCGACTTTATGTACTTAATATGAGGCTGCATAAGCACCATCGATATGTCTTGCGTTTAAGGCAAGTGCAGGTCTTGATGTTGCAAGACCCCCTGTTGGCCTTAAGAAAAGGATGTTGAGCATGCGTGACCGCGGACCCCATCATATTGAAACCAATTCTGATCCAGCCGCCTTTGCCAATTGGCCAGCGGGACTTTACGAAGAAATGCTTCAAAGCCATGACAATGGATGCGTTGGCAGTCTTTTGGTTTCGGAAACCGACCGTGTGCGTGTGTGGCATTTAAATATTCCCGTCGGGGGCCGCTGCGGGTTTCACCGCCACGTTAACCCCTATTTCTGGTCCGTGATAAGTGCGGGCAAAGCGCGGGGATATTTTTCGTCGGGCGATATCCAAGATGCAGAATACACCGTGGGTCAAACCAAGCATTTTCACTACGGGCCGGGGGATTACATGCTGCATGCGCTTGAAAACATCGGCGACACCGAGCTGGCCTTTACGACTGTGGAATTCTTGGACGGAACCAATCCGCCATTAGACATTCCAGATCATGTGCGGTTGGAGTCAAACGCTTAAGGCGTTGACGCTAACATATCAAAGTCTTTTGACCAGTCTTCCAAGACGTTTGACAGATGTTGCGTCAAACACTGCGCCAATAGTTGCGCCGCACGCGGCAGGGCAGCTTCGGCTTTTTCGACCAGAATATAATCCAGACCAATGGGGGGATCTTTAATTGGATTTAGCTGGCGCACGCGTCCATCTTTATCCGGATAGCAAATCGCACTTGGCAACATCGCCACCCAATCTGTCGCGGCGATCATTTCCAATGTGGCCAGCATACCGTCCATCTCAAGCGTGTCGGAAATATGAATTCCATGCGTTTTCAAGAGCATATCAATACTTTTGCGGCGTACATTTAACCGCGAAGGCACAATCAAACGCGCATTGGACAGGGCTGACAGCGGAACTTCTTGCAGGTGGGCATGTTCTGTTTTCGCAACCGCATTTGAAACCAACATTTCGCGATCATGCCCAATAAAGCGACCAGTCAATCCCGCCGGCAAATCCGTCGAGGGCACCAAAGCAAAGTCCAATTCGCTGTCCAAAACACGGCGCATTAATGAGTGGCTGTATTCTTCAATCAGTGAAATCTCGACGGCGGGAAATGCAGACTTAAATTCATCCAAAGCGGGAATTAGAATAGAGCGCGTCAAAGCTGGGATCATTCCGACCCGGACCAAACCCCCAACATCTTTATGCATTTCGCGCACTGTGCGCTCCATCGTCATCAACGCTTTTAGAATGTTTTGACCTTCGCGATAGATCAGATGTCCTTCTGGCGTTAGGACGAATTTCTTACGCTCGCGGATCAAAAGCTGCGCGCCCAAAATCTGCTCAAGACTTTTGACTTGCGTCGACATACCAGACTGGGTGGTGTTTTCACGCTTTGCCGCCCGGCTAAAGGATTGCTCTTCGTACACTGCGACAAACGCCTGTAAAGCACTGATCTTGATGCGCGGAATGGCCATTGGATAAAGTCCAAATCAAGTCTTAGTTTCGCTTGAACGTCACTGTGTTCAATACGCTGCCCAATGACGGGCTTACCTGGGTCAATTTGATCAAACGCTATTCATATCCGCGTTTGGCTTTTTGCATATGCAAATCAAAACGCGCATCTTTAGCGGCGCCTTCGCTGTCAAACCAATCGGTGCGCAATTGACCAGAACTACCGATCCGCCCCCAATTTCGGACAAGGCCCCAATCGCCAAACAAGCCGCGCACGATTTCCATACGGTAAAAGCGGAACATATTGCCCTGCTGCTCTGTCTTAACCAAATGCATGACGCCGATCCCCAGATTTCGGATACGAATTTGCATATATGTCAGCTCAATCAAATGCAATTTCTTGAGGCTGATCTGACATCACTCTTGCAGCATATGTTTGGAAATACCATCGCCAATGACAACAGTTGGATGCTTCGAAGTAAAAACATGCACGCACCGCATCTATTCTCTTCTTTTCTGTGGTTTAGTCCGGCCCGAACCGTCGGAATATGGCGTGTTATAAACTGTTTATGTCTATTTTGTGGATTGGGCCGCGCTTGAGCCTGGTAACTTTTGCAGAATTGTGGTTTGACGAGGCGCAAGAGCTGATACCGCTAACACAAACACTCGGAGCGCTGAGAATGACAAAACTCGATGGCGCGGCATTGCCTGATGCCCTGACAGATACAGCTTTGGCAGATCTGAACCGGGGCACGCATCCGGCACCGTGGGATGTGTTGGGCCCGCAGAAATACAAGAACCGGCGTTGGATTTGCACACTGCAACCCGCGGCAACGGAAGTGATCGCCACAGTCGCGGGTAAGTCGACATCTTTAGTGCGGATTTCTGGCGATGTGTTTGCTGCCCGTGTTCCGGGAAAAACCTACACGCTAACGATGCACTATCCAGATGGCAGCACCCACACGACGCACGATCCCTTCGCTTTTGATCCTGTGATCTCAGACATAGATGAATACCTGATTGGCGAGGGCACGCACAAACAGTTGTGGCGCGCACTTGGAGCGCATGTGACAAAGCATCAGTCAGTTGAAGGGGTGCATTTCGCTGTCTGGGCCCCGAATGCCAAACGCGTCGCCGTTGTGGGGGATTTCAACAGCTGGGACGGGCGCCGCCACCAGATGCGCCCCGTCGGGCAAACTGGTGTGTGGGAGACATTTTTGCCAGGTTTGGCGGATGGCACCCTCTATAAATATGAAGTTCTGGGCGTGGATGATCACCTGCGGATCAAGGCCGATCCGATGGGCTTTGGCGCGCAACACCCCCCTGAACAGGCCTCGGTCGTGCGCGACATCAAGGGCTATGGTTGGGGCGATGCGTCCTGGATGAAACAGCGCGCCAAACGCGCCGATCGCAGTCAGCCCATGTCGATCTACGAAGTGCACCTGGGTTCGTGGCGGCGGCGGTATGACGATCAAGGCCGCTCACTTTCTTATCACGAGCTTGCCCGCGATTTGATCGGCTATGTCAAATATATGGGCTTTACCCATATCGAATTGCTGCCGGTTTCTGAATTTCCCTTTGATGGGTCCTGGGGATATCAGCCCGTTGGGCTTTATGCACCGACAATCCGATTTGGCCCACCCGACGCGTTTCGCGACTTCGTCGACACGGCACATAAGGAAGGCATTGGCGTGCTGCTGGATTGGGTGCCCGGTCATTTCCCGACCGATGCCCATGGTTTGGCGCAATTCGATGGCACAGCACTTTATGAACATGCCGATCCGCGCGAAGGGTTCCATCAGGACTGGAACACGCTAATCCCGAATTACGGACGGCGTGAGGTCAAAAATTACTATATCGCCAATGCCTTGTATTGGCTGGAAGAATATCATCTGGATGGGCTGCGTGTGGATGCTGTGGCCTCGATGCTGTACCGGGACTATTCGCGCGATGATGGGCAATGGGTGCCCAACAAAGATGGTGGGCGCGAAAATTACGAGGCGATCTCGTTCCTGCAGGACATGAATATTGCCGCCTATGGCGCTGATGCGTCGATCATGACTGTGGCCGAGGAAAGCACCTCGTTTCCGCAAGTGTCTCAGCCGGTTCACCAGGGCGGGTTGGGCTTTGGTTTTAAGTGGAATATGGGCTGGATGAACGATACGCTGCGCTACATAGAACGCGATCCCATCTATCGCCAGCATGACCACCATTTGATGACTTTCCCCATCGACTGGGCGTTTACCGAAAACTTTATCTTGCCCATCAGCCATGACGAAGTCGTGCACGGCAAAGGATCCATGCTGTCCAAAATGCCCGGCACCGCGTGGGAAAAATTCGCCAATCTGCGCGCCTATTATGCGTTTATGTGGACCCAACCTGGCAAAAAGCTGTTGTTCATGGGCTGTGAATTTGCACAGCCCGAGGAATGGAACCACGACGGCGAACTGAATTGGAGCGCCGCCGAACAGCCCGCGCATAAAGGCATTCAACGGCTGATCCAGGATCTGAACCAGCTCTATCGCGACACGCCCGCGCTGCATGTCAAAGATTGTGTGCCCGATGGGTTTCAATGGCTGTGCAATGATCCGACGCAGTCAACTATGGGCTATCTAAGGCGGGGCGATCAAGACGGGGATGATATCTTGATCGTTTGCAATTTCACGCCTGTGGAACGTGTCGGCTTTCGCGTTGGCGCGCCGCACCCTGGGTTTTGGGCCGAGCGTTTGAACACGGATGCGGCCATTTATGGGGGCGACAATCGCGGCAATCTGGGCGGATGTGAGGCGGAAAATCAATCCGCAGATGGGTGTGCGCAGTCGCTGGTTTTGACATTGCCGCCTTTATCCGTGGTGGTTTTGCAAAAACAGGGTAAGTTTTGACAATAGTGCCCTACTTTTGCGCATATCAGCGCATAGCTAGAAGGTGAAGCGGCGACAACATTCAGGGGGAAACATCATGAAAAATAAGCGTATTACACAGCGCAGTATGGCTTTTGTACTTGCAGGGGGCCGGGGAAGCCGCCTGAAAGAGCTGACAGACCGACGCGTCAAACCGGCCGTTCCCTTTGGGGGCAAAGCGCGGATCATCGACTTTGCTTTATCAAACGCGGTGAATTCCGGCATCCGCAAGATCGCCGTTGCCACACAATACAAAGCCCACAGCCTGATCCGTCACACCCAACGGGGTTGGAATTTCTTTCGCGCTGAACGCAACGAGTTTCTGGATGTATTGCCAGCCTCGCAGCGCGGGGACAACGAAAGCTGGTATAAAGGCACTGCAGATGCTGTGACCCAGAATATCGACATCGTGGACAGCTATAATGTCGATTACGTGATCATTCTGGCAGGCGATCACATTTATAAGATGGACTATGAGGTGATGCTACGCCAGCACGTGGATACCGGCGCAGATGTCACCGTGGGTTGCTTGACTGTACCGCGTGCCGATGCGTCGGCGTTCGGGGTGATGGATACGGACGAAAATGGCCGGATCACCAGCTTTTTGGAAAAACCCGCCGATCCCCCTGGCACGCCCGAGGATCCGGATAAGACATTGGCCTCTATGGGGATTTATGTGTTTGATTGGCCATATCTGCGGGATTTATTGGAAAAAGACGCGCTGGATCCGGACACAACCCATGATTTCGGCGGTGATCTGATCCCGGCAATCGTGAAGAACGGCAAAGCGATGGCGCATCGGTTTGATGACAGCTGTGTGCGCACCGAGGGGGCCCCGGCCTATTGGAAAGATGTGGGGACCGTCGATGCCTTTTGGGAAGCTCATATTGATCTGACCAGCTTCACACCGGAACTGGATTTGTGGGACAAAAACTGGCCGATCTGGACCTATAACGAAAGTGTGCCGCCCGCCAAATTCATCCACGACGAACGGGATCGTCGGGGCATGGCGATTTCGTCCATGGTGTCAGGCGGGTGCATTATATCGGGTACTGAGGTGCGCAATTCCGTGTTGTTTACAAACGTGCACACCAATTCTTACGCAGTCCTCGATCATGCGGTTGTGCTGCCTGATGTGGTTGTGCATCGCTCGGCAAGGCTGCGCCAAGTGGTGGTGGATCGCGGTGTGGAAATTCCCGAAGGCCTGGTTGTTGGCGAGGACCCTGGCGAGGACGCCAAGTGGTTCCGGGTGACCGATCGCGGCATTACCCTGATCACCCAAGATATGCTTGACAAACGGGCTGCTGCCTTATGATCAAAGCCTTATTCGTGGTTTCGGAATGCGCGCCGCTGGTCAAGACCGGCGGTTTGGCGGATGTCGCGGGCGCGCTGCCCTTGGCCCTTGCCTCCCTCGGCGTTCAGACGCGGGTGCTGTTACCCGGTTACCGCGTTGTCATGGGCCAGCTTGGCAAAACCAAAACAGTGGCAAGCTATAAACACCTTATGGGCGGCCGCGCAAAACTTCTGGCCTGCACCGTTGCTGGGATTGATCTATTGATCCTCGATGCCCCGCATCTGTATGACCGCGACGGCGCGATTTACGGGGATTCAACGGGTCAGGACTGGCCTGACAACGCCGAACGGTTTGCCGCTTTGTGCGAGGCGGGCGCTGCGATTGCTGCAGATGGCGTGGACGGTTGGCAGCCCGACATCGTGCACGGTCACGATTGGCAGGCGGGTCTGACGCCTGAATATATGCGCGCGATGGACGTTGACGCTCCGTTCCTCTTTACCATCCACAACATCGCCTTTCACGGAATGGCAGATGCAAGCAAGTTGGACGCCCTGGGACTGAACCCGGATCGCTTTGATGCCGAGTATTTTGAATACTGGGGCAATATCTCGGCGTTGAAGGCGGGGTTGATTGGGGCCACGAAGATCAACACTGTGTCCCAAACCTATGCGCAAGAATTGCTGACCCCCGAATTTGGCATCGGCATGGACGGTGTGTTGCGGATGCGGCAAAACGATCTGTCAGGCATTGTGAATGGCATTGATCTAGACGCCTGGAACCCCGCCACCGACCCCAATATCCGGCCCTTCAAAACGCCAGCCGGGAAAGCCGCGAACAAAAAAGCGCTGCGCAAGACGTTTGGGTTGGGGCCTGCAGAGGGCCCACTTTGTGTGCTGGTGTCTCGTTTAAGCGAACAAAAGGGCATCGATCTGTTGCTAGAGGCCCTGCCCGCTTTGCTGGATCGCGGTGGGCAATTGGCGCTGTTGGGCTCGGGTGATCCGAAACTGGAAATCGCGCTGCGTCAGGCGGCGGCCATTCACAGCAATCTGTCGGTAAAAATCGGCTATGATGAGGCGCTGTCCCATCAGATGATGGCCGGAGGAGATGCCATTTTAGTGCCCTCGCGGTTTGAACCCTGTGGGCTAACGCAATTATACGGCTTGCGCTACGGCACGATCCCGCTGGTGGCCTTGACCGGGGGGCTGGCCGACACTGTCATCCCCGCCTCACCCGCGGCTTTGGCCAAAGGTGTTGCCACGGGTGTACAGTTTTTTCCAATCACCGCGCAAGCCTTGGCCCAAAGCTTCACGCGCTTAACCGACCTATATGCCGACACCAAAACTTGGAAAACCATGCAGCGCAACGCTATGAAACACCCCGTCGGATGGGAGACCTCGGCCACAGCGTACCGGGATATGTATACCAGCGTATTGGCACCATCCGCGTGACAACTGGAACTTACAAAATACGGCCCGGGCGGCCTTCGCCTTTGGGGGCGACTTTGGACGGGGATGGCGTGAACTTCGCCATCTTTTCACGCTATGCGACGAAGGTGATGCTGTGTCTGTTCGACGAACACGGCAACGAAAACCAAATCATCACCCTGCCCGAACGCGAAGGCCATGTCTGGCACGGCTATTTTCCGGGAATGAAAGCCGGGCAGCAATATGGCGTGCGCATGGACGGCCCCTATGCGCCCGAAGAAGGGCATCGGTTCAACCCCTATAAGCTGCTGATAGACCCCTATGCTAAGCATTTGACCGGTCATCCGAAATGGAACAATGCGCTGTTCAGCTATCGTCCGGGCCATAAAGATAAGGACCTCAGCTTTAGCAAATCCGACAGCGCGCCCTATATGCCGCGCTGCGTTGTGGTGGATCCAAGTTTCAACTGGGACAATGCCGCCGAGCCGCGCCACCCGCTGGAAAGCTCTGTGATATATGAGGCCCATGTCAAAGGTCTCACGGCGGCGCGCCACGATATCCCCAATCCCGGCACGTACCTTGCGATGGCGTCCGACCCGATCTTGGAACATCTGACGAATTTGGGCGTCACAGCGATTGAATTACTGCCCGTACAAGCCTTCCTGAACGAGAAATTCTTGCTGGATCGCGGGCTGACGAATTACTGGGGCTATATGACCTATGGGTTCTTCGCCCCGGACCCGCGCTATATGCAAGGCGCTGATATTGCTGAATTTCAGCTGATGGTGCGTCGCTTTCATTCCGCTGGGATCGAAGTCATCTTAGATGTCGTTTACAACCACACAGCCGAGGGATCCGAACTGGGCCCAACCTTAATGTTCCGCGGCCTCGACAATGCCAGCTATTACCGTCTGGCCGACAATCCACGCTATTATATTGATGATGCGGGCTGCGGGAATACGCTGGATTTCGAAAACCCGTTTGTCATTCGCCTGGTGATGGATTCCCTGCGCTATTGGGTTGAGGTCATGCATGTGGATGGGTTCCGCTTTGATCTCTGCTCGGCTTTGGGACGTACCGCGCGCGGGTTTGAACGCGACGGGCCGTTCTTTCGTGCAATTGGCCAAGATCCGGTGCTGAACCAGGTCAAACTGATCGCCGAGCCGTGGGATATCGGGCCCGGCGGCTACCAGCTGGGCGCCTACCCAGCCCCGTTCATCGAGTGGAATGATAAATACCGCGACAATGTGCGTGAATTTTGGCGCGGAGATCCCGGGAAAGTACGCGATGCCGCCGAACGGCTTGTAGGGTCTGCGCCCTATTTTGACCACGAAGGGCGCGCGGCGACGTCTTCGCTGAACTTTTTGACAGCCCATGACGGCTTCACGCTCCACGACACGGTCAGCTATTCGCGCAAGCACAATCTGGCCAATGGCGAAGACGACCGCGACGGACATTCAAACAATCATTCGGACAATATGGGGGTCGAAGGTCCGACGTCGGATCCTGATATGATCGCCGCGCGCATCCGGCGCAAACGCAACATGATGGCAACGCTGATGCTGTCCCAAGGCACACCGATGATGCTGGCGGGCGACGAGCTGAGCAATTCGCAAAGTGGCAATAACAATGCCTATTGTCAGGACAATCCACTGGGCTGGGTGACATGGCCAGAAAAGGAAGACCCGTTCTTTACCTTTTGCCAGCAAGCCATCGCGTTTCGCAAACAACACCCACTGCTACGCCAGACGCGGTTTTTGCACTCGCGCCAGCGCTTAATTGACGGCGAGCCCGACCTGTTTTGGCGGCGGGTTGACGGCAAACCCATGGAACAAGCCGATTGGGACAATCCCGATTTGGATACTTTGGTTGCAGAAATCCGCATGGCCTCGGGCTCGCCGGAATATGCCAAACGCGAAGGCACGCTGCTGGTCGTGCTGAACAGGGGGCCTAAAGTGAAAATTAAGACACCTAAGCTGCCTGCTGGGAATGCTTGGGTGCGCTGCTTTGATACCAGCCAAGACGACGCGTTTGCGGCTCCCTCGGGACTATGGGTGTCCAGCGACTCGGTGGTGGTGTTTTCGCATGAAAGCACACCAAAATAGACTTAGGGACTAGGGGGAGTGACAAAGATGCCAATGCAAAACGTGCGAACTACGCCAATTGAAGGCCAAAAGCCTGGAACCAGCGGCCTGCGCAAGAAAACGGCTGTATTCCGACGGCCGCGGTATTTGGAAAATTATGTACAATCGATCTTTGATGGGATCGGTGGGATTGACGGCAAAACGCTTGTGGTCGGGGGCGATGGGCGGTTTTTCAATGATGGCGCGATCCAGATCATTTTGCGCATGGCGGCGGCGAATGGGGCAGCCGCGTGTGTGGTCGGTCAAGGCGGCATTCTTTCGACCCCGGCGGCTTCGAACTTGATCCGCAAACGCACGGCAGATGGGGGTTTGATTCTGTCCGCCAGCCACAATCCGGGCGGGCCTGATGCGGATTTTGGGCTGAAATATAACGGCCCAAATGGCGGGCCTGCCTCAGAGGCGATCACCGACAAGATCTATGCGCGCACCAAAACGTTGGACGTCTACCGGATTACGGCTGCACCAGACGTGGATTTGGACCAGATTGGCACACAGACCCTATCAGGGATGCGGGTCGAAATCATTGATCCCGTTTCAGATTATGCCGCGATGATGCAAGGCATTGTCGATTTCGACAAGATCCGCGCACTGTTTGCCGGTGGGTTTCGCATCTGTTTTGACGCCATGCATGCGGTCACCGGACCCTACGCCCACACAATCCTGGAAGACATGTTGGGCGCGCCCAAGGGCAGTGTCATGAATGGAACGCCCAGCCCGGATTTCGGCAAAGGGCACCCCGATCCGAACCCCACATGGGCCAAGAATTTGATGGACAAGATGTATAGTGCCGACGCACCAGATTTCGGTGCGGCCTCGGACGGGGATGGGGATCGCAATATGATCGTCGGGCGCGGGGCTTATGTGACGCCGTCCGACAGTCTGGCGCTTTTGACCGCACATGCGCATCTGGCCCCGGCCTATCGCGGGGGCTTGTCGGGTGTGGCGCGCTCAATGCCGACCTCGCGCGCGGTGGACCGGGTCGCCGGCAGTCTGGGTATTACGTGTTTTGAAACGCCAACGGGTTGGAAGTTCTTCGGCAATTTGTTGGACGCAGGCAAAGTCACCTTATGCGGCGAAGAAAGTGCCGGGACCGGGTCAGATCATGTGCGTGAAAAAGACGGTCTGTGGGCGGTGTTGCTGTGGCTGAATATCCTAGCCGAGACGGGCAAGTCGGTGTCAGAGTTGATGCAAGATCTTTGGGCTGCGCATGGCCGCTGCTATTATGCACGGCTCGACTACGAGGACGTCGACAGCGACAAAGCAGGTGACATGATCGCCCGGCTGCGCGCGGCGTTGCCGACATTGGCGGGGCAGTCGGTTGGCGCGTTGGTTGTCGATTCAGCGGACGAGTTTTCTTATGAAGACCCCGTGGATGGATCGACCTCACGCGGGCAAGGTCTGCGGATCAACTTCAAGGGTGGTGCGCGGGCGGTGTTTCGCCTGTCCGGCACAGGAACCCAGGGCGCGACGATCCGGATTTACATCGAACAGCTGGAAACGGACCCGTCGAAATTGGGCGATGATCCCAGCACGGTTCTGGCGGCTGTGCGCAAAGCCGCGCTGGATCTGTCTGACTTGCAGGCCATTACCGGACGCGATGCGCCCGATGTTGTGACTTAGAGCCTGTCGCGTTCAATTGAATTCATTGCGTTTCAAAACACGCGCTCAAACGCAAGCGAGAGGCACCGGTTTTGCATGCGATCAAACGCGACACGCTCTAGCGCTTACAGCACAGCAGGATCGTCGTGGCTAAGATAGGCAAAACCGTTGCCGCCCAAGGTCAATCCGTCCGCTGACACTGTCGCAGCCTGGCCCTTTTCGATTTGGGCGACACCTGTAAGCGGAACGACCTGTGGCGCGGCAGACAGGTTAAAAACGCATGTCAGCGTTTGGGTGTCGGTACCCCGGGTGAACGCCAATAAGGGTTCTGGCAATGCGGCGAAACGCGTTGTCCCGTGCGACAAAGCCGGGCTGTTTTTGCGATAAGCGATCATCTGTTTGTAATAGGCTAGGATCCCATCGTCGGTTTGTTGATCGACAGCGCGCGCTGCCTGTTCCGGCTTCACAGGCAACCAAGGCTTTGGCGCCGTTGAAAAACCTGCATGTTCTGCCTTGGCCTCCCACACCATCGGTGTGCGACAGCCATCACGCCCCTTTACGGCGGGCCAATAGCGGATGGCAGGCGGATCGGTGAGCTCTTCGAAGACAAGTTCCGTCTCGGTCTGGCCCAGTTCCTCGCCCTGATAGATCCCGATTGTGCCCTCAAAAGACATCAACATGGCACAGGCAAAACGCGCGATGTGATCTTCGTCCACCGCATGATCCGCCCACCGGCTGACATGACGGGGCACATCGTGATTGCTGAAGGACCAATAGGGATGCCCGTCGGGCGCGCCGGATTGGAAACCCTCGATGCAATTGCGGAAATGCTCGGCGTTGAAATCTGGACCCAACATCGCAAAGCTGTACGCCATGTGCAAACGGTCGGTTCCGGCGGTGTATTCGCCCATGATCTCAATCGAACGACGGCCCATTTCACCGACTTCGCCAACCATCATGATGTCTTTATATTCGTCCGTCAGGGTGCGCAGCTTTTGCAAGAACGCCAAATTCTCGGGTCGGGTTTTGTTGTAAATATTGTTCTGCATCCCATAAAGATCCGTCGCCATCACTTGCGGTTTGGCCTGGGCTGGCGGGTTTGAGCGCAGCTTTTGATCATGGAAATAATAGTTCACCGTGTCCAAACGGAACCCGTCCAGCCCGCGGTCAAGCCAAAAGCGGCAGGTGTCCAGAATGGCGTCTACCACATCAGGGTTGTGGAAATTCAGATCCGGTTGGGACGCTAGGAAATTGTGGAGATAGTACTGACCGCGCTGGGGGTCGAACTCCCATGCGGGGCCACCAAAATGGCTGTGCCAGTTTGTCGGAGGTGATCCATCGGGCAGCGGATCCGCCCAAACATACCAATCAGCCTTGTCATTGTCGCGACTGACCCGGGATTGTTTGAACCAGTCATGTTGATCCGACGTGTGTGACAGGACCTGATCCACAATGACCTTGAGCCCCCGCGCATGTGCGCCCTCGATAAGCGCATCAAAGGCCTGCAGATCACCAAAGAGCGGGTCCACCGCCAAATAGTCAGAAACATCATACCCCATATCCGCCTGAGGTGACATAAAGATCGGCGAGAGCCAGATGCAATCCACCCCGAGATCCGCGATATGATCGAGACGCCGGGTGATGCCCATCAGATCGCCAACCCCGTCCCCCGTGCTGTCTTGGTACGAGCGTGGGTAAACTTGATAGATCAAGGCGCTTCGCCACCATTCTTGCATTTGGGTCTTCCTTTGCGGGATGTGATTGTTTGACTTGGCGTAATTCGTCTGGGCCGGGACGTAAACCAGAATGCAAATGGAGCGTGTGCGTTCGGAGCCTCCGGCGGGAGTTTTTTTGGCTAAGTGAACCTGGGGCTTAGTCTTTGTTGTTCTTATCTTTGTTTTTCTTTTGCAAGAAGCGTAGGCCAAAGAAGAGCGCGATTAGGACGATGATCCAGAAAAGAAGATCAAGCACGGCGTCGGACATTGGGGTTTCCTTTCATGGGTTAGATCGGCTTACCTTGATCGACATTTGGCTGCAATTTTCTTCTGTGGGTTATGGTTAGCGCGTATTAAGGGGAGCGGCGCAAGCCGTCTATGTGGAGATCGAACCCGTCTTGGATGTGGTTGGTGAAAGCCTCAAGCGCTTCTGTTCGGTCACCTTGTGCAAGGACATCCACCAGATCTAGGTGCGCGCCTAACGACGCGGCAATATTTGTGTGTTCAATCGCGGCAAAAAGGTGGAAGGCCATGGCACGGCCCCAGATCATGTCAAACATTTCCAGAAGGAAGCGATTGCCTGCGGCTTCCATAAAGGCACGGTGGATGCGGCGATTGGCAACGAAGTAATCCCGGGTTGAGGGATTTTTGAGGTCTTCGCTGTCGCGGATAAGGTCGCGCAACCTCTCGAGATCTTCAGGATCGTTGCGTGCGGCCAAGATTCGGGCGGCTTGGCCTTCGATGGCGGCGCGCGCTTGATAGAGTTCGAGCACTTCGTCTTCGGAGATTTCGGCCAGCCGGAACCCACCTGAGTTTGCAACCCGCAGAACCCCTTCTTTTTCCAGCCGCAGCAAAGCTTCGCGCACTGGAGTGCGGCTGATATCCATTTCGGCGGCGAGTTTTTCTTGGACCAAACGATCTGCCGGGCCTATATCACGGTCCATAATCGCGCTGACAAGTTGGTCATACACCTCGTCGGCCAACCGACGGCGTTGCGTGCTGATGCTGCGAAGTGCCATAGACCGCCTTTGTGCATTCTGTATTCTGGACACTGTATACAAAAAAACAGTGGGCGCAAACTCTCTATTGAAATGGACTGAATACAGTATACAGTCTTGAAAAAGGGAGGCCGAACTATGTGTGGTATAGCAGGGCGAATTTTGGCGGCACCGGGCGCTGTTGGACGCGATCTGGTGGCTTTGATGGCAGCACAAGAGCATCGTGGGGCGGACAGTACCGGCTTTGCGGTGTATGGCGCGCCGATGGAGACGGGTTATGTGTTGCGTGGCATGGGATTTGATAAGGCGCAAATGGACACCGATTTGCAGCGTTTCAAAGACGTATTAAGCGCCCATGGTGGATCTTTCCTAAGTGACCCTAAGATCATCCAAAACAGTGCGAAACACTATTGTTTTCGGATGGAGATCTCGGATCCTAAAGACCTTACCGCGTGGGTTGCGGATGCAGATGATTTGACAGACGCGATTGAGATCCAATCCTGTGGTCGCAGTCTTGAAATCATCAAGGACGTTGGCTCGGCACAAGAGGTTGGTGAAAAGCACAAAGTTCACGACATGATTGGCACCCATGGGTTGGGCCATGCCCGTTTGGCGACAGAAAGTAGCGTGCTGCCCAATGCCTCGCACCCGTTCTGGGCGCGCCCCTTCAGCGATGTGGCGATTGTGCATAACGGGCAGATCACGGATTATTATACATGGCGCGACCGTTTGCAGCGCATGGGTTATCGCTTTCTAACGGAAAACGATTCTGAGCTGATTGCGGTTTGGGTTTCTGATCAAATGCAAAAAGGTCTGACCCTAGAGCAAGCCCTGAAACGCTCGATTGACGCGATTGACGGGGTGTTTACCTATATGATCGCCTCGCCCGGGGGGATCGGATTTGCCAAAGACCGTTTCGCGATGAAGCCCATTGTGGCGCTGGAAGACGGCGTTGAAATGGCGGCCGCCACCGAAGAACAAGCCATCCGCCGGGTCTTTGCCAATGAGATCGACGTGGTGAATTATGACGGCCCCAGCCTGACCGGCATCTGGGGTGTGGGCAATAAGGTCTTAGCAGCATGAACGAAATTATCATTGATGTTGGCGACCGGCATATCCGCGAAGTTAATCGTGAGCTACAAGACGCCTGCGCCACGGGTCAGCCCGTGCGGGTAATTAATACGCTCTCACGGCACAATTTGGGGGTCGGTTTGCCAGATGGCGCGGATATCAGCTTTGAAGGGTCGGTCGGGTATTATTGTGGCGGGCTAAACACCGGTTCTACGTTGAAGATCGAGCGCAATTGCGGCTGGGCCTTGGGCGAAGGTATGGCCTCGGGGCACATCACTGTGGGCGGACGCGCAGGCATGTCCTGTGGTGCGGCGATGATAGGTGGGACAATCCATGTCAAAGGCGATGCTGGTCCGCGCTGCGGTGTGGCAATGAAAGGCGGCAACATCGTTGTCGAAGGCAAGATCGGCTATCAATCCGGCTTTATGGCGCATGCTGGTAAAATCATCGCCTTGGGCGGGGCCGGTGAGTCCTGCGCCGATGCCCTTTGGGAAGGTGAAGTCTGGGTCGCTGGCGATATCGACAGCCTCGGCGTCGACGTCAACGTCGTCGAACCCACTGCCGAGGAAGTCGCCGAAGTCGACGCGATCCTAGAGCCCTTAGGTCTGGTGGACAGCGCGCGCAATTGGCGCAAGATGATCAGTGGTCAGCGTTTGTGGTATTTTGAAGCCCGCGATGCCAGTGCTTGGTTAATGATTTAGAACCAGCAATCGAAAAGGACTTTAGCGTCGGCGACACCCTGACGTAAAAGTCCAACACCCCACAAAATGCGCCAAGGCGCAGTCCGTCCAAGGGAGACACGAAATGGCACATGGCGACGACGAACCCCATCAATACCCCTTTGAGATGGCCCCCGAGGACGAAATTCGTTTCCGCGACGCGGGTGCCGATCCAGACCGCCCCGCTGGCGTACCCTCAAGCTATGACACCGGGGGTTCCACGCGTTGGACGCCTGAAGCGATCTCAGAAGTGCACGCCTTGGCGCAACTGGGCCGCTATCAAGTGCGCGGCTATAACACGTTCAACAAAAGCCTACCGACCTTTGACGATCTGACATTTGTTCCCGCCACGATGACGCGCCTGCCTTTGGAAGGCTACCGTGAGAAATGCGATACAACCACAATCCTTGGCGGCGGGCGCGGGCTGGTTGAAAAACCGCTTGAGCTTAAAATTCCCATCTACATCGCCTCAATGTCCTTCGGTGCACTCAGCGCATCTGCTAAAGCCTCGTTGGGTCATGGCGCATCCAAAGTCGGCACAATGACCTGCACCGGCGAAGGCGGCATGTTGGAAGAAGAGCGCGAGGCCTCGTCCCGTCTTCTTTACCAAATGAGCCCGGCTCGCTACGGCGTTGATCTGGATCACTTGCGTCGCGCCGACGCGTTGGAATTGGTGGTGGGCCAAGGCGCAAAGCCCGGCACGGGCGGCCTTTTGTTGGGTATGAAAGTGTCCCCACGCGTGTCCAAAATGCGTACCCTGCCCGAGGGCGTGGACCAACGCAGCACCATCCGCCACCCGGACTTCCTGGGCGCAGACGATCTGGCCGTCAAAATCGAAGAGCTGCGCATCGCCACGAATTACCAAGTCCCAATCTTTATCAAAATGGGCGCCACGCGTCCCCGATTTGATGTGGCGGTCGCGGCTAAAGCGGGCGCGGATGTCGTCGTGGTGGATGGGGCCGAAGGTGGTACCGGGGCCTCGCCCGAAATGTTACTGAACCACACAGGCATCCCGACCATGTCCGCCATCCGTGCCGCACGCGAGGCACTAGATGATTGCGGGATGACGGGCAAAGTCAGTTTGGTGGCTGCAGGTGGGATCCGATCCGGCGTGGACGCCGCAAAATGCATCGCCTTGGGTGCGGATGCGGTCATGATCGGCAACGCGGCCATGATCGCGATTGGGTGCAATTCTCCGCGCTATTTGGACGATTACGCCAAGCTCGGAACCTCGCCCGGGGCCTGTCACCACTGTCACACTGGCATGTGCCCCGTCGGTGTCGCAACGCAAGATCCTGACCTTGAAGCGCGCATGGACCCGAAAGCAGGGGCGGAACGCATCGCGCGCTATTTGACGGCCATGACCATGGAGATCACCGCGCTGGCCAAAGCCTGTGGGAAATCTTCGGTCCACAACCTTGAAGTCGAAGATCTGCGCGCCCTCAGCTTCCAAGCCTCGGCATTCACTGGCGTCAAGATGGCCGGGATCGACCGGGCCTATGAGTGGTAGGCCACTGGCGCGATTGGCATATACACTGACGCGAATCGCAATGCAAACGGCGCAATTTAACAAGAAAGATCCCTTTGATGAGACTTGCTATATTGGATCTCTGCGTCTGGCTGCCCGAATATCAATACGATCAAGCCAAGTTTGGCGAAGTCATCGGGGTGTGGGTCAAACAGGGTCTGCCCGATGCCGACATTCACATCATCGACGTGGTAAACGGCGACCCCTTGCCCGATGTGACCCAATTCGACGGCTATATTCTGTCCGGCTCGGACAAAGGTGTCTATGATGACACCCCCTGGATGACGCCGTTGCGCGATTGGCTGGTCGCTGCGCGCGCCGCGAACAAGCCGCTATTTGGGATCTGTTTTGGGCATCAGATCATGGCGGATGTGTTTGGTGGTAAGGCCGAAAAGGTCGGAGCGCCCGAAGTCGGTGTGCGTCAGTTTGAACTGTCAGGCGAAACGGTCACTGGACATGTGTGGCATCAAGACCAAGTGACTGAAGTCCCACCCGGCGCATCGGTCATCGCCAGCGCGCCCTATTGCCCTGTCGCGGCCCTAAACTACGATTTTCCGGCCATGTCCGTGCAATTTCACCCCGAATATTCCGCCGATTATGTGGCCACGTTCCTTAACCGATCACGCGGCGCAGTTCTGGACGCCGATCTAACAGACGACGCTTTGGCCCAGTTTCAAACAAGCGATGTTCAGGCGGATTTATTCGCAACTGAATTGGCAAATTTCTTCGAACGGCACACGTCCTAAGCCTGTGCCACCGCCGCACAGCAAGTCAAAATTGCATCGCTATCCTTCAGCTTAACGGCCCACTCTAACGGCACATCATCCACAAGCGCCATCGCAGCCCCAAGGATCAAAGACCGCCCACAGGTATCCCCGCCTGCCAGGATATTGCGCTCAACTGCGTCCCGATAGGATGATGCCCGCGCCAGAATATGAAACATCAACGGTCCCGCCATCGGCAAATGGCAGGCCCGGCCCGTTTTCTGCGCATATGTGGTGGCGCAATTTTCGGACGTCGACAACGCATCCAACAATGGCGCGCGAATATCCGGATGCGCGCCGTCCGCTGCCGCGCGTAGGGCCGCAGTCATTTGTGCGCCGCCGATCAAGCGTTCCAGCAGAACTTGCATAACTGCATGATATTGATCTGCAACGGAATTCACGTTCGTGATCTGCATGGCATCCCGCGAGGCATCCGGCAAAGATGCCCCAAGAACAGCCACCAATCGCGACAAAGCTGGCAGCTGATCATCGTCTATCCCGCTTGGGGTCTGCTCGTCGACAATCCGCGTCAACGCACCTTTGGTGGGGCGGTCGATATAGCCGTGATACGCGCCCCCAGGTCCAAAATGCGCCGCAAAACCGGCGCTTTGTGCAGCCACATCAAACTGGCCCCCTGACGCCAAGATCACCCGCATCGCAAGCCACATGCTTTCGCCATATTGGCTTAGGGCACCTTCCTTACGCGCACCGTGCGCGAAAAAAGAGGCAACGCCTTCATAATTTGCAAGCTCTGTCGGAGTGAAGGCAATTGTACCGCCTTGGGACTTTGCGATCTGCGCCAAGCGGTCAGGATCATAAATCCAATGTGTGCCCATTGCTGCGGCGTCCGACACAAGCGCGCCGAACATCATTTTGCTGCGTAACTGTTCTGTCATTTGGACGCCCTAATAAACAGTAATTAAAGATGTCCCGACCTAACGTTTAGATAAAGTCGATCTGGCCTGAAATGTCAGCTTGATCTGTGATGCCCTCAAACACAAGGAAATATGTTTGGCCCAATTGCAGCCCGACATTTCCATTTGGCAGAGTTGTGAAGGGAAGATCGTCACGGCTGTCAAAGCCAAAACCATCAAAGACCAGCGTATCAATGGCTTCGTAATCTGTGATGAAATCGGCGACAAAGCCGGTCTCGTCGCCGGCCGTGAACTCAAAGCTGTCCGCACCGCCACGCCCCGTCAACCGATCGCCACCCGGACCGCCAATCAAACGATCCGCATCCGCGCCGCCCAACAAAACATCAGGGCCTGCTTCACCCATCAGCACATTGGTCCCGTCACCGCCAATGACCGCATCACCGCCTGCGCCTGCGCGCACCATATTTGGTCCGTCATCCAAGGTGATAAAGCGATCTGGCGTATCCGTTAGCACATTCACACTTAGGATCGAAAGCAAGCTGCTTTGCGCCATCGACTGCGTGAACACGAAGTCTTGCGGGTTAAGATCCGATATGGCGATGTCTTCAAAGACAATTAACGCGTCCGGCGCGACCAACAACGCAACGCCCGAACCTGCGGGCAAGACAGTGAAATCGGACAGGTTCGACACGCCGAAACCGGACAATTCGATGCTGTCCACGCCGACTTCAAAATCAGCAATGAAATCCGCCGTGGGGGTGCCAGACACAAAATCCGCGCGATCAAATACGAAGACATCCGCCCCGGTTCCCCCGACCAGGCGATCACCACCGGCGCCGCCAATCAAACGGTCATCGCCCGTGCCTGCGACCAGAACATCCGCACCCAAGCCGCCGCGAATGATGTCTGCACCCCCAGCCGAGGCAACAAAATCATCCCCGCCCAAAGCATAGACTTGGTTCGCGCCGTTGTCTTCTGTGACAAACCGCTCGGCGTCTTGCGTTAACTCGCTGGTGCCATCCGCGGCTATCCTGATTTCGCTATTGCCATCCGCTGTGGTTGTAAGCTCGAACTGCGCATCGTCATAATCGCCCTCAAAGACCACCCGGGTTTCCGCATATCCATCGCCATTGCCGTCAATTTCGAAGATCGCCGAGCCGCGCGACACCATCACCTGACCCCCATTTAAGGTCATGCCTTCGATTTTCAGCACATCGCCTTCTTCGAAATCGCTGACGCTGTCGCCGTTGATCTCGGACAGCGTGCCCGCAACTGTGTCTTCGCCTGCGCCTGTGACCACGCGGTCCTCACCTTGACCGGGTCGGAAGGTGTCATCGCCCGCACGCCCTTCAAACGTTTCGCCTGCATTACCGCCAATGAACAGATCCGCCTGTTCGCTGCCCTCGGCCTCGCTGAAGTTGGTGAGTGTGTCGACGCCGGTGGGTTCCAGCGCTTGACCCGTCAGGAAGTTGACTGTCACGCCACCACCCGTGGTTTGGGCATAGCTGACCTTGTTGCGCCCAGCCCCGCCATCCAGCACGTCATCGCCCGCGCCGCCATCCACCACATCATCGCCATCACCCGCCAGCAAGGTGTCATTGCCCCCCTGCCCTTGCAACGATTCATCCTCGGCATTGCCGGTCACGGTACTGCCACTTGGCAACGCTTCTAACACCGGCAGCGCCTGGTCCGACAGCACGACACGGCTTACGTCGAAATCCGCCAACGCCACATTTTCCAGCACGACCGAGCCCTGGCCCTCGATTTCGATCACAAGATCGCCAGTGTTGATTTCGCGGATACCGTCCAACGCCACATCCGCGCGTCTGCGCAAATGTTCCGACAAATCAAGCACATCAACGCCCGTCTCGAAATCCGTGATTATGACCGTGCCATCACCCGGCGCGTGGACAAACGTATCTGCCTCGGTGCCACCAGTCAGCGTGTCAGAACCGCCCCGCCCCCACAAAACATCTGCGCCAGCGCCGCCCATCAGCAGGTTGCCGATATCATCGCCGTGCAGCGTATCGCCCTGATCCGTGCCGATGACCGCCTCAAAGCCGCTGATAATATCTGTGTCCTGGTGCGAGTCCCCCGCCAGACCTAAGCCCAGATAGACGACAACCCCATTGACGCCAAATTCAGCACTATAATCGAGCGTATCAAACCCGCCATCGCCATCCAGACGATCTACACCGGCATTGCCTGTTATCACATTGCCGAATTCATCACCCGCAATCGTGTCCGCCAGATCTGAGCCCAAGACATTTTCGATGCTACTAAGCAGATCTGTATCACCAAACGTATCCGACGCGACCTTCAGGCCAAGGCTGACAACAACCCCCAGCGCGCCGCCATCATTGTAGTAGTTCACCTGGTCCAGACCGTCGCCGCCGACCAGTTCGTCATCGCCATTGCCACCGACCAGCGTGTCATCGCCGCCCAATCCGGCCAATAGATTGACGCCCACATTGCCGATCAAAAGGTCGCTGTAATGCGAGCCGATCAGATCCTCGACACCGCTATGGGTGCCGATTTCGTCAGACACACCTTCGCCAGACCATTGCGCTGTCCCGTTGCTGAGCGCAAAGTTCTGATCTGCCCGGATGCTAACTGCAACGGCCGATCCAAGCCGCGAGAAGAACAGCGCATCTTCGCCCGTGCCCGCGTCGAATTCATACGTGCCGCCCGTGTGGTACAACGTATCATCACCCTGCCCGCCGTCGATCAGATCCGCGCCAAGCCCGTCATAGAACAGATCATTGCCGTCCAATCCATAAAGCTCGTCATTGCCGTCATAGCCTTCCAGCGTGTTGTCCGCGTCCGACCCGACAATAAAGTCAGAATAATTGCTGCCTTTGACGTTCTCGATATTGCGCGCGCGTTCCTGATTGCCAAACATATCGGTGATATTGTCGCTGGTCGTATTGGACAAATCGACGATCAGACCGTTGTTGGACACGCCGATATCTTCGCGCAGGAAGCTGATCGTGTCGCTGCCTGTTCCACCATCATAGATATCCGCGCCCGCACCACCTTCAAACAGATTGTCATTGCGATCCCCCAAGAAGATATCCTGCTGATCTGTTCCAATGATCCATTCGACATTTACGACGGTATCGACTGCGTTGGTGTCAATCTGCTTGACGATTTGACCCTGCTCAAGATCTGCAAAAATACCGCCCGCGCCGGTTTGTGCGTTTGAGTAATCCAAGGCGTCCTGATCGCGCCCGCCATCAAAATGGATCCCGTTCAGCGCGCCAAAGAAATAATCCTCGCCGCCCAGACCTTGGACATGGCGCACGGTTCCGCCGCCCGGTTGGGAAAACGCATCGCTTGACTCTGTCCCGATCACGACTTCCACTTGGTCAAACACCACCAAAGCATTGCCAAAACGGTCGATCACATCGCCGCTGGCGTTGCGGATATGCACGGAATCGCCAAAGCCTTCAAAGCTCATCGTATCGGTATCCGCGCCACCGTCGAACTGGTCCGTGCCGCCTTGAAAGCCGACCTCGGGGGAGTTTTCACCAATATAGAAATACGTGTCGTTGCCGGCCTCGCCATTGATCGTGTCGAATCCTTCGCCACCGGTCAGAACATCATCGCCCGCGCCAGCGTTGATCAAATCGTCCCCAGTACCACCATCCAGCGTATCCGCGCCGCCATTGCCGCCAAATCGGTCATTGCCCGCCCCGCCAAACAGATCGTCATTGCCATCGTCCCCAAACAAGTAGTCATCCAGATCCGAGCCCACAAACCGTTCGATATCATCCGCCAGTTCGACCAGCACATCGCCGCTGAACAGGCGGAACACCTTTTGCAAAAACGTATCGACGCTGACCTGAACTGTAGAGGCGCTGAAATCGATAACGTCGAAGCCCGCTTGGCCGCTGACTGTGTCATTGCCACTTGTATAGAAATAGGTGTCATCGCCCGCACCCATTAAGGCACTGTCATTCCCGCCCCCACCGGTGATCTGATCCCCCAATAAAGAGCCAATGATCGTGTCATTGCCCAGACCAGCATCAATTTCAGCGATCCGTTCGATATCCGCATAGATCAAGTCATTCCGTGCCGTCAGGATGTAGGATTCAAAGTTCACGATCGAGTCTTGGTCACCGAAACTGTCCGTCACGATCTCATATAAAACGTCAACAACGACACCGCTCAGGCCGCCCTCATGACTGAGATCCAACGTGTCGATGCCGCCGCGACCATCCAGAGTGTCGCCGCCTTGCATGCCCGAAATGATGTTGTCTGCGTCCGATCCGAAAATCGTATCTGCGTTCGCGGTACCGACGACATCCTCAATCGAATTCAGAACGTCACTCGAGCGATAGCTGTCAGAGGCAACGCCGAACAGCGGATCCCCCGTGACGTCATCAAAATCCGTGACGGCCATATTCACGAAGACACCGAATGACCCCTCTTCGCCGAAGTAATCCACCAAATCCCGGCCAGAGCCGCCGATGATCGTGTCGTCGCCATCATAGCCGGCCAGTGAATCGTTCCCGGATCCGCCTTCCAGCCGGTTATTCGCGCTAGATCCGCCGATCACATCGTTGAAATCCGTACCGACGGCATTTTCCACGCTGCGCAGTGACAACAGCGTGCGTGCGTCCGGCGCGAAGGGCACATATGTGTCGGTCTCGCTGGTTTCCACATAGCCATTCACGCCATTGAACCCTTCGACAAAGATCTGAACCGCCGCGCCGAACTCGGCCAGCACGATGGAATCCGTGCCGCCATTGCCCTCAAACACGTCAAACCCGCCAGTGATTTCGCGTGGGATCCCCGTGTCATAGGCGCCATCAAAGCGGTCCTCGCGCCCGATATACAGGTAAGTGTCATCGCCCGAGCCACCCGTCGCCGTGTCGTTGCCAGCCCCGCCGCTGAACTGGTTGTTGCCCTCAAAGTCCGACAAGTTGTCATCGCCCGCACCCCCGATCAGCGTGTCATTCCCAAGATCGCTGTCAAACGTGCCCGTGATCGTGTCGTTGTCGGCGCCTCCAAAGATCAGATCGTGACCCGCCCCCCCCGACAGCCGGTCCGCGCCTGCACCACCAAACAGCGCGTCATCCCCCGCGCGCCCGATCACCAGATCATCGCCATCGGCACCGTAAAGCTGATTGCCAGCCGAACTGCCCGCCAAATTGTCGTTTAAGTTAGACCCAATCACCCCTTCGATTGAAACAAACAAATCACCCGCAGCCAGCCCCCCAAAGCCTGGAGTGGCATTGCCCAAGAACACACCGACCCCTTCCGTCGAGGCTTGGTAATTTACGAAATCAACACCAAGCGATCCGTCAAACAAGTCAGGTCCGGGATTGCCCAGGAACTGATCATCGCCTGCAAAGCCGTAATAGAAATCCGCAGCATCGGTGAAATCATCCAGGAAATCAGCCTGGGTCGTGCCAAAGAACTGTTTGCCGCCCAAAGGTGCACCAGGGCTATTCGTGATCAAACCGGCCACGTTGATCGACGTGCCAGCCAGCGCATCATCGGCAAACACAGTTACGTGGGACGGGGTCGGCCCTGTGGCGAAATAGTTGAAAATCGTGACGCTGCTAAAAGCGTCTTTGGTCAGGATCAGATGCTCGCCCGTGAAATCTGTGCTTGCGGTCAGATCGGCCAGATTGGTGCCCACAAAGTGAAGCTCGGTCGCGTCGGCGAATTCATTGCCGATCACATCATGGCCAAAGTTGCGCCCGAACACATATGCATCGCGCCCCGGTCCACCCAGCAAGAAATCATTGCCAATGTCGGAAATCAGGATGTCATCCCCGCCGTCGGTCGACAGCACGCCGCCTTGAATCCCCGAAATGAACACATCGCCCGCATTGGCGCCCGTGGCCGAGACGAACTCGATATTGCGGTACTCAAGTGTGCCGCCCGCATGGGTCAAACGCACCTGCGCCAACCCGCCTTCGGTGTTCAGGATCTCGTCAATGGCTGTACGGTAGGACGACACAGACGTCACCCCGTCGGCCACAATCGGAGCGGCCACGGCCACGCCGAACGTGTCCAGAGTCGCTAACGCATAGCCCAATTCCTGTGCAGCGATTTCAATCCGGTCAAAATCCGCACCACCATCCAAACGCTGCGTGCCACCGATAAAGGCCAGGCGATCCTCGCCCGCGCCGGTGTTGATCACATCATTGCCCAACGTCGCTACGACCTGATCCGCGCCGCCACCCGTTTCGATGTAGTCGTCCAGCCGCCCGCCAGTCACTGTGTCATCGCCAAACCCAGTGATCACGTGCAGCTTTTCAAACTCGCCAACCATCACGCCATTGCCGATATCGCGAAAGGCTGTTCCGGGCGCGGATCCCGCTGGGGCGTCCAACGTGGATAGGGTCAAGTCCTCGAACGCCCCGCCGAAATTGGCCGCGAACACATCCGCATCGCCTGCCTGTTCACCGCCCGCATACATCAACCCGCCTTGATAGACGATGATGTCATCGAATTCATGCGCGCCTTGAATTTCCAGCGCTTCCATATTGCGATAGGTCAGGACATTTTCCGTCGCCCCCACAAAGCTGAGGCCCCAGTTAAGCCCCTCGGTCCCCACCAAGGACAAGACCTGCGCGATATCGTCGTGACTGGAGTCGGCCGTTAGAAATCCGCCCGACAAGGTGATGATTTCACCGAATTCTGCGTTTAACACGTCTTGCAGGATGCCGCCTTGGGCGAACGCATCGCCCGTGCTGGTCATGTTTGACACCGCCAGACGATCCAAGCCGCTGCCCCCGTCGAACACATCCGTGCCGTCGTTGCCCTCCCAGTAAAACAGATCGTTGCCGGCCCCGCCGTTCAACGTGTCAGAGCCGCCATCACCCGTCAGATTGTCATGGCCCGCGCCGGCGTCGATGATATCGTTATAGCGCCCACCGCGGAATGTATCGTCGCCTTCGCCAAAGGTGACAATCGCGCGGTCAATCCCGGCCAGAAAAACGCCATTTTCCAACAGCGTGGCCCCTGCAATGTCGCCGGGCTGGGTGTCGGGGTCGTCCTCAATCAGAATTTCAAGCGGGATCAAATCGCCCGTGAAATCCGCAATAAACAGGTCTTTGTCGCCCGAACGCTCGCCCCCGATATAGGTCGTGCCGCCATCATAAAGCAGAACTTCGTCAAACGCATCGGATCCCAGCACATTGGTCTGTTCAATGCCAGCCGCCACCACACCATTGGTCAACGTGCTGTCCACAATTCCAAGCGCACGCACGTCGGCGCGACTTTGCAAGGCGCGGTCTGCATCAGCCAGAGTTGCATCGACCGTAATGTCAAGCACACCGGTTTCGGTGACAACCTGAAATAAAGAGCCAGTCGTTTCGCTGTAAAACACATTCAGGCTGTCTTGATCTAAGCGCCCCGACAGCTCGGATGGAAGTTCATCCACGAAGGTGTCGCCATAAACATAGCTGGCCCCCGACACAGACATATCAACCGTAAAGCGGTCGTTTCCGCCACCACCGATCAAGAAGTCAATGCCATCACCGCTGCCCGAGTTCTGGAATTGGTCGTCGCCCTCGCCCCCATCCAGAAAGTCATCCCAGGCCCCGCCAACCATCCGATCCGATTGCGACGTCCCAGTGACGACCCATTTTTCGAAGCCTGTGATACTGGTATCCACCCAGTCAATGCCACCGCGCGCGATCTCGCCCGTGAGGGGATCCGTGATATCCGCACCAATCAAGTTAATACCGCCGGGGGCGACAGTGTCTTCGACCCCGTCAACCACAACAATGCGCGACTTTGCGGTTTCATAAGCCGAGAAATCGGCCAGAAACACATCGACGGGTTGGCTGTCTGCGGGACTGCCCCCGTTTAAGCGCGTGCCACCTTCGTAGTAAATGCCCCCGGTAAAGACGGCCAAATCGGCTGCCGCGCCCGAACCTTCGACATTGATTGCTTCAACATCATTAAAAATGTAAGCACCGCTGGTGTATTCCCCGGCAAGCGCCAGGATCACCGCCGGGTTTTCGTCTGCGAAGAATTCGTCAACCGCGAAGCCGTCAATGGACACATCGCGGCTGATCGTCATTGCCGCATCCGGATCAAGCGTGATTAGGATTTCTTCCAGGCCCTCGCGCAAATCATGTATGTTAGAGCCCGCGTCAATAAACGTGTCATTATGCTGTGAATTGGTGGACCACGCATAGCCCTTAGACAAATCCGCCGCCGTGATCGACGCATCCGCCGTGGCCTGATCGCTAAGTCCCCCACCCGAGCCCAAGGCCGGATCCAAACTGCCTGTGGCGATCGTGACCATATCAAAGCCAGTCCCGCCCGTGATCGCGTCAGATCCGAAAAACACCCGCAAACTTTGAATAGCTTCAGTCGCTTGTGGATCAATCCCGCGCCGGTCGGGCACGAAATCTTGCCGGGACAGGATGATCACATCATCACCCGCTTGCGCATTCACAATGTCCTGAACTTTGTCCGAGTTCAGAACAACACGGTCATCACCGCCCCCCAATTCAAGGTATTCGTAATGGTTGATCCCTGTGCGTACCAGATCGGCCTCGTCCCCGAAGCGAATGACAAAGCGTTCAAAATTGCGAATGGCCGTTTGATGTTCCGGCGCTGTGCCAGGGGCCGCATCTGGGTCGCGGAATTCCAAAAGCGAGGCCGGGAAATCCAGCACAGTGCCGCTAATCGAATTCGCGCCCGTTGCATCTTGGAATTGATAAAACTGCATTTCGCCATCCGAGACTTCTTGCAATTGCTCGGTTAGCATATCCCATTGCACGCCCAACCCCGAATGCACGGATTGGAAATTGGCCAACAACACGTCACCAGTTGAGGTATAGACATTGATCCCGTCATCCTCACTTGCCCCGTCCAGATATTCAGGCGGTTGGCCTACATTCGGGTTCGCCCCTTCAGAATAGACAATCAAATCATTTTGCGGCGTGCCCAGCACGTTCAGCCCAAGATTTGAGCTGAAATCATTGGCATAGCGCGCAAGCTCTAACGCCATCTGCGCATCAGAAAATTCATCAATCCCCTGACCCGCGATAGAAGACGTGACATCCAGATACTCGGTCAGTTTGCGAATGTCTGAATTCGTGTTCAAAGTCTCGGTGATCCAGAATGTGCCTTCGTTCACCAAGGCGCTGTACATGAAACTTAGGCCCGCCCCGACGCTGGGCTGAAATTGCGGCGCCGCAATCACCACATTATTTTGCGCCGCATTCAAAAAGGCAAAACTGTCTGTGCCCGAGGTATCCGTCCAAAACACAGCCGTATCGCTTAGATTTTCGGACTGCAAAACATTTTGTCGACCGGTGTTGAGGAATACATGATCCTGCGATTGAATATCGCGGGCGTCCAAAACAAATTTGAACGTCTCAATCACCTCTTGACGCCACTTCGCATTCGCAATCGCAAAATCAATGGCGATCTGGCGGGCATTTTCCGCAGTGGGATCGAAACCGAAGGGTTTCACGTTCGTCCAAAAGTACTTGTATTGCGCTGTTTGCTGATTGAAATGACCGGCCTCATAATTCCAGGTCGTGACATCATGATTGGACGCGTTGAGCGACCCAGTTGGCAAGTTCTCAAACGTGCCGCCTTCCAAATCAAAACGGCGGGTGAAAAAGTTCACCAAATCGACTTTTAAACCACCCGGGGGAAGCTCTTGATAAAACAATGGGCCAAAACTAATCCCCAGTTTTTCGCCAATAGATCCGCCAATACCTGCCGCCAACACCGACACTGAAACGCTAAATTTGCCCCCCAACCCAACCGAGTGGGACACTTTCGCGCTTTCAACGTCAAACCAGGCATCGACTGTGACCTCGCCCGGCGCCGCAGAATTGATCGGGTCTGGCACGTTTATGACATCGCCCAAAAATCCTGTGGTAATTGTATCATCCAATAGATTGTCTGGCGTGCCTTGATCAGACCGCAAAACGACTTTGACATTGGGGGTCTTGTCTTTGCCGGGGTCCTCAATTGGGTCAAAAATCCCGCTAAAAAAATCGTTGACATTATTTGTGCCACCCAACGCTTGAAAGTCGGGCAAGTCCTCGGTCTCATCATAGCCGATATCAACGCTGATTTCTTCTGTTATGTGTAGTCCCGCAGTGGCGCCCAAATCCACCAAAGTGACCTCAAAGGTCAGCCATTCTTTGTCCAGGAAGGGAATATAGTCAGACAGGTCTTCTTCGACCTCGACAAACAGTGTTTTTTCTAGGAACGTGCCCACCACTGTTCCAACGCCGGGCAAGGATTTTATCAGCTTGACCAGCAATTTATCCAAATCACCGTTTAACGAAACAAAGGGGGCAGCCGAATACCCTTTGTCACTGACGATCGTCGAACCTGTACTTTCCCCATTTGTGGACGCGCCCGTCGGAAGGCGCAGTTTCAAGCTCAGCCCGTCGCCCAGCTTAAAAGACTGCGTGGAATTGCGCGCATCCAATTGGAACAATGTGATGTCTGTTTCTGCAAACGGAATGATCGGAAAACCGTCATAGTTTTTGGTACCGGAAAACAGTGTCGGCACTGAGATGCTTTCAATCCCGAATTCCGCCCCCACAATCATCGACAGCCGCAAGCCTGCTGGCAAATCCAGCGGATCGTCTTTGCCGGGAATATCAACTTGAACAGGGGCGCTAATACCTGTGGACTGGCTGGTGGCTTTGGTTACAGTCACATCGGTGAAATCGAAGGCGACAGTGTTTTCGGACGGGCTATCAAAAACGATATCAGGATATTTAACATCAACATCGATATTGTACGACGTTTCAAATGTTCCTGGCGAACCTAAAGATGCATCAAAACGAAACCCAAAGGCAAAATCGCTATAACCTACGACTTTGAGATCCCCGAACGGCCCCAACCCAATGTCGATAATGTTAAATGTGGACCGCTCTGGATTCCAAACGAAATCATCCCCCGTCGAAAATCCATAAGACTGCGCTTTGAGGTTCAGATTCAAAGTGCTCAACGCGCCCGTTTCAAAGAAAGTGCTCAACGCGCCCGTTTCAAAGAATAATTTTGTTGTCGTCATAACCGTACCCACCAGCGCTCAAATACATAATTTCAATACTTAAACGCCATCACGTATCGCGTCGGCCGTCAATCACACATTTGTATATCTCAAAGAAAACTGGCACGTTCACCACCGCAAAACGCTTACAGGTTGAAAGTGCCCGCGCACCTAACAAGACATGCAATCTAAAATAGAGAGCCCTGTGACGAACTTGCCGCTGTCCACTGCGCTGTGATCAGAGTAAGCACGCCCGAATACACCGCATAGCACGAAAGCTCATTTTCTAATGTCCGAACCTCGTTTGAAAATGGTGTTGGTGACGCCAGAAATTCCCTACAACACCGGCGCAATTGGGCGCACCTGTGTGGCATTGAACCTAGAGCTTATTCTGATCAGGCCTTATGGCTTTTCACTTGATGAAAAAGCAGTACGCCGTGCGGGGACGGATTACTGGCAATATGTGTCGTTGACGGAATACGACTCTTGGCAGGATTTTTTAGATCAGCGCAACCCACCGCGCGACGCATTGTATTTCTTTGAAGAAGACGGGGCTGAATCCTTTTACACACCCGATTATCAGAAAGACGCCTATTTGGTCTTTGGATGTGAATCCGCCGGACTGCCCGATGAGATACTGAACGACATGCAAGACCGCGTATTCAATCTGCCCATGCTCGACACCCGGGTGCGGTCTTTAAACCTGGCCAATGTCGCAACGGCCGTCGTGTATCAAGCCATGCGCCCCTATCTGACCGGGCCGGCATCGTGATAATAGAGCTGTCTACTTTATTGGTTTTCATCCCCATTGCACTTGCGCTGAACTTAACCCCCGGCGCCGACATGATGTTCTGCCTCGCACAAGGCACAAAATCAGGACCCAAAGCGGGAATTGCCGCATCTTTCGGAATTGCGACAGGCTCGCTGATGTATACATTGGCGGGCGCTTTTGGGTTGGCATCTTTAATTGCGACACATCCAATTGCATATGAAATCATTCGCTGGGGTGGCGTTGCGTATTTGTGCTATCTGGCCATTCAGGCTTTTTTGACACCTCTGCAAACAACCTCAAAATCTGCAGGCATGTCAGAAACATTTCAGGCCTGGAAAAGCGGTGTTTTCGTTTCTCTGATGAACCCCAAAATTGCGATCTTTATTCTGGCCTTGATCCCACAATTCATAGACCCCTCACGCGGCGCAGTATTCACGCAATTCCTGATTTTTGGCGGTATCCTTAATCTTGGCGGGACACTCATCAATGCTGCGGTCGGCGGATCCGCTGGCAAAATTGGCACGCTTCTGGTGCGACACGCCACCCTCGCACAGGGTTTGCAATACCTAACGGGCTGTCTCTTTTTGGGACTGGCCGCAAAACTCGCATTGGGACGCAGCTAATCATGCAAAGCTATATTTTCGATCTTGATGGCACCTTGATCCACAGCGCACCGGATATTCAGGCCGCAATCAACACCGCATTGCTGGAAATTGAGCGCCCACCATTGGACCTAAGCACAGTGATTTCCTTTATTGGCAACGGGGTCGAGCGCTTGGTCCAACGCAGTTTGCACGCCACCGGCGGGACCAGCGAACCCTTGCAGCGTGACACATTGCGCGCGTTTATGGACAGCTACAATGCCGATCCATTCAGTCGCACAACGCCCTATCCCGGCGTGGTTGATTGCCTGACCCAGCTGCGCAACAGCGGACATAAGCTGGCCATTTGCACCAACAAACCGGTCGAACCAGCACGCCACATTTGTGCCGAACTGGACCTTGCGCCGTTCTTTGACGTCATAGCAGGGGCCGCGCCCGGGATTGCGAAAAAGCCAAATGCAGAACCGCTGCTACAGGTCATGCACGCCCTGGGAAGCACGCGACAAAACACGCTTTATGTCGGCGACAGCACTGTCGACCAGGCCACAGCACACAATGCAGACGTCCCTTTCGTGCTGTTCAGCGGTGGCTATTTAAACGCCCCCTTGGCCGACCCACCGCCAATCTTAACCTTCGACGATTGGACACAAGATTGGACTCAAACCATCGCGACTTGAAATTAGCCTTTGTCAATCTGATCCTTTCGACCTAGCGTTGGTCAGGGAGGATTAACATCATGAAAATTACAACAACACTTCTATCCGGGGCCGCAATGGTTCTGACTTTGGGTCTTGGCACGCAAGCCAGTGCACAAGATTGCCCCCGCGGTGATCTGGACACACGGTTTTGCGACGTGGACGGGGATCTGATCGCAGACACGCCCACCGATCCCGCCGACCAAATCGACCCCGACACTCTGATCTTTGCCTACACCCCCGTCGAAGATCCCGCTGTTTACAAAGAGGCCTGGTCAGATTTCCTCACGCATCTGGAATCCGAAACCGGCAAAGACGTCGTGTTCTTCCCAGTGCAAAACAACGCAGCGCAGATTGAGGCCATGCGCTCAGGCCGTTTGCATATCGCGGGTTTTAACACCGGTTCAAATCCCCTGGCGGTGAATTGCGCGGGCTTTAATCCGTTCACCATCATGGCCTCGAAAGACGGCAATTTCGGGTATGAGATGGAAATCATCACCTATCCCGGCTCGGGTATCGATAAGGTCGAAGACATCAAAGGCAAATCCTTGGCCTTCACCTCGCCCACGTCCAATTCCGGGTTCAAAGCGCCCTCGGCGATCCTAAAGGGTGACTTTGACATGCTGCCGGAACGCGATTTCGAACCGGTCTTTTCCGGCAAGCACGACAATTCGATCTTGGGTGTTGCCAATAAAGACTACGTGGCCGCGTCCATCGCGAATTCTGTCAAATCCCGCATGATCAGCCGCGACGTGATCAGCGCGGATGACGTCAAAGTGGTCTATAAATCCCAAACCTTCCCCACCACGGGCTTTGGCACTGTCTATAACCTTAAGCCCGAGCTGAAAGAAAAGATCCGCAATGCGTTCTTTAACTTCGAATGGGAAGGCACGTCGCTGCAAGAAGAGTTCGAAAAGTCCAATGAGGGTCAGTTTTTGGAAATGACCTATCAGGAATTTTGGGACGTGATTCGCAAAATCGATACGGCCAATGGCGTAAGCTATTCCTGCCAGTAAACGCTGATCGGGCGGGTCACATCGGCCCGCCCTTTGACCACCATGACAGGCAGGGGGGCTTTCATGCTGCGGCTTGAGAAGCTTGTAAAGACGTATAAAACTGGGGATCAGGCGCTAAAAGCGGTCGATCTTGTCGTGCCCGAAGGCCAAGTTCTGGCGCTGATCGGCCCGTCTGGGGCCGGGAAATCGACGCTGATCCGCTGCATTAACCGGCTTGTCGAACCCAGTTCCGGCAAAGTGTCTTTGGATGGCACCGAACTGACCAGCCTATCCGCCAGTGCCCTGCGCAAAGAGCGCCGGCGAATGGGCATGATTTTCCAGGAATACGCGCTGGTCGAACGGCTCAGCGTCATGGAAAACGTGCTGTCTGGACGGCTGGGTTATGTCGGGTTCTGGCGCAGTTTTTTGCGCAAATTCCCACAATCGGATGTGGATGAGGCCTTTCGCCTTCTGGACCGTGTCGGGTTGGCGCATATGGCCGACAAACGTGCGGATGAGCTGTCCGGCGGGCAGCGTCAGCGCGTTGGGATTTGCCGCGCTTTGATCCAAGACCCCGCCGTGTTGCTGGTCGATGAACCCACTGCGTCGCTGGATCCAAAAACCTCACGCCAGATCATGCGCCTGATTTGCGAGCTTTGCCGCGAACGCGGATTGGCCGCCATCATCAACATTCACGACGTCGCATTGGCGCAAATGTTTGTGCAGCGTGTGATCGGGTTGCGCTTTGGGGCGATGGTCTATGACGGCGCCCCAGACGGTCTAACCCCTGATAAACTCACCGAAATCTACGGCGAAGAAGACTGGGAAGCCACCATCGAAACCCTGGACGAGGACGACGCCGAGGTCCCCGCATGAGCGCTCCAGCCCTCGGCACGCCATGGAAGAAACCGCCCTTTATCAAACGTCCATGGCTGCGCTGGACGTTGATCCTAGCGTTTGGTCTGTACCTTATCGCGGCGGTCCTTACCATCGAGGTGAACTGGGCCCGCGTCTATGCGGGATTAGAACGCGGCAAAGCGTTCATCTTGGCCTTCACCAACCCTGATTTCTCCTCGCGCTCGGGCGACATCTGGGAAGGCATGATCGAAAGCATCGTGATGACCGTCGCGTCTTCTGTCATCGGTATCGCCATTTCGATCCCCATCGCGTTGGGGGCCGCGCGCAACGTCGCCCCCCTGCCCGTCTACCTGATTTGTCGCGGCATTATCGCCATCAGCCGCGCGCTGCAGGAAATCATTGTCGCGATCCTGTTGGTGGCAATTTTTGGCTTTGGACCGCTGGCCGGGTTCTTAACGCTTAGCTTTGCCACTATCGGGTTTCTCGCCAAGCTTCTGGCCGAAGACATTGAAAGCATGGACAAAGTTCAGGCCGAGGCGATCAAAGCATCAGGCGCGCGCTGGACCCAGTGGATCAATTACGGCGTCCAACCCCAAGTCATGCCCCGCCTGATCGGACTGTCGATGTACCGTCTGGACATCAATTTCCGCGAAAGCGCCATTTTGGGGCTCGTTGGTGCGGGCGGCATTGGCGCGACCCTGAACACCGCTTTTGATCGCTATGAATATGACACGGCCGCTGCGATCCTGATCACCATAATCGTCATTGTCATGGCGCTGGAATATCTGTCCGGCATCATCCGCGCGAGGGTCCAATAATGCCTGTGCGTGAAACTGGATCCCTGAAATTGT